>VSNG01000019.1 GCA_009774175.1 Lachnospiraceae bacterium | reverse complement strand
AAGAATACTTCCGGCCTAATCTGTCTCCCACTCCTCCGGCATCATCTGCTCGATGTACACGATCACATTCTCATGCTTAAGTGGAATATATCTTATTCTTAAATGTCGTCCACTTATTATAATTTTATTTTTTTTAAGTTTTGCATATCCGAATACTTCTCCTTCAGAACATCTAAAGTCCACCCCGTCTACAGTAAAATATTCAATGTCATCTTTTACTGTACTATAATTCTCCACTGTCCCCTCTATTTCAACATAATTGCCGTTTTTATACGTTATTACAACATCTTTATATTCTTTAATCAAAGATACTAGCCCTATTACACTCATTACTAACACTCCTTTTGCTACTACAGTAAAAAGTGATGCTACGTTTTCTCTTTTTTCTATTTTTGCATTGCTTTTTATCTTGAGATAAAATAAGAGAAGTCCTCCGTAACTCAAGACAGTAAGCATAATTCCTCTTATATCTACCATATATCCTGTTTCAAACAAAACTTTATTCATATGCCGCTCCTTATAAACACTAGATTTTACTCTCCATCCAAAACCAAAATTCATCGATCTTGTCATAAATATTGAATTGTTTTACAGACCCTGGAATTTCAAGTGCGTCTGACATTGCGGTATGAACTTCTATTATAGTCGGATTTCCTCCTAATCCTACATGAAACATACCGCCATTGCCAATGAATTCTCCATCGTCTTCATTCGACGTTATCCATGATATACCCGGCACGATACCAAAAAGCCCAAACGAAAGTCCTGTTTCGGTTCCAAATCCTTTTGCCTTTTCTGCATAAGGAACATCCAAATAACCGATCGCAAAGTCTAACTTCGCTGATGAGCCTGCCTGTGCTCCCGTTCCATATACGGGATATGCGACAACATTTCCATGCCAGTCTATTGCAAGTTGATAGCCTCCTGACATGTATAGTCCATCTCCAAGGCAACCCGTAGCACTCAATACAAAAGTTCCCTCCCAGTCTTTCGTGATTTCTCTGATTTTAGCCGTAATCCCATCGCCATAATCTTCTTCCACTGGCGCTGTTACTGGCTCTGGTATTACCTCCGGCGGCGCGGCCTGAATTGTTGACATATATTCTTCTAAATCGAAAAAATCACTTGCAGGCTTGTTCTCCTCCATAGTTTCAAACGGATTCACAAATTCTGGAAACTGCGTCTCCTCCTGTGGCCTAAGCGGCTGAAGCAACGAATTCATATCCGGAACCTCCGGCTCCATACCGTTCAAATCCACCATCCCAACAGGATTATTCCAGCAGTACCCGTAGCGGTTTCTCGTCTTTGGCACAGCGGCCCTGCCCCTCTTACTATCCTCCGCCAGAAAACGTCCATACTCCGGCCGATATTCCCTTGCCTGCGCGAAATAAGTCTGCCCGATCACTTCATAACGGTATCCCGTATAACCGAAAGGCTGTTTCTCACCCTGTCTGCTGTAGCGGCCTTCAAAAGAAGTTTCCCGTCCAAATTCATCATAGCCATAGACTTCCCCTCTGCCGCTCTCATACAGTACACGAAGAGGACTGCCTAACTCATCCTGCATATAATAATGCAGACTTCTGCGCTCATCCTCCATGACTGCCACATTACTGTCCCAGAAGAATTTCTGCCCTCCCTCCGCTTTTTCTATGCCGAGAAGATTGTGATAGGGCTTGGTCAGATCCAGTACATATTCTTCCGTCTCCTTTCCACTGTACCTTCCCGTCCTCTGTCCAAGGGCATTATAAAAATAATCAGCTTCCTCGCCTCTGCCATTCCATGCTTTTTCCAGTCTGTTGGCCGCATTATAGGCATACCCGTGGAGCAAACGGCCGTCACAGTACTCTCCCGTCAGATTACCTCTTCCGTCATAAGCATAGGTCATATGCCGGACCGCTTCCTCCGCCCCTGATATGGGAGAAACCGTTTCCTCCAACATCCGGTTCATGCTGTCATAGGCAAATACATGCCGCATATCTTCGCCATAATCTTCCATACAGATGCGGTTCCCGAAAGAATCATACTGATAACTGCGCAGCCTCTTTCCGTCTTTTTCTACCTCAGTCAGCCTTTGCAGCGCATCATAAACATAACGGTACTCCCCGCTCTCTGCGGGGAATCCGTTTCTCTCCTTTTTGATCGTGGTTTTATTGCCCATAGGGTCATACGTATAACAAAATCTTTCCAGTGTCTCCCTTTGGTCTTTATGCAGCAGTTCTGCCAACTGTCCCATTTCATTATAATGCCAGACGGTATGATAGCCGCCGGTATCCTGTTTTTCCAGAAGCCTTCCCATCTCGTCATAACGATAATCGATCCGGAGCGGCGTTTCTCCTCCTGCCGTTCTCGCAAGCGAAACCGGACGCAACATTTTATCATACTGCCATGTAAGCGTCGTACCGTCCGGATAGACCAGCTTCTTTTTTTCTCCCAAACTGCCCCATTCATAATGAACGCATCTTCCCTTATGATCTGTGACAGCTACCGGCATCCCCTGTCTGTCCCTGTCAATCCTCGTCTCTCCCAGCCAGTCCTTAACCATGGCAAGCTGCCGCAAGGGCGTATAGGAAAGCTCCGCCTTTCTTCCGTCGCTGTACAGAATGCTCTCCGGCCTGCCGTCCGCCGTGTAGGCATAAGCTGTCACCAGCCCGTCTTTATCTGTCCTCTCAACCATCCTTCCCAGCGCGTCATAGCAGAAGTGTTCTTCCTCCGCCCCGTTCCGCACACAGATCACCCGCCCAAAGGCGTCTCTTTCGTATTCTGTCGTACGGTCTTCCTCTCCCTTTGCGCCGCACTGGCGGATCAGCAGCAGACGATCTTCCCCATCGTAAGTATATTCGGTACGATTTCCCAACGCATCCGTCACTTCCCTCAGTTTACCGCTTAGGGTATAAGCATACTTGGTTACATTCCCTCCTGCATCCGTTACGGCGCTCACATGCCCTGCGGCGTCATAGGTATATGCCGTTTCCAGTCCTGCGCTGTCAGCTATGCGCAGAACTCTCCCCATAGGATCGTACGTATAGAAAAGACGATATCCTTTTCCGTCCGTCTTTTCCTGTATCCTGCCAAGCGCATCATACTGATAGACGATCTTTCTGCCGCTTGGATAAACGCTTTTCTCCAATCTGCCGCCCGGCAAATAGTAATGCCTCGTCACCCTTCCGGCCGCATCCGTGACAGCCGACACTTTCCCCCATTCATTATATTGATAACGAATGGTATTTCCCCTTATATCTGTTTCCTCGATTAACTCTCCCGCCTCATTATACCGAAATGTCTTTTCATTTCCGGCCGCATCTATCATGCTGCTTACCCTGCCGCTTCTCCGATCATAGGCATAGGCTGTCCTCCCGCCTGCGGGATCGACCGCCGCCACTACTCTATTCAAAGCGTCGTACTCATAGACCGTTTCAGACAAAACCTTCTGTCCGTCTCCCGCTCTCACCTTAAGCAGATTTCCAACCGGATCATAAGAAAAGTCTGTTACGGCTTTCCCTGCCTCCTCCTGCTCCGAGGCCATCTGTATTACCTGCGCCAACCGTCCGTCCCTGTCATATTCGTAAACCGTTGTCCTGCCCGTCGGAAAAATTTCTTTTTCTATCCTGCCCGACAGGTTATAGATTCTCTTTGTCTTTCGTCCCTCTTTATCTGTCAAAACTTCGGGTTTTCCCATTGCATTATAAGAAACGCCCACAGTCCCGCCGTCGAAATCTTCTATCTGCACGGGCCTGCCGCTCACATCATACGTATATCTCCGGACGCGTCCCTCCTGATTGGTCTCAGATAAAAGATGATCCCGCTCATCATACTGATAGACTATCTGATTTCCTGCCCCATCCGTGATCTGCACCAGCCGGTTCAATTCATCGTAAGCATATGCCGTTGCCACACCGTAAGCATCGGTAATGCTCTGCACGTTTCCCCTTTCATCGTAAGAAATTTGCATGACGCTGCCGTCCGGCATAGTCATTCGCTTTGGCAGTCCCTTTTCCCCATAAACCGTTTCCCTGCTCCGCCCAAGCGCGTCCACGGTTTTGATCAAGCGCCCATTTTGGTCGTAGACGTTCTCCTGCACGGCTTTACCGTCTATACGGAAAGAGGTCATTCTTCCGTCTTTATTATAGGCAAACTCCCGTCGCACGCCTGACGCATCCGTGACTTGGCATATCCGCCCCTGATCGTCGTAAGCATATACAGTCTGGTTTCCGTTCCTATCTATGTAAGAAGTTCGCTGATTTCTTTCATTGTATGCAAACTGCTCCTCACTGTCCCTGTAAATTGTCCTGATATTACGAAATTTATCGTCGCTCTCGTAGGAAGTGATAAAGCCCTCCTGATTCTTCGCATAGGTGCACATTCCCCCGTCGTCATAGCGAAGCTCCACCACACCACCGTCCGGCGTGATCTGTTCCACCACACGGTTCGCACTGTCATACACATTCTTTACTCCCACAATGCCCCTTGGTGTGGTCAAGCTCTCCAAACACAGATTTTCATTGTACTGATACGTGTAGCTCTGTCCGGATGAGTTGATAAACTGACACAGGACGCGATAACGATAGCAGAGTCTAACTTCCCTGCCTGTATGATCGCTTACACGGTACAAATTCCCTTCTTTATTATATTCGTAGTAAAGCGAGCCACCGTTCGCCCCGTTTACTTGCGCTAACTGTCCATCCTTATTATACTGAAAAGTGTCTGTATTCCCCTCCCTGTCCTTCCTCTCTACAATCTTCCCATACTGATCAAACTGGTACTCCATGCCATTCCCACTGACATAACGGTATCCGTCGGTTTCCTTCCTTAAAAGCCCTGCCGTACCCGCCAGCTCATAAACATCCCCCAAACTCCGCATACACGGAATCATCTGGCCACCGCCAAGATGGAGCCACAAAACGCCGCCCTTTGCTTCCTCGATAAATATTTCGTAATTATGATGCCAGCCTGCCCCAAGACTTCCGCCCTTGTTTTCTCCCATGGAAGCATAAGTCACATGGAAAGACAACTTTGTGATTCCCCGTATTATTAAGTCTTCTTTTTCATAAACGAAATTTCCAGTATTTACGTTTATAGGGTCAAACAGCCACTTTCCTGCCACACCTCGTATATCTGAAAGAAACATCTCCGAAAGATAACGTTTCCAGTATTCCTTCCAGTCAATTGACTGGACGCCTCCCTGTCCGGATGATTCTGGGAAAATAAGGCTGCCCCTATTGCATACCAAAAAGCTTTCCATGGTCAATGCCTCATTACCATTAATTCGTTCTGTCAAAGGAATAACGCCCGGAGTTTCCCATTTATTCTTCAATTTCATATATTTCTCACAGGACATACCGCTTTTTAACTTGCATTCACCAAAAAAAGGGATATTATCTTTTGGCTTACAATCCGCACAACTTGCCTTTTGTCTCCCATTCTCAATATAATTATTGCACCCGGTTGATACGTGCAAGCAGCCACTCTTACTTCCGCTCATACACCGCAATTTTGCTCCGTCCACTAAATAGCTTTTTCCCATCTTTTTCTCCTTATAGCGTATTCTCACTCATGGATTTTTGGGCTTCCTCTTCCGCCTTTTTTTCCGCCTCTTATTAACAAAGAGAACTTTTCCTTGCCTGCCTGCTTAACTGTTCATATCCCTCCAAATTCATCCTCCAGACAGTACAAGGGATTCCCTCCCCATCCCCTCCCTCAGAGTTTTCCTGATTCAAGTCCAAAATGGACACTTCGCCAATCATTATTTTCTGGCAAATATCATATATTACCGCACTTTAAATGCTCCATATATACTATCCTGACGTATTACGATTAAATAATCCCCCTGCCAGTCAAACATATAGTTAGTGTCACTGGGAAGTTCAACAACCAGCTTTTCTTTTTCATTTTCTACTGTTCTGGTATAGATTTTATAATCCTTCAACAGATAGATCACCCCATCCTGATATCCTATGATTCTGCTGCGGTTATTCCATGGGCTGTATAAAATACCATCTTTTTCTGTTTTGGGGTCAAACCAGAATAATACATCATATCTCAACTCATCCTGCGATGGATTCCATGAATCACACGTATAATTTCTAATCGCATGCACCAACCCAATGATCTCTCCATTCTCTGTCATTAATTTATCTGGTTGTATGACTGAAAAATCAAATACCGATTCATTCAGGCAGCCTATTCTTCGCTCTTCCGAACCTTCTTCCACCCAATTAGACATATTGTTCCTCTGATGCCCCAGCGAAATCAATTTACCCGCTACTCTTATTGTTGCTGTATCTTTGGGAGCAGAGTTAAATATTTCCGGTCTGCCATCTTTTTCCCCCAACTCAATTACTTGATATTTCTTCTTTTCTGCATCATAAGATCTCCTGATACGCATTCCCCGATATAGAATGCTCTGTTCCCTGCCTGTCTTGTCCTCTTTCGGGAACAAACTATTTACCTCAACACAATCCGTTTTCAACTCCCCGTCGATAGGACAAATATAATAAAGTTCTTCTTCATCATGCCCGTCGATCATTAACAGCAAATTTTTCCTTGTCCGCCGGATTGACACATCAAATTCATTCGGCAGATATGTAAGACCGCACATACTACATAAATCTTCTTTAGAAAGGATCTCTTCATCTGACTGCTTTTCCATGTCAAACCGTCTGATTGTCCCATCCGGTATCACGGAGTACATCCCGGTTCCTATCACAAGTCCTGACCGTCCTGCCGCTTCCGTCGATTCCAAATGATATTCTGTGGTTTCTCCCGTTTCAAACGAGTAGAGAATGATTTGATTGCCCACCCAGAGAACATAATCCTCATCATCTCCTTTTATGTTACTCTCCGCATTGAGCCTTATTATCACATGCTTTCCCTAATTCCTGTCTGGTATATAAAAAAGATTCTTTAACATAATTACTGCCAGATACCCTAATGCCAACACTGCCGTAATACTTATTATGATAATTGCAAATGCTCTAATCACATATGCCCGTTTCATAATCGAACTCTCCTAAAACCTTGATAAATTATTTACTAATCCCTATTGCATCAGCACTTGCCGTCTCGTATCTTGCTATCGCGTCAACTAAATCCTTAAATTATTGAATGTATCTTTATCTAAAAAACATTTTGCTCTCCTTCCGCCGCACTACCGCACTTTATATGCCCCATATATGCCATCCCGACATATTACAATTAGATAGTCTCCCTGCCAGTCAAACTCATAGAAGGTATCCTCGGGAAGCTCCGCAATCAGTTTTTCTTCCTTACTTTCCATGATACTGCTATAAATTTTGAAATCCCTCAAAAGATAAATCACTCCGTCCTGATATCCTATGATTCTGGTACGGTTATTCTCCGTTTTATACAAAATACTGTTTTCGCCCGTTTTAGGATTCAGCTGGAATAAGACATCGCATTTCAGTTCATCCTGTGACGGGTCGAAAGAATCACAATAAGACTCTCGTGGAACATGCACCAAGCCGATAATGTGCCCGTTTTCTGTCGTCAATTCATTCCCCTGTATGTGTGAGTTCTTATACGCCGTCGTATTCAGACACCTTATTCCTTGTTCTTTTGGCGTACCCTCCACCTGATAAGTATAATTACAATAGCCCCTTGTATGATTTAATATAACTTGAGTTTCCTCTACTTTTATTGTATATCTTTCTCCGTAGGAAAAAAGCGGACGCCCATTTTTTTCTTTCCAGATGTCTGTAATCTGATACTTTTCTTTTTTCACATCATAACGTCTCCCGATACGCATTCCCCGATATTGAATTACCTGTTCTCCTCCTGTTCTTTTCTCTTCCGAGAACAAAGTATTCACCCCAATACAATCTGTTTTTAAATTTCCGTCAACCGGACATATAAAAATGTTGTCTTCAACATTCAACAATATGTCTTGCTCCGATCTTGCAATTAATATATAAGTACTTTCCGGCCAATGCTCAAACCCGCACATTCTACGCATATCCTCTTCAGAAAGGATTTCTTCATCTATCTGTTTCTCAAGATCAAACCGCCTGATGACGTGATTTGACAACACATAATAAAACATACTGTCCACATCCGTATCCCACGTTATTCTTTCTCCTTCCGGTTTATTGATAACATACTCTGTTAATTCCTCTGTTTTCAAAGAATAACAAACTATTTTTTTGTCATCTCGATAAATGTAATCCTCCTCATCTCCCCTTGAATTACTCTCTGCACTAAGACGTATAATTACATATTTTTCTTCTTCCCGACTCGGATTCATCCCCGAAAAGCAAAAAGAAATCATACTTGTTATCCCAATCATCACTAGCGCCACTACGCCCAGTACGCCTGCTACTACGCCTATTGTCATTGCTGCTATACGCATGATAGTTTTCACAGTCGACACCTCTTTTTATCTTTCATATAGCGTATTCTCACTCATGGATTTTTGGGCTTCCTCTTCCGCCTTTTTTTCCGCCTCTTTTTTGGCCTCTTCCTTCTCCTTTTCTTCCGCCTCCCCCTGCGCCTTTTCCTGCTTCGTCTCCATGATATCAACCTTACTCTGAATCTCGTCCGCCCTGTTTCCCTGATTCAATTCTCCATAAATGTTCTTGGCATACTGATACTGTAATTTTGCCTGCTCGTAGTCCCCCTCTTCCTCGTACACGCGGGCCAGTTCCTCAAACTCCTTCGCCTCTGACACTCTCGTCTCTACTTCCTGCTGTTTTTCATTCAGCGCCACGATCTTTTTATTCAGGAAGGAAATCTGCGCTGTATCTTCCATCTCGGTATATTTTTCCAATGCAATCAGATAAAATACCATGGCGCCGTCATAATCCCCGCCGCTGTACGCCTCGTCTCCCTGTCGGATCAATTCCGCTGCCGCAGCCTCATCCGCCGCCTGCTCGGCGCTCTGCTCCGCTGCCGCTTCCCTTGCCGCGCTCCACTCCTCATAGAGTTTCTCCAAGGCATCAAGAGCCTGCTGCTTGCCTTCCGCAAAATAAATCGCCGACGCATCCTTCTTGGCTTCCAGATATCTCTGCTCCGCCATCTCATAGCTGCCGTGGGCCAGCAGACTGTCCCCGAGCGTAATGTTATTAAAAACTTGTTCGTACCGCCCGATCTGCCGCAATCGGTTTTCAATATATTCCGTACCTATATTGTCTGCGTACCGTGTTCTGACTTTTGCCGAAAGATAAGCTTCTTCAGCCTCCTCATACTTTGCCTCATCGTAGGCGTCATCCGCCCGAATCATTGCTTCCAGACAGACCAGATAGTTGTTATAACGTTTCTGCGCCTCCTGATCCCGCAGTTTTTCTGCCAGTGCCAGCGCTTTTTCACACGCTTCTTTGGCCCTGACATAATTATCGTCTTCTATGTAGACTTCCGCATTGGCAAAGCACTGTGCCATATCCTCCCGTTTTAAACGCCGGTTCCGCCTCCACAAATAAACCAGACCGCCGATCACAAGGGAGAGAATCAAGACAACCAACACGATTGTTATAATCTTCTTAATCCGCTTCCTGCGGTTTGGATCGATAAATATTTTGTCAATATAGATGGCCACAAAAGTATAATTATCCAGATTTTCCGGCTGTCTGGACAAAAGTAGATCCTCTACCTTATCGCATTCCTCCATGGGTTCGTTTCCGGTCTCCGCAAATACATCGGAAAGTTCCCCCTCGTCTATGTTCTCCCATATGCCCCGCGTATATAGAGTAATGATATCCCCGTCCGCCAATTTTTTCTTTTTGGAGATAAAAGCTTTGAAATGCTCCTTTCCCAGATAGGAATACAGGTTATTTCTCCCCTCGTGCTTTGCCAGCTTATCTTCCGTCAGTCTATCCGCCCCTACCAGCTCCTGACTAAGCGACATATCTGAGCTGGCCAGAATCATCCGCCCGTCGCGATACAGCCGGAGTCTCGTATTGCCCGCATGTCCATAGCGGAATTTCGCATAATCGGTAAGTACAACGGTAAGGGAAGCCTTTAGCTTCTCATAACTTTTTCCCCGAAGCAGTTCTTTGTTGGCATATTTCAGATAGCGTTTCAACTTTCCCCTGCTGATCCCCGGCTCGTTATGGAACGCGCTGATTACAGCTTCTATCGCCTTTTTTGCGCTCTGGGAATCCCGCATATCCGTTATGCCGTCGGCAATCACATAGCAGGCGTATTTATCCAGCTCCACAAACCCGAAGTAATCATTATTCTTAAGTTTGCTGCCCTCCTCAGAAATAAAGGCAGTCTTAAAGCTGCTGTTATACTTTCTCATACGAATCCCTCAACCAGAACAATACTGGCATTGTCCCTTTCCTTCCGGCTTCCGGCATTAATTTCCTCTATGATCTCATATGCCTTCTGTTGACACTTCTTTCTGCCCGACAACAGTTCTTCAATCGTCTTCCAGTCCATCCCTTCATAAAGGCCGTCACTCATCAGCACTACCATATCTTTGTCCCGCAGTCTGACCGGCGTGTCAACAAACTCAATCTCCCGAAAGCCATCCTGGCCCACATAGTTGTACATTCTCGTATTATCAAGCAGTTTCAGGGCCTCTTCTCTGGTAATGGTTCCTTCCACGAACTTATCTCCCGCCAGCACATCTATCGTATGTCCCGCTGAGACCGGAACCAAATTACCGCCCCGGTATACCGCAACCTTCACATTGCCTGCCACCGCATAGTACAGATAATTGTCCCTGATCAGCACGGCGCCCACGCTTGCGCCGCCTCTGCCGTCGTCCAATTGTTCCAGTATCTCCATGTTAATCTGATGAAAGACTCTGCGAAAAAAATAAGCCGGATTCTCCGAAGACTGGTAAAATCGAAACAAATCCTTCATCGTGTCCACGGCAATGCGGGAAGAAACCTTTCCTCCATAATTTTTACCCATACCGTCAGCCAGCACCGCCAGAAATCCTTCCGCGCTCTGACAGACCCCATAGTCATCCTCCTGCACCTGTCTGTCCCCAATCGTCATAGCTTTGCCGATTTTAAACCGTCTGATTACCCTGCCCCGTTCCCCGCTTAAAAAACGCACGGCGGCCAGACACAGGATAAACAGATAGATCGCTGACAACATACCTTCTTCCAACGTCATCGCATGCCCTCCGTCTATTCCCAGCTAAAGTGCTCCCCGCAGAACGGGATAAGCAAAAACTGGCTCTCACCCATCTCGATCACATCATACTCTTTCAGATCCGTCGGCACATAGACCGCCTCTCCATTCAGATAGACGATCCCATTACTGTCTCCGGGCAGCATCACTGTCTTCCTCTGTTTCGTATCGTACACAATGACGCAATGATTTCTTCTGGAGATCTTGTTATCGCCCAGAATCTGAATATCCATATCATCAGCCCGGCCCACGAAGTTTTTGCCCGCCATAATTTTATAATCCTTGCCGCGCCTCGGACCTGCTACACAGACGATCCATCCGCACACCGGATTTTCTTCCTGCAAAAATAACGACTCTTCCACCTCGATCTCTGTCTTCCCCGTCTCCTGCTTCTCTCTAGTTGCCGTCTCAATATTACAGTAAGGGCATATGGTTCCATACCTTCTGCTCGAAAACATGTGTCCATTCTGGCATCTGATCAAGTTACTCATCTTATCTTCCGTTCCTTTCCTTAAGCATCCGCTTTCTTCTCTTTCCGTACGTTACCGGCCTGCTATCTTATCTTAAGCGGCGCAAGCCCCAGATAAATGATATCTCCCTTTTCCACCTTACAGGGTTCTCTGGAAGAAACCCGGTAGGGCTTGTCCTCCCCATTTCTCTGTATTCTGGTGCCATTCTCGCTGTCCAGATCTTCTATGTACCAACTGCCGCCGCTGTAATTCATAACCGCATGTTCCCCATCCACGGTTCCTGCATAGTCGGTATTTTTCAAGTTGATATCTACCTGATTCTCCCCTTCATCCCTGCCGAATACAATAGATGTCTTTCTGTAGATATCCCATGTGTCAGTGATATTATTGTCTTCCCCCAACAGGAGGATTTGCGAAATTTCTGTTTTTCCCGTTCCATGCTCCCGCGGCCGCCTGTACCTTGCATAATCGGCAAACCATAAGATCAGAAATCCGGCTCCTACTGCTCCGAGGAGCGTCAGACTGACCTGCTTTTGTAGTACATTTTCCAGATACACATAGGACAAAACCATGCCCGTGATGCAGGATATAACGATGGCCATATCTAAGGCTGCTTTTTTATTCATAAGTCACTCCTGTTCTTTATACTCCACAAATCCATCCTCTTCTGAATAAAGAATTACACTCAAAATCGAAAATCCATCCGTATTCTTTTCTTCAAACAGTTTTCTATACGCTTCCGGTTCCTCTCCCTTCTTGAAGCACTCCTTGGTTTTCGTCAATTCACTAACCCCAGAACTTCCATACCAAAGCTTTTCCTCCTCTTCCTTCGTAAAATCTTTAAAGATATAGTATCCCTCTTTCCCCTCATCACCGCCATATCTGCGATCCAGTTCCATCAATATCACCTTCTCCGTCATGGCGTCGTTTTCATACTTGATTTCCGTATAAATATCCGCATCGTTGTGAGAAGAATAATGATTCTTCGTATACAGCAAAAATGTTCCCTCACCATCCCAATCGCCAATAATCTGCATCTCCAACGGATGCCCGCCGACAAACTCCACCATTCTTCTACCCTCCTGATCATATACAAAATTGTAGGTCAGAATTGCACTAATATTCAGATAAAACTTTGACACTATAACTTCGTCTTTTCCGTCGCCCGTAAAATCATATGTAAGTATCTCTATCGCTTCCTGTTCGTGTGAAAAGTCCCAGTCTGTCGTAAGAAACTCCTCATATTCTCTCTTGTCCTCCGAAAGAATCTTGTGGATTAATTCCGTCTCTTCTTTGGTTCTTCCCTGTATTTCCAACTGATCTATAGAATTAGCCCTTACACTTGTAGTTTCTTCCAGTATTTCATCGGCTTCCGGCTGTGTAACTTCAACTTTCTGTGTTTCCTCCATTGCCCGTAGTTCTTTTTCAACATTCTCTCCTGCATTTCCGTTACCACATCCGGAGCACAATAAAATAATAGTCAACAAACCCAATTTCACTTTTATCGCAACACTTATATCCATTGTCCTTATATCACCTATCTTCCCAATGAGCTCCTTTATACTCATTCCCTACTACCATTGCTCCATTTTCATAAGCATATACACTCTTTATCTCTAACCCTTGTCCCCCCAATAGTTTATCAAAACTCACATTTCCACCCTCTGATATTGCATTTCCCGGTGTATCTTCTACAATAAACTCGACTATACTTGTATGCGTATAAAAATCATTAGGATCATACGAAGCCTTTTCATCTGCAATAATTACATCCATCCTCTTTTCATTACCCACTGAATCCTCTAACTGTACCTGTAATTTAAACCCAAATCTTCCGTTTTCATTCCCTGTATTTTCCTAATCCTGATCAAACCATTTTCGTCAATATAGCTATTTTCATGATGTAGTATATAATAATTGGGGGTTCTTTCTCCAAATCTACTTTCAATTCCATTATCTCTCCATCTGGATTCATATGTTGAAACATGATAAGAAACAGGCAATCCCGCGGGAGGACCATTATCGCTTGATTTACCGCTGGTTTCTGCACCTTCCTCCGCTTCATAAATCTATTTCATACTTCCATGTGACGTCTGCCCACTCGTAACCGGATACACAAACCCGCCATGCTTACAAAACAAAATAGAAGTCATAGTAATTCCCGTTTTATCCTGATTATCATCATCAGGAAATTTCAAAAATTCCTGTCCTATCTCATAATTATCCCATTCCTCCTCCAAATTCATTAATAACTTACATGTTCCATACCTATATTCATCCCCGGAAAGACCGTAAAATAGCTGCTTTTCTCTCACATTATCCGGCAACCTATCGCAATTTCCGAAAAAGGGAATGTTAACTTTCCTTTTAACATCTTCTATGGTTGCAAACTTAAGCCCATTTGCTTCAGCAGTTGGATTTTCCGTCACAACAAGTCGTTGCAATATCTTGTCCGCATACTTTGAGGTATCAACCTCCCTCTCAATACTTACATCCTGCTCTATCGGGCATTTATACGTCTGCCCCTCTCTTCCCCTATTTCATCTTCATAAACGCTTCAAACATCTCCGTCACATCCAGCGGATTTTTCTTATTGAAATTCATCCGCGGCGCTGACACCCCGTTTTTATCCTTTGTGCGGTTCTGACCCGTACTCTGCCCAAATCCTGCTGCTTTTTCCTGTTTTACATCATACTTTTTGCGCCTTTCAGCATTGCCCAATACCTCGTATGCTTCAACAATATCCTTAAATTTTTTCTCTGCCTCGGCATTACCAGGGTTCAAGTCCGGATGATACTGCTTGGCTTTTTTTCGGTACGCCCGCTTGATCTGATCTTCGTCCGCTTCCCTTGGCACGCCCAGTATTTTATAATAATCCATGACAGACTCCTTTTCGTGAGAAGGCGTATCCAACATCTGTTGCATACGCCTTCTGATATCCTGTTCACCGGCAAATAATAAACGCTATCGTTATGCCATATAACCGCCCTCTACCATCACAGTGCTGATCTTGTCTTTCTTCTGCCTGATTACAAGGGTAAAGGTGCCGATTCCCGCTTCGTCGCCGTAGTCTTCTTTATAATCAATTACAAACGCATTCGGGAAGCAGTACTTTCTCTCCATAATCCCCGCCGCGACATACTCCACCGTCACCTTTCTGTAGCTGTCGGCCCGCTCCGCCGGAACGACAGACCACAGTGCCATTTTTCTGGTGCTGTCGAAGGGATCGCCGCCAACTGCCGTCAAAATCTTACCCTTAATCGTCATAGTAGCCCCGAAGTCCTTTGTCCTTGCGTTGGAATCCTGGGGAATATCCGTAGTCATCTTTACGCTCTTTACGCACTCCTTAGATATTTCAAACGCTTCCGCGCCCTCAACTTTTACTACAAAAGCCATTTCTTTTTTCCTCCTTTATTTCCTTCACATTTACGCAGCCTGCGAATTTATGCCTACCCACAAATTTACCCTCGAAAAGTTTTTGTTTCTCAATCTAGTCGCCTGCGTAACCGCCCTCAATTTTCACCTTGTCATTCTCGTCTTTCTTCTGCTTGATATGCAGATAAAAAGTACCCACACCGGTCTCATCGTCCATTTCCTCAGAATACTCCATTACAAAAGCATTTGGCACCTCATATTTACGTACTACCTGACCGGCTGAAATCACTTCCACTGCTGCCGTGCGGTAGCAGTCTGCTTTCTCAGACGGAACTACCGACCACTTGGACAGTCCCAATGTGCTGTCGCTGCCTTCCCCGCCGAGCTTGTAGAGCATCTTACCCCAGATTTTCATAGACACGCCGAAATCCGTCGCCCTTGCATTGGAATCCAATGCAGACTCCGAACCGAAAACTACGTTTTTGATGCTCTTCTCATCCAGAGCGATCTGCTCTGCGCCTCCTGTTACACTCAACCTGAATCCCATTTTTAATTCCTCCTTTTTTATGATTAAATTGCACGGTTGTTAGAGTTAAAGCGGTTGATCTCGATTTCCATATTCTTGACATTACCGTTAAAGGTAATATTCAGCACACAATATCCGTTGCTTTCGTCGATCTCATATTCCACATCATCCCCTGCACCCAGAATTGCATTAACGCACCCCTTCTTCTCCAACCATTTGCTCTTCTGGCTGGACGGGTTATTGGAAAAGAATTTCACGATGTTCTCCTGCTTGTAATCGCTGGTGGCATGCCGCAGAATCCTCTCAATATAGGTTGTTACCTGCGTTTTATAAATCGGCTCATACACCTTGCCGTCGCTCATCAGGTTTCTTGCCTTATAAACCATGATATGGGAGATATTCTCCGCCTCCAGCATGGCATTTTCGGAAGAAAAGACAAAACCGAAACTGCGTCTGTTAATCTCATTTTTGATAGAATTGGTAAAGCCCGTGATCTCCTTTGCCATTACCGTATGTACCCGCAGCGGATGATCGCCCGCCTCAATATCGAACCTGACGCCCGGAAGCTCTTCGTCCACGTTTCTTTTGAATTTCTCTTTCAGATAATCAGGACACTGATACGCCGCCACAAGACCCGCTGCAATATAAGCCGCCCCGACATAGACGCCGTCGATCCACAACTTCATAATGTCCTCTTTCTCTTTGGACAGTTCGGCCATGTTTTCTGCATTGACCGTCATACGCTTATCAAGAATTACACCTGATTTTTCCTTTGGAATAATCGTAAAATTCGGGATACAGGGAATGGCAAACTCGCTGAATGCTTTTCCGGTAAGGGTGCTGCACCGTTCCTCAAACTTTCCGATCCCTTCCGTCGCCATGTAGTTAAAGGTCGTTTTATCCCCTGTTTCGTAACTGAAAAAGCACTGTACGGAGTAATCTTTCAGCACATCAAGCAGACGAACCAGCGCCTCTACGCTGTTAATTCCCGTTTTCTCTACTTTCTCATTTCCCTGAAACCGCTGTCTGGTCAGCTTAATATTCGAGTTCTGGTCGAGCGATACGGAGGGTACAATGCCGTACCATATGGTATTGTCAAAATCATTCTTGGCGTTGACTGTGTTTAAAAATGCAATTAGTCTGGGCAGGTTATTGCTCTTTACCAGCATATCGTTGGAAACATTGGTTACGAGCATGGACGGTTTCATGCCTTTCAAATTAGACGGATACTGCTCAAAAAACGCCCATACCCCCAATATCTTCTCTATTAAAGGTTTTACCACTTTAATAAAATCGTCCTTAGCCGTCTTATAAAATTCCAGATAGGAATTATAGTTGCTGACTTCCTGCTTAACGTCAATATTGCTGACCATTGTGGAAGCAAGCGGACAGTAGGTTCTTGTTACAAGCGCTTTCACATAATCACTGCTCTGCTCATTCAGAGCCTCGTAATCGTCCTCCAACGCTGTAATCAGTCCGGTGTTAACATTGTCATCCAGAACCATAAGTTCCGCCGTCTCTGTTTTAGGCACTTCCAGAACTTTAAGTTCTCCCTTTTCATCCATGCTTAACACGCCCAGCGCAAGCGGCGTATTATCTTTCTTTTCCTCCGCCTCGCCCAGAAGCAGTCTGGTCTTTATATCTTCGATGGCAAGGGGCAGCATCGCCAGCACGTTATTGTAGTTCACACTGGCTTCTTCAAACATGACGTTCAGCTTGTCCGCAATATCAAGTTTGTGGGGGTCGCCGTCCTCCAACTCCGCGTAATTCTTATAGGTATACTGGAGCTCCTTACGGTTCTGCTTGATGTCCTCCATAACCTTCTTCGGAGAAATCATGTCAGTCAGCTTGTCAAACTGAAAATCCACATTAATAATGCTCTGCGACCGTTTTGCCTCCACGAGAGACATCAGCATTTTTAGGAAATCATTCTGCTTATTCAGATAAATGGGCGTAAGCATATCCTCGGGAATGGTTTCCGGCTTTTTCAGTGTATACATGATTTTCTGATTATTGGCATTAAAGAAGGAATATACCACCGGTTCAAATTTGGTTATGAATTCGTCAAAGTTTCTCACTAACAGAGCTTCGTTCATCTCCTTGATCTTCTCGTCACTCAGGCTGTCAATTCCTCTCACGTCTCCTACAAGCGTCAGAAGATCCGGCTTTTCCGGATTCACTTCTTCAAACAATACCGTCCTGTTTGTCTGTTTGATGATGCTCATTTTTTACCTCCCCTGTCTTTCGTTTGGTTTTAAGTCTCTATAGTGAACTTCTATTTCTGTATCTTCCTGATCAAAAATAAAAGTTACTTTTTCTCCGTAATATAAATGATATGCATGTCCTTTTATCAAAAGCTCCCGCCCCATCAGTACGGAGGCCTTGCTGTTGTTCTTGATAATCAGGCTTCTGTCGTCTCCCGGTCTTATCATGATCCGTTCCGCCCCTCTGACATTCAACGGCAGATTACATACGTCCAGCAGCCATTCCAGTGTGATCATCTCACGATTGCATCTTGCGAACAGATTTATGCTTTCGGGCGGGTAATCAATCCCATCCCTGTTATGTATCACATAAATCTGCAGTTTCCCATTAAAATCGCTCTTACGGCTTTTTGTCTCTGCCGGCAGCGTTCTGCTTTCATCAATATATTTCCGTCTGTTGGCAGCACGCCTCTTGTGCCTGTATGCCAGACACAGTATGACAAGCAGCGCCGCTGCAAAGGCAGCGATAACCGTCCAGAAAAACCAATCAATCTCCGGCGGCGGTTCCTCCTCTATAACCGGCA
Organism: Lachnospiraceae bacterium; assembly: GCA_009774175.1. Taxonomy (GTDB): domain Bacteria; phylum Bacillota; class Clostridia; order Lachnospirales; family Lachnospiraceae; genus UBA3282. The sequence continues at coordinate 50,523 of VSNG01000019.1, read as the reverse complement.
CCATAATCTCCACTGCTTCCTCCCCGTCACCGTAATAATTACCGTACAGACCTTCGAATGCGACCCGCAAATTCGCTACAGCATCCTGTTCGTAATGCCCGGAAATTCGAAGGGAGTTGCCGACTATCCGGCAGGTCTGTTGCTCGCCATCCAGATAAATCTGCATGCCGCCATCCTTCAGATGCCCCTCCAGCATATCCTGCTCCTTCTGGTTTGCTATTTTCAGCCAGAGATTGGCAGTCTGTTCTTTCACCGCATAGGTATAGCCCGCGCTCAGATGAAAGTCATACTCGGCGGTTAGATAAGCGCTGATATCCATCGGCGAATCGGCGCTCATCTGTATCCTGACTTCATCTGCCATTGGATGTAACAGTTCTATCACAGTATATCTGTCCCCTTTTGACAGATTTACTTTCTCCGCTTCACAGTTCAGACTCATATTTTCATTCTGCTGGCTGCCCAGCAGGATAATCTCAGCCTTGCTCATCAGACAATCCGGAAGTTGAACCGACAATTCGCCCCTTAAACCGCTAATCTTTCCTACGTGAGACGCTCTTAACTTCCACTGCTCAAAAAGCAGCGTCTCTGCAAAATCATTCAGCTTGTCCCCGTCAGGCAGTTCATAAAGCTGTCCTCCTGTCGCTCCGGCAGCTTCATAGACGGTATGCCCCTCCTCGATCCGCGGGCCTAACGCAATAACGTCTACAGCAATATGGTTACCACTGGCGTCCTTAACCGCCTGTGTAAACAGGTCTGCGGATTCCTGCGTACCCTCTTTGGTCTTCATCATAATTTCGCCATCCGAAATGAGGATGATTCTTTTGGCCGCGGCATCTTCCCCAAACAATCCCAACGCCTCGGCCAGCCCGGCGCCTGCATTCCCATAATTTGCGTACTCCGGTTCCCCAAGCGCGCTCTCTATCATTGCATGGCTGCTTCCCAGCGGCTGGCTGACGCAAACCTCATCCCGATAGGCAACTACGCCCACCCGATAATCTCTGGGCAAAACCGCAGAAAGACCTTTGACAAAATCAAAGGCCGCGCATTGCGGATCCACTTCTTCCATGGACTGACTGCAATCCAACACTACCACAATCTCGTTTGCAGAACTCATTTCCGCTTCTTTTGCTTCGGCTCCAATATCCGTAAACAGATAGAAACATAAAAAAGCCATTATGAAAGCAGAAATTCTATATCTTATCACTTTCCTATTGATACCGCGTTTCGCCATTATCATCTGCTGTGACCTCTATCTTTTGTATATCTGATCTTTATTACTATTCTTTGCAATACGCAGGGTATCTGCAAAATTAATGTAAGGAGCAGACCGATTGCCATACACACCGCAAATCTCCCGTACCCGCAAAACTTACCTGCCACAGCAATGACACATACTGCCAGTGCAAGGATTCCCGCCGTATTTTTATATCTCTTTTTTTCTTCCTCGTCCAATCTTTTATTTTCCGAATCCACCGGACTGAATAGAAACACCAAAACAGCTCCTGTGCACATGCAGACAAATAATTGCGGACTATAGGTGATTTTTGTTGCAAAAAAAATACATGCCGCTACCAGCCCGCAAGAACAACACAGGCATGTACCCGCATGTTTTGCATGATATCCGCCGCTGAATTTTCTGATTGCCATAAAGGGAAGGACAATGAATATCCCCGTAGCTAGTTCTCCCATGATCCCTCCCACCAATATGGCCAGAAAAAGCGGGGCGACAGTCATCAGCAGACTCAACGCTGCGTATTCATATAGGTCTCTGTCCTCTTCTTCTGTCGCCCCATGGATAATCAGCCATTCCGTAATTCTGTTTGCCAACCATCCCATTCTGTTTCCTACTTTCTCTTAAATTTTGTCAGTGCTTCCGGCGCTTTCGGCTGATACAGCACTACACAAGAGGCCGTATTTGCTTCTACACGCAAGGAAGCATCCAACACTTTTACTGCCTTTTTCGCAATTACCTTAGAAATTTTCTTTTTGTCCATAAAATCATCCTCCTTTATGCAAATCATAGCGCAAAACGACAAATTTTTCGATAACCTTTCCGTGAACGGTCGTTTTTTTTCGTAAACGGTCATTTTTTACAACATTTCGTGGTAAATCAATCAAAAATCATCATATTATTATAGAAAGAAGGGAAAGATTGCTTTTTTTGTAATTTTTCAGTAAAATAAAAATGAATTGTTATAAAAAAAAGGGGAAAGGAAAATCAGAAATGCGTATTTCAATCTGCGATGATGACCAGTTTATCTTAGAAGAACTCAAAAAATATCTGGAAGAATACTACAGCCAGGAAGATTATGACATGCCGGAGCTTGTTGCTTTTTCAGACGGTAATGCTCTGCTTGCAGATGAAGGTAAAAAGGACATAGTCTTTCTGGATATTGAAATGCCTGGATTGGATGGTATCTTTGTCGGCAATATGCTTAAAAAGAAATACCCCGATATCTTCATCTTCATCATAACCGCATATGACGAATATCTTGATGCGGCCATGGATGCACATGTATTCCGCTATCTCCGAAAGCCCGTGGAAAAAAATCGCCTGTTTCAAAGCTTGAAAATTGCCATGCGCCGTTATTATTGCCTTGTCTCCGATATAATGATTGATCAGGGTAACACCTTCAAAAAAATATCAGAGTCCGAAATTATCTATATCGAAGCACAGGACAAAACTACCATTTTAAATACTGTTTCAGGCAAATATTCCTCAAAAAATACTATTCATGCTTGGATGGAAACATTGAATGCAGGTTCTTTCTTTCAAACTCACAAAAGCTACATTGTCAATCTGAGATATGTTTTAAAATTTAGTCATGTACTAATAGCATTTAATTTTGGTACAGATAAGGCCTATCTCGCGAGAAGGAAATACAAGCAGTTCAAAAAAGCCTATTACACTTATTTGAGTCATAATAGCCAATAAAGCAAAGAAGGGACTTATGCATGGAAGTTTTATTATGCTATATTATCATATTTTTGGTTGAGGCTCTTATTCTCTGGTTATATTGCAATGACTTATTCATTCAGAAACATTCCAATCGGCAGGCTGTTTTGTCTTTGTTAGCAATGTACTGCTTATTGTTTTTTCTGTCAAATTTGGATATTTATATATTTAATGCGGTCGCTTTTTTTACCGTAAATATCATATTTATCCATACTTTTTATGATACTAAATGGTCGTCAGCCTTATTTCATGCTGGTATTACAACAATTGCCATGAGCTTCGGTGAACTTATTTCTTTTTCCCTTTTTCCTGATTTTGCCAGACACTTTTATGAAACCCGTCCTGACATCAATTTGCTCATCATATGTTCTTTCTTAAGTAAACTGATCTACTTTTTTATAATATATATACTATCTCATCTGCCTGTCACCTACACAAACAAAAAGACGACCGGAGGTCAAGGCGCCTTAGTATTGGTACCGATTCCTCTTGTCACCTTTTTTGTAATAATCACACTTTTTATGATCTATTTTACTACTGACCTCTTGGACTTTCTCATCAAAATGATCGCTGCCTGCTGTGTATTCCTCCTATTAATTAACTTACTCATCTGGTTCTTTTTCAGCTACACACAGAAGCGAAATCAGAATTTTATTGAATTACAACTCAGCCTTATGAAGGAAAATGACACCGCCGAATATTACAAAATGCTGAGCAAGCAGAATGAGAACAGAAGTATTTTAATCCACAATATCAGAAACGACCTCTATACCATCTCCAATCTTGCCAAACAGAATCAATCGGCTGAAATTATCAATTATATCGACAGTCTCATACAAACTTCAAGCCTGCAAAGTTCTGATACGCTACAGCTGTGTAAAAACAACACCCTTAATGCCATTCTCTGCCGGTATAAGGAAGAATGCAAAAAACAGGGAATCTCCTTCAGTATTGATGTTCTGAGCGACAGCCTTGATTTCATGACTACCAATGATTTAACCGCACTCTTTTGCAATCTTTTGGATAATGCCGTGGAGTCTGCTTCCTGTGTCCCGGATTCCTTCATTGATCTGCGTATCGCGAGACAGGAAAATGCTCCTTTTATCATCCTTGTGATTCAAAATTCCTGCACCACAAATCCCGTCAATTCATTTGGAAAACTTCCTACCCGCAAGAAAGACAAGCTCCATCACGGCTTCGGCATGAAGAGCATACAGCGTACAATCGAAAACTATAGCGGCGATATGCAGGTCGATTATGACAAAGAAACAAAGACCTTTCAAACGGTTATCAGACTCAGTTGCTGATACTGCTGCGCCTCGCTCTTTCGTCTTTGCAAATCCTCAAATTGACTGTCCAGCAGCCTGCGGGCTTCTGTTTCCGAAAACAGCCATTTTTCCCTCTCCTCCGGGCGCAGGATCAGAGGCATGCGGTTGTGTATCCCTTTCACACATCCCTGCGCCTCACGGGTGAGAATCGTAAAACAGCCCTCCTCCGGATTTATATGGTATATTCCCGCCAAATACAAAACCTCTCCCGGCGCAAAAAATTCATATTTCTCTTTTTTCTTCGCACCGATCTCTTTCCACTCGTAAAACTTACATGCCGGGATCAGGCAGCGGCGCGTTTCATAATCATAACGAAACATGGGACGCTCCCTCACCGTCTCCGATCTTGCGTTAAAAATAAGGGTATTTTTCCTTGCTGACTCATAGCCCCATTTCAATACTTCCGCCGCCATACTGTCACGATCCGCCCGCAGAATCAATGCCGGTTCTGACGGATGCACGTCCCCGGTTTTTGCTCTTTTCCGATCAATCTTTTCGGCCATCCTTTCTATTTCCCGCGCCGTCTCATCGTCAATATAAAATCTTCCGCACATAACTTTCCTTCCTGCTCCTCTATCAAACTTTTCCTGTCACTTTATATATCCCTGACTTTTTCATTTTCCATATCTATTCCTAATGTAACCCCGCTGCGCCTTTCTTTATTCAATCCGCCGCTCATATGGGATACATTTCCTTTCAGGAAGCTGGCCCGGAAAATGGCATCTTCTCCGTATTTCCCGCGAACCTGATCCACCGCCTTGTCCAGCTTTTCCAGTTTATCAGTTTTCTCACTGTCAAAAATACTATACTGACGGGCGGCCGTCTCCTGCACCTTGGAGGTGTGAACCCCCAACTGCCGAAGGGGCGTTTTCTTATCCCATAGTCCGTTAAAAAGCAGGCAGGCCGCCTCGTATATTTCTTCCGTAATATTGGTTGGGGAATCCAACTGCATTTGCCTGTTCATCCGTTTAAATTCAAAGGTTGTCAGATGCACGCTGACCACACCGATCATTACGCCGTCGTTTCTGAGCCTTGTTCCCACTGTTTCGCAAAGAGAAAGCAGTAAATGCCTTGCATATTCCTCTGTCACCACATCCACAGGAGCCGTCATGCTGTTGCCATAGCCTTTATTGGCTTCATGGGAAATCATGCCTGGCTCCAGATCATGGCCTCTTGCAAAGCCCTGTATGGTCTGTCCGTGCTTTTTCAGCCGGGAGCGGATCATTCCTTCATCCGCCTGCGCCAGTTCCCCAATCGTCCGTATCCCCACCTCATGCAGGCTGGCAACTGTCGCCCGCCCCGCCAGAAATAAATCGGATACGGGAAGGGGCCACATTTTCTCTTCTATTTCTTCTGGAAACAGAGTATGTACCTTATCCGGCTTGGAAAAATCACCTGCCATCTTTGACAGAAGGAAATTATCGGATACACCCACATTTACCGTAAATCCGAGCTCCTCCCTGATCCTGTCCTTCAATTCACAGGCCAGATTCACCATCTGATCACGGCCATACAGCTTCTCAAACCCTTCCAATACCACCCACGCCTCGTCAATGCTGTACTGAATCACGTTGTCGCTGTATTCCTGTAATATTTTAATAAACGCTCTGGATGACTTGACATACAGCCCGTAATCCGGCGGCACTATCACCAGTCCGGGACATTTCCTCCTGGCTGATGCTACCGGCTCCCCTGTCTGGATTCCATATTTCTTAGCCGGGGTACTCTTTGCAAGAACAATGCCGTGGCGTTTTTCCTGATCCCCGCCTACAATACTCGGTATCCGTCTGATATCCTCCTTCTCTCCCAGCACATTCACACGGTATACCGCGGTCCAGGAAAGAAAGGCGCTGTTGACATCTATATGAAACACATACTTTCCCACCGTTACAGGAATTGGAAGATCCGCCACTTCTGGGTCTCTACGCTGTAACGCATTTCAAGCGTTTTCGTACTTTTTCCAAGCGTGATTTTGCAGACAAACTGTTTCTCGCGTACCCCCACATACTTCTTTTCGTCCCGGGATACAATCTGTTCAATCCGATACATCCTGACCTGATGATCCTGCGTTTCCAGTCGGAACCACAGCGGCGTTATTCTTCCATCCCGGTCTGTCAGCGACACCATCTGAATCGGAATATTCACCTGCCCGTTTACCAGCACACCGCTCTGAGCGTTCTCTTCCACTTCCTTCACCTCCTCTCTGTCGACGAGTATATTATCATGGTAGCAAACATGTGTTTGGTTGTAAAGATGAAATATTTACCTGACATAAATTTATATTATATTTTAGAAAATTCTGACAATAAAAAAACCCGGAAGCATCACGCCTCCGGGCCTCTCTCTACTCTATTACACAACCCCCTGCGCCTTCATGGCCTCGGCAACCTTTAAGAAGCCCGCGATATTCGCGCCGGCAACATAGTCGCCTTCCTTACCATACTTTTTAGACGCCTCGTCCAGATTATGGAAGATATTCACCATAATGCCCTGCAGCTTGGAGTCTACCTCCTCGAAAGTCCAGGAAAGTCTTTCGGAGTTCTGGCTCATCTCCAGTGCGGATGTAGCCACGCCGCCTGCGTTGGAAGCCTTTCCGGGGCAGAACAGCACGCCGTTCTTCTGCAAATACTCTGTTGCTTCCATGGTGGTAGGCATGTTTGCGCCCTCCGCCACTGCAAAGCATCCGTTTGCCACAAGCATCTTCGCATCTTCCAGATCCAGCTCGTTCTGTGTCGCGCAGGGCAGAGCGATATCGCACTTCACGCTCCATACGCCATGCTCGCCGTTTTTCTTCTCATGATATTCTGCATTCGGTCTCTTAGCCGCATACTCTGTCAGACGTGCGCGCTTTACTTCCTTAACCTCCTGCAGGGTCGCTACGTCGATACCGTCGGGATCATAAATCCAGCCCGTGGAATCGGAACAGGTAACCGGCTTTCCGCCCAGCTGAATTGCCTTCTGGATCGCATAGATGGCTACATTGCCCGCGCCGGAAACTGCAATAGTCTTACCGGCAATATCCTTGCCGTTGCACTTTAACATCTCCTCTGTCAGGTATAACAGTCCATAACCGGTAGCTTCGGTTCTTGCAAGAGAACCGCCGTAAGTAAGACCCTTACCGGTAAGCACGCCCTCATAAAGATTACGGATTCTCTTATACTGGCCGAACATAAAACCGATCTCGCGGCCGCCCACACCGATATCGCCTGCCGGTACGTCGGTATCTGCGCCGATATGTTTGCAAAGCTCTGTCATAAAGCTCTGGCAGAATGCCATTACTTCCCTGTCGGATTTGCCCTTGGGATCAAAATCGGATCCTCCCTTACCGCCGCCAATCGGCAGGCCTGTCAGAGAGTTTTTAAAAATCTGCTCAAAGCCCAGGAACTTGATGATGCCAAGGTTTACGGACGGATGGAAACGTAAGCCTCCCTTGTAGGGACCAATCGCGCTGTTAAACTGCACGCGGAAACCATTGTTCACCTGCACCTGCCCCTTATCGTCCACCCAGGGAACGCGGAACTGCACGATTCTTTCGGGAACGGTAAGTCTCTCTAAAAGCGCATCCTTTCTGTATGCCTCCTCGTTCGCTTCGATCACAACGCGAAGAGACTCCAACACTTCCTTAACGGCCTGATGGAACTCCGGCTGCGCAGGGTTTTTCGCTACCACTAACTCATAAACCTCATCAACATATGACATTGCTTTATGTCCTCCTTCTTGCTTGTATGCATTACCACGTTTCATTATAGTATGTGACATTAAAATCCACAAGAGCGATTTAGCAGATTAAAGTGTAAAAATTTTTTTTGATTTTTTAGACAAATTTTACAATAATACCAAAATACATGTATACAAACAGAAGCCCTAAATTCTTTACCACACCGAAACACTACAGATATTCTTTAAGCGCTTCTATACTCTTCTCCTCAAAATCCATAAGCTCTTTTGCAAGCTCAACAGTCTCTTTTTCAGCCAGCCCGTTATGCTTTAAGCTCTTCCACATACTGGTAATGCCTCTGTTGCTGCCCTGAATCATCATTTCCGCCAGATGCTCCGTGCTGATATTAAAGGCGGTGTTTGCATGAATGCTTCCCTTTAACATCATTTCACTGATCTGGCTGCTCCGATACCCTTCCCCTTCCTGCTGCAAAATCCTGTTCAGGGCTCTGTTGTGAATATCCGCATAGTGCAGGGACTGTCTGGACAAGGTAATGGAAAACTCGTCGTTTCCGATCTTGTCCAGTATGGTGTCAATAGCTGTCATTCCCATCTGCGTATTTTTCTGTATATCCTTTAAAACCATCTCGTCGTCATGTTTCATCGTGTTTACCCCTTTCTGCATATTGTCTGCTTCGCTGACATAGTTGTTCTGCTTATGCGCGTAAAACAAAACAGATGAGAGCAATATTCTCTCATCTGTCCAGTATTTCCTGTTTTTCAATTTTTAATCTCCGGGTCAGTTATTCCACATAATCCGACTTCACATAGGCTGTGTTACCGTCATACTTGATCTTTGTCCAGCCGTCGGCCTGTTTCATAATTACCTCAAGCTTATCTCCTGCATAAACCGTGGCAAGCTGATCCGAATTTGTGCTCGCTCCCTTACGAATCTTAACGGTTTCCTTAACCGTCACCGTACCGTTAGTTGTAGCGCTTGCAGCCGCCTGCTGCGGTTCCTCTTCTTCCTCCTGCTCCTCATTGGATGCAGCCTGGGTTTCAGAAGGCTCTAAAAATTCGCTCTTGATATAAGCGTCGCCGTCGTTATATCGGATTTTGCTCCAGCCGTTGCCTTTTTCCTCAAGGAGCTCGAACTCGTCTCCTACAGCCGCCTTCCCCAGCTTATCCGCCGTCTCGCTGTCAGAAGTTCTTATATTAACCACATCTATGGCCTTAACCTTGGTAACTACCACTTCCGGCTCTGTCTCTTCGGTTTCCTCAGGCGTATCGGCGCCCTCCTCCTGTGCGGGTTCCTCCCCGGAATTATTATTTTCCTCCGCGTGAGCCAGCGTCTCGCCTACATTCTTCTCAATCTCTTCATTCAAAGCCACGAGGAAATCCGGCAGCTTCCCATCTTCCGCAACCATATCGTTATAATCGGCAGCAACCTTGTTATTCAGGTCAATAACATCTTCCTGCAAATGAAGCTCCCGAATATAACGAAGCACTTCATCGCTCTCGATGCCGTTATTATTGATATAGAATTTATCTTCCTCATTGGTGCATACATAGTAAGTGCGCATCCCCGGAATCGGCTTGTCATAATCATAAAACTTCAAATCCACATAAACATAGGCAATGTATGTTTTGTCCTTGGGCCCGGGCTTCGTATACACTTCCAGCGAAGAAAAAGCTTCCAGATACCTGCTGGTTTCCTTGGCTCTCAGGATTTCCTCGGCATTCAGGTAAGACAGCAGATTACTCATAGTATCCGTGTCGCCTTCCACCATCGCCGTATAGTAAGATTGAAACAACTCGTTAATCTCGGGTACGGCGTCCTGTTCCAGCGGTACGTCCGGCACTTTAATCAGTGTTCCGTCCTCTTCTGACCCTTCGTCCGGCGCAACCACGGCTTTCTCCTGCTCCACCTTTCTCTTATTCGCCTGAACCGCTATCACAATTGTAAGGCCGACACAGACAACTAAAATAATTGGCAGAACAATTTTCGAATATCTTACCATCCATTTCTTCAGCGAATCAAATTTCGCCTTAAGAAATTCCAATACGGTATTATTTGACGTATTCATTAAACTCCTCCATTTGCAGGCCAGGGTAAAAGCCAGGGAATCTCCGGAGCGCTGATTTGCTCCGGAAGTTCCATACCCTATGCACCCGACAGGACTCGAACCTGCATCAAAGGCGTCGGAGGCCTACGTTTTATCCATTAGACTACGGGTGCCCGCTTCGATATAACAGCATTGTAGGTTCACATAAAATTTGTTACAATTTTGTTACATCGTTAGTATCATACTCCAAGCGGGCCATCTTGTCAAGTAATCGCGTCTAAGAAATAATTTCCTCAATTTTCGAACCCCTGCGACAATAGCGGTACAACCCGTAAGACAGCACTTCTTCGGGCGCCACCTGGGTTCTGTTGACCTCCTCCACCATCTGTCTGTAGACGGAATATTCCCGACAGCGGTCATCCGGAATGAGCAGCACCTCATGCACGGAGCTTGGCAGAATCAGAAGATCGCTTCCAAACTTTTCCGCCAGCTCCCTGATCCGCTCCGAATAAAGCATGGCGGCCGCGCCAAAGCGCTTTTCCCGATTCGTCAGCACATACATGGGCAGCGCATCTTCATCCCGTATCCATGCCCCTGTCAGCTCCATAACCAGCTCCCGCATGGAAACCAAAAGCTCCGGCATACCCCGTTTTGTATTTCGCGCCGCCAGCCGGTAAAGGGACTCCGCGTTCTGTTTCCACATCAGCATATGCTGCCTTCTGATGGCAATAGAACCTCCCTCCATCACCTCTTTCTCCATGGCATAATAAAAAGTAACGGCCAGATCGTTCCAGTTTATATGGGGCGTATCCTTCAGGAATTTCCTGTTTTTTTCATAACTGACAAGCTTATAGAATATCCTGTCCTTCACCCTGTCAAAATCGCGAAAAAAATCCATATCCAGTTCCAGCGCCATTGACTGCTCCTCATGGCAGTTAATGATTTTGTCCGCAAGGGCACTGAGTCTCGCTCCCTCCTTAAATTCCTCATAGAGTCCCTCCAGATAGATCGTCGGAAAAATACTGTCCTCCTGTCTGGTAAGGGCAATCCCGGTCAGCTCCACATCATTGTTCTTGGTCACGCGGATTACTTTAATCTCGTAGGCGTCTCCCATTCTTTCCTGCAATAAATCCACAATCGTATCTGTAAATGTCTCAAATCCCATATTCTCCTCTTTCCCATTCTCTCCGGGCATAAGAAAAGACAATACAGAATCTTGTCTGTATTGTCTTATGGGTTCTGACCTGTATGCCTGTCTTTATACTCTGGACAGATACTCTCCTGTTCTGGTATCAATCTTGATCTTCTCGCCGTTTTCCACAAACAGAGGCACCATAACCTTTGCGCCGGTCTCTACGATGGCGGGCTTGGTCGCGCCTGTGGCGGTATCCCCCTTAAAGCCGGGCTCTGTATCCGTGATCTCAAGCTCTACGAACAGCGGCGGCTCAATTGCAAACACGTTGCCGTTGTAGGAACAGATTTTAACCATCTCGTTCTCTTTCACAAATTTCAGAGCGTCGCCTACCGCCTCCGCATTTAAAGCGATCTGGTCGTAGGTCTCCGTATCCATGAAATTAAACAGATCACCGTCCGAATATAAATACTGCATGTCCTTTCTGTCAATGCGTGCCTGAGGGAATTTCTCTGTCGGCCGGAAGCTCTTTTCCACTACGCCGCCGTTGATGATATTTTTCAGCTTCGTCCTGACAAAAGCTGCGCCCTTGCCCGGTTTTACATGCTGAAATTCAATTATCTGATAAACATTACCTTCCATCTCGACGGTAATGCCGTTTCTGAAATCACCCGCTGATACCATTCTTCTATCTCCTCCTAAGCTTTCACAAATATAATTCTTTTCTAGTTTATACTAAAAAAGTCTATTTTTCAACCTCTTTTCAAAAAAAGATGGCGCCGCACCGGCCAAATGGTCACTTTACATTTAAGATATGATCAATTGCCTGCAAATACCCTGCAAGTCCCTGTCCATAAATCTGTTTGTCGCAGACCGGCGCCGTCACCGAAACCTTTCTGAACTCTTCCCGTTTCGTGATGTCGGAAATATGTATCTCCACCTTCGGTATGGTAACGCTGGCCAGCGCATCCCTGATCGCATAGCTGTAATGGGTAAACGCGCCCGGATTAATCACGATCCCCTCCGTACCGTCAAAATAGGCGTCCTGGATACGGTCGATAATGGCACCCTCGTGATTGCTCTGAAAAACTTCTATGGTACTGCCCGTCTCTTTTCCCTTATCTGCAATCATCTGCAGCAGACAGTCATAATCCTGGGTGCCGTATACACTCTTCTCACGTATCCCGAGAAAATTTAAATTAGGCCCGTTAATTACCAGTATTTTCATACTTTCACCCTTACGCCGAAGCGTCCCTTCTCTTTATTTTACATGCTCCTCTATCTCGTTTAAAATCTGCTCAAAACTCTTGTCGTCTACCGTAATCACAACATCCGCCGCCGCCATGTAAAACGGATCCCTTTCCTCCAGAAGCGTCCGTATTTTCGCCAGTGGATCTCCCCCCTGCAAAAGCGGTCTTGTGGTATCGTTTTTCACCCTTTCGTAGATGGTCTCCCCCTTTGCCCGCAAATAGAAAACCTGGCCCAGCTCATGCAGAAGCCGCCTGTTCTCCTCCCGCAGAGGCAAACCGCCGCCCACTGATATGATCTGGTTATTTGCGCTTCCCGTCAGCTTTTTCAGACACGCTGTCTCCCGGTCTCTGAAATAGGGTTCGCCGTCAGCGGCAAAAATCTCCGATATGGTTCTTTTCTCTTCTTTCTCGATCTCCCTGTCCGTATCCAGAACTGTCCGGCGCAGACGATAGGACAGTTTCAAACCCACCGTCGTCTTACCGCTCCCCATAAACCCGATCAGTATTACGTTTCCCATGTATTCTCACCGTTTCCTTATCTTTTGCCCTCTGTTTTTCCCCGGCTGCTTTCATGCCTTTGTCAGTCCGACGGGCCGGCAAACCGGGCTTTCAGCTTATCGTAAACAATCTGCGCCTCCTGATCGGACACCTTCACGCCGTTCCAGAGCTCATAGGCAATCACGCCCTGATAAAGCAGCATTTTCAGACCGTTGTAAGCCTGTCCGCCGTTTTTCTTTACCAGCTTCATGAATCGAGTCTCCCAGGGCGAATAAATCAGGTCAAAGCCCGTGTGCACCCGTCTATAAAACGCTTCGTCCTCAATCACCGCCTGATCCTCATGGGGGGAAAGCCCCACGGAAGTACCCTGTATGGCCAAAAGCTTCCGCTCCGGCAGACTGTCATAATCCGAAAGGGCCACGGGTACAATTACCTCCCGCTCCACAGAAGCGTTTACCTCTTTCGCCACCTGCTTTGCCCTGTCCACCGTCCGGTTCAGAAGATAAACCCGCTTCGCCCCTTTTACGGCGCACAGATATGCCACCGCTCTGGACGCGCCGCCGGCTCCCAGCAAAATGATCTCCTCGTCCGCCAGCCTGATGCCTTCCGTCATCATGGCGCGGTACAGCCCTTCCATATCCGTATTATAGCCCTTATACCCGCCCGGAATGCTTACCAGCGTATTGACCGCACCGATGGAGGCCGCCAGAGAATCCACCTTGCGCAGGAAGGGAATCACATCGCTTTTATAAGGGACTGTCACATTGAGCCCCAATAACTGTAACGCCGAAGCGCCGGCCACAGCCTCTGCAAGCCCTCCTTCCTTTACGGGAAAAGGCACATACACCAGATTGTGCCCGAACAGTTCCGCTAGCGTATTATGTATAATCGGAGAAAGAGTGTGCTCCACCGGGTTTCCGATCAGCCCGCAGGTTCTTGTCTTACCGTTGATTTCCATCTTTTCCTCCATTTTTTAACCATCTTTTGTAAAAAAACAACACAATCCACTCCAGCCGTCTCTTTAGGACAATCTGGATCTCCTCCTTCGGATGGATTGGCTTAACCAGATACGTCAGTATCCCCGCCCGCTTCGCTCCCCACACGTCGGTAAAAAGCTGGTCTCCCACAAAAACCGTAGTGGCAGGCTCTGTCCCCATCATCTCCATAGCCGCAAAATATCCCTTTCCAGCAGGCTTCCCGGCCTTGTACAGATAACGGGAATGCACCTTGTCATTAAACGACTTCACCCGTGGTTCCTTATTATTTGACAAAAGCGCACTCTCAAAACCGATCCGCCGCAGTCTTTCAAAAAGGGCGATACTTCTTTCATCCGCCGGCGCGCCGTGGGGCACAAGCGTATTGTCAATATCAAATATAACGCCCCGGAACCCTTTCAGGTACAGCGATTCAAAATCCACCTCATAGGCGGAATCAAGATATACGTCCGGATAAAAGCATTCCAACCACGCCATGTTTACGCTCCTCATATTTTCTCAGGCAGTGCCGCTCTGTTGTCTGCGCACCGCTCATTGCTTTCGCGCAAATGATAAACACCCTGCAATGATGCAAGGTGTTTCTTTTCCCTTACTTGTCCAACACACTTTTCAGCTCTTCCATAAAGGTATTGATATCCTTAAATTCCCTGTAAACGGATGCGAACCTGACATAGGCCACCGCCTCCAGATCTTTAAGCTTATTCATCACAAGCTCACCGATCACCTGACTGGGAATCTCCTTCTCCTCCCGGTTAAAGATCTCGGTCTCAACCTCATCCACCAGTCTGTTAATCTGATTCGCGCTGATAGGTCTCTTATGACACGCCCGCAAAACGCCGGCCTCAATCTTCGACCTGTCATACGTTTCTCTGTTATTATCTTTTTTGATAACAATGAGAGGTATGGTTTCCACCTTCTCATAGGTGGTAAACCGCTTATCACACTCGTCACAGACGCGCCGTCTGCGAATGGAACTGTTATCTTCCGCGGGCCTGCTGTCAATGACTCTCGTATTTTCATGACCACAAAATGGGCATTTCATCCCGGATATCCTCCTTCTCCACACTCAATACCCTTATTATAGGAGAAAAAAGTCATTATGTCAACTATCTTATGGAAACCACTTAACAAATGACATGTTAAATGCAAATATCAACCACAATAATATCCGGCCCAATCTTTTTGATGTCTTTATAGCAGATCACATAATCCGGCTCGCTCCCGAAAAAGCCGCACCACTTATTGTCTCCCGGAATGATCAGCTTACAAATCTGTCCCGTACACTCGTCAAACTCGAAGTCTGTCACCCTTCCCAGCCGCTCGCAGTTTTTCAGGTTAATGACTTCCTTTTTCTTCAACTCTGAAAATAACATAGAAACCCCTCCGGGCTTTTTATTATCTTATGATCCGGCCCGGAAAAGGTTCCTTTTTGTTTCTTTCTGTATGGATCAGGGAATCTCGATATAATCCGCGGAGACGTAACCGTATTCGTAATCGTCCTCATCGGGAAGCAGAATCTGATACCATGCGCCGCCCTCCACGGCCTCTATGTACTCGTAGCTGTCTCCCTTTTTCGCCTTCTTAATGACGGTGGTTCCCTGCGTACTCGGGTTATCCCGGATATTCACATCAGCGATGGTAACAAGCGTACCGCCGGAAGCGCTTTCCGACATCTCTTCACCGTCCTCATCGGGCTGCTCCTCAAGAGCCTGGCCGCCCTCTGTGTCGCCGTCCTCATTCTCTTCCCCTTCTTCGCCTTCTTCCGCTTCCTTTTCCTGCTGTTCCTCCGCAATCTTGTCATAGTTCTTCGGCACATAACGCTGATACAGATTATAGCCGAGCACCGCCACAATCACCAGAAGAATACAGCCGACGGCAACCGTCATAATGGTCAGGACATCCACGCTCTCCTCATCGTCATCGTCGTCGTCCCAATCATCATCTTCCCAGTCCCGTCTCCGTCTCGGGGGGGCCTCACGGTAAACCGGCTTCTTTTTCGGGGGCGGTGCGGGATCAGCCTTTCTCTTCGGCGCTGATCCGGAACTCGTCTTCCTTCTCGGCGCTGACTCTGAATCAGACCTTTTCTTCGGCGCTGCCCCGCCTGTTTCCGCGCCGCAATGGGGACAAAACTTTGTACCGACTTTGTACAGCTCCCCGCATTCAGGACAGCGCTTCTTTCTTATGACCTTAGCGCCGCATTCCGGACAAAACTGATCATCCGGCAAAATCTGCGCACCACATTTCTTACATACCATCCCTATCACTCCTCATCCTCTTTAGTCATTCCATTTTGCCTGATCATCTTTATTTTATGATTCTGATCTTATAATAATGTACCAAAAAACTTGCCTTTTGTAAAATCCTAACCCGTCTTTTTTCCTTAAGATTTTGTGAATAATTTCCTGTCAATCGCACATGCTTGTTACAAGCCCTCAAAGAACGGGACAACTCTTACGAAAGGCTGGTACCTTCATGATACAGGGAAAAGTAGAAATCTGCGGCGTAAACACTTCCAAGCTGCCGCTTTTAAAAAACGCGGAGAAGGAGGAACTGTTTAAAAAAATTGAACAGGGAGACCAGAATGCCCGAATGGAATATATCAACGGCAATCTCCGTCTGGTTCTTAGCGTTATCAAACGCTTTCACTCCAGCAGCGAAAACGTGGACGATCTTTTTCAGATCGGCTGCGTAGGTTTAATTAAGGCAATTGATAACTTTGACAGCTCTCTCAACGTGAAGTTCAGTACCTACGCCGTACCTATGATTGTAGGAGAAATACGCAGGTATCTTCGCGACGCCAATTCCATTCGCGTGTCACGTTCCTTAAAAGACACTGCCTACAAGGCCATTTACGCCAAGGAGCATCTGACCCGCACCAATTCCCGCGAACCAACCGTCACCGAAATCGCTACGGAAATCGGTATCCCCAAGGAAGACATCGTCTATGCCCTGGACGCCATCCAAAGCCCCTTAAGCCTTTATGAGCCCGTTTATACGGACGGCGGCGACACGCTCTACGTGATGGATCAGATCAGCGATAAAAAAAGCGGGGAGGAAATCTGGGTGGAACACATCTCTCTGACAGAAGCCATGAAAAAGCTCACAAAAAGGGAATATGAGATTATCTCCCTGCGCTTCTTCGAGGGAAAAACCCAAATGGAGGTGGCGGAAAAAATCGGCATCTCCCAGGCGCAGGTTTCCAGACTTGAAAAAAATGCGCTCAGGACCATGCGGATGTATCTGACGGCCTGAGCGCTGTCCTCACGCAAACTTCGCAATATCGTAAGTCAGCGTAATATCTTTTTCTCCATAAAGCTTAAAATAATTCTGCACGATACGGTCAGTCACCACTCGCACATTCTCCCGCTCCGTACCCAGTAATACCACGAGGAACTGTGAACTGCTGTATCTTGCGCCCACGTCCACGCCGCGCAGGGATTTGCAGATTGCCTGCTCCATGCACTGCATGGCTGCCTCCATGCGCTCCAGCTTAACCTCGCTGCCGTTTGAGGAAAAGAGGGTGAACAAAAGAAGCTGGGTCTCTTTCCTGCTCCGTTCCGACATATGTTTCACAAAATCGTAAACATGGTTGAAATCATCGTAATCCACCTGGAACGCACCCTGATAGACTTCCCTGTTTTTGATGGCATCCATGATCTTATCCAGATCGCCCTGAGACTGTTCCGGCGTCCGCAGAAGGCCTGATTTCTGATAAAATCCATAGCGCAGTCCCTGATTCTGCTTCACCAGATAGAGGGCTTTGTCCGCCCGTCTGTAAAGCTCCTCGAACTCCCTGCCGTCCGCGCCGGAAATGCTGATGCCTATCGAAAGCTCCGCATCCTTCAGCACCTCTACCTCCTGCCGTTTCTTCTCAAAGGCTTCCAGAAGCTCCTGCACTTTTTTTGTCACTGCCTCTTCGTCCGTAACCCCGTCCAGATAATATAAAAACTCGTCGCCGCCCGTACGGCAGACCAGACTGTTACCGCAAACCTCCCGCATCACATCCGCCGTCATTTTCAGGGCAACGTCTCCCATCAGATGGCCGTATTCATCATTGATCTTCCGAAAATGATCCATGTCAATGAGCATCAGGCTGCCGCCGTCCGCCCGCAGGCTTAAAGCAATATCGTGCTCGCCCTTCTGCCTGCTCAAAAGTCCCGTCAGGTAATCCACCGGCGATTCCAGAATATTTTCAGAAGTCATGGATTCTCCCAGAATCTTTCCGCTGCCAAAAATGGGTGTAGCCATATCCTCCTCCGGCATCCACATCTTTGCCAGCGCGCCTTCTCTGATCAGCTCTACAAAAATATCCACAAGGTCTGGATCCCACTGGCTTCCCTTACCCTTCTCCAGCTCCTGCATGACAATGTCGTCATTCAGACGCTTGCGGTAAACCCGGTTGCTGGTCATGGCGTCATAGGAATCCACCAGACCGATCACGCGTGCCACAAGAGGAATGGATTCACCTTTCAGTCCTTCCGGATAGCCCTTACCGTCATAGCGTTCATGATGGTACTTCGCCCCCACGCTTACATTGGGAAACATTTTGAAATCGTTCAGAATCTCGGCCCCCATCAGCGTATGTCCCTTAATCAGGCGAAATTCCACATCCGTCAGCTTGAACGGCTTGTTAAGCACAGCGTCCGGGACGCCGATCTTACCCACATCATGCAGCATGGCCACATAATAAATGTTCTGAATCTCTTCCTCAGACCAGCCCAGACGCTGTGCCAAAAGCTCGGAGTACGCTGCCACCCGCATGGAGTGTCCTTTTGTGTAATCATCCTTCGCATCCACCGTATTGGCGACCGTCATAATCGCCTGAATGGTGATACGCTCCATCTCCTTCGTCTTTTCATCCAGCCTGCGCTGCAGGTCCTTACGGTAACCGTCCAGTTCTATGGTGCTTCTCGTGCGGCTCAACATGATATTCGGCTCAAAGGGCTTGGAAATGTAGTCATTTGCGCCCACGCGGAAGCATTCAATCTCCGTCTCCGCGCTTCGGTCCGCCGTCAGAAAGATAATCGGTATCTTTTTAAGACGCACATCCTTCTGCAATGTCTCCATTACCTCAAAGCCGCCGATTTCCGGCATATTAATATCAAGAAGAATCAGGTCGGGCGTATGCCGCTCCAGATACTTATAAGCCTGCTTCGCGGAATTCACGGCCACCACCTTATATTCTCCATCCAACAGCTTCTGGGCCGTCGCCAGCGTAAGTCTGTCATCATCAACAATTAAGATTATTTTTTTCATTTGTCCCCCAATTAACTATGTAACCTGCAACTCCCGTCCTGTTATTTTATTATACCCGCTGTGAAGGCAAAAAGCAAACATATCTCCGCTCAATTGTCCGGGATTGCGGTTTAGCTATCCCGGCTCATCTCCTTCTTCAAGCGCCGCATAATCTTTTTTTCCAGTCTCGAAATATAGGACTGGGAAATACCCAGCAGCTCCGCAACCTCCTTCTGGGTCAGCTCCTTCCCGTCCGCGTTTCCGATTCCGAACCGCAGCCGGATAATCGTCTGTTCCCTCTCGGAAAGCTTGGCGATTGCCTTAATCAACAGCTTTCTTTCCACCTCGTTCTCCAGATCCTTGTAGATCACGTCCTCATCCGTTCCCAGAATATCAGAAAGCAGAAGCTCATTACCATCCCAGTCCACATTCAGGGGCTCGTCAATGGAAACCTCCATCCGATGCTTGTTGTTTCTTCTAAGGTACATCAAAATCTCATTCTCAATGCAGCGCGAGGCATAGGTAGCCAGCTTAATGTTCTTTCCCGGATTAAAGGTGTTTATGGATTTAATCAGCCCTATCGTTCCAATGGAAATCAAATCTTCCACACCTACGCCCGTATTGTCAAATTTCTTGGCAATATAGACGACCAATCTTAAGTTATGCTCTATCAGAATTGACTTTGCTTCGTCCTCATACTCCGTTCCGAGATCACTGATAATCTCATTCTCCCTGTCGCTCTCGAGAGGCGGCGGAAGAACCTCCGCCCCTCCTATGTAATGAATGTCTCCCTGTCCGTTCATCAAAAACTTCGGATTTCTCTGTACCATCTTGAACTGAATCTTACCGGGAATTGCCACTTTTAAAACCATCTTTTTTCCTCCTAGTTTTCTAATAGCCCGGGGTGTAATATCATCTGATATTCGCTTTTTTCCGATATCCCTGCATCACAAACCGCAACTATGACGTGTTCTCTTTTAAGCGTATATCCCGCCTCCTCTATCACCATCTCCGGAAGCTCGTAGGCAGGCAGAATCCCACATGGCCTGCCCACGCTTCTGTAGGGAACGGCATGATACTTTTCCTGCGACAGGCAGGAAGCCAGACAGCGGGCCGTTTTCCTGCTGATCACGCTTACCGGCGCGCCGGTTACGGGATCAATCAGATGATTGCCCGTATCCACAAACGCCCTGACGCGGATGTCCTGTCCCAGGGCCGGCACATAAAAGCATACCGTCCGCAGGCCTTCATCCCGCTTCTTCATAAGACGAAAAAGCAAAGCCCTCAAAAGCAGCCAGGATAAGACGCCGGCAGCCAGGGTTAAGAACAGTCCTCCCCTCCCCTTCACAACGGGTCTTAAGCGGTTCAGAATCCATATCATGACGCCGCCTAAAAAAAAGCCGGCCGCCGCCATAATAAGAGATGCCCTGAACAGATTCCCCACGCCATACATTCTGTAAGTGAGACACATCATACACATACTGACAGGCACTGCGGTAAGTAAAAGCCTGCCTCCCATCGTAAACACGGGAAGCATTATGCCCAGGCAGCTCATCCCGGCGCCTGCTGCCGCTCCCAGCCAGACCCTGCGGCGCGTGGCAGTACGCCTCATAATTTGTCCGGCCAGAGACAGCAGATACAGATTAATCGCCATCTGCTGGATGAAAACACTGTCAATATATAATTTGTAATACACATTCCACCTCCGTATTTCTCTTTCATTATAGAAAACAGCTCATGCATATTCTGTCATAATCAGGGAGCATTTCCCTTATTTTTCCAGACACATAACAACAAAAAACCACAGGATATTCTCCTGTGGTATCTTGTCATACCGTGTCGTTATCTGTTTTATTTTCTAAGGAAGCTTGGAATATCAAGAGACTTCTCTTCCACGGAGCTCTTGATGTCATTGGTCTTCTGAATGCCTATCTGCTTAAGCGACGTCTGCGTCTTGGCCTGTCCGCCCTGCGAGCCGATGGGCTGTTTCAAACCCATATTCGCCGCGGCAAAAGCGCTCAGTCCCGGGCCTGCGCCCACGGTGCTCTTCCCCTGCAGGGAAGTGGGGGTTATGTAACCGCTCTTAAAGCCCAGACCGCTCTGTCTCGCCGCCTTTTCTTCAATGCCCGTGGCAATGATAGTCACGTTACAGGTATCCGTCATGCTGGAATCATACATGGCGCCGAAAATAATATTAACCTCGTCTCCCGTAAGCGTCCTCACATAATCGGAAGCATCGGAGGCGTCAGCCAGCGAAATATCACCCGAAACGTTAATAATCACATGTGTCGCGCCGGTAATCGTAGTCTCAAGCAGCGGACTTTCCACTGCCATCTTCGCCGCCTCGGAAGCCTTGTCGTCTCCCTTGCCGGTGCCGATACCGATATGCGCGATACCCTTGTCCTTCATAACGGTCTGTACGTCCGCAAAATCCAGATTGATGATGGCCGGCATGTTAATCAGGTCCGTAATGCCCTGCACAGCCTGCTGCAACACTTCATCCGCCTTCTTAAGCGCCTCCGGCATAGTCGTGCGCCTGTCCACAATCTCAAGAAGCTTATCGTTTGGAATCACAATCAGAGTATCTACATTATCCTTGATCTTCTCAATGCCTGCCAGCGCGTTCGTCATACGCGTCTTCGCCTCGAAACGAAACGGCTTGGTCACTACGCCGACCGTAAGGATTCCCATATCCTTCGCAAGCTTGGCCACCACAGGAGCCGCCCCCGTTCCGGTGCCGCCGCCCATACCGCAGGTGACAAACACCATATCCGCGCCCTTTAACGCCTGCGCCACTTCCTCAGAGCTTTCCTCCGCTGCCTTTTCGCCAATCTCCGGCTTCGCGCCCGCGCCAAGACCCTTGGTCAGCTTCTCGCCGATCTGTAACAGCCTGGACGCCCTGCACAGCTGCAACGCCTGTTTATCCGTATTAATACCGATAAATTCCACACCGTCTATCTCTTCGTCTATCATTCTATTTACAGCGTTGTTGCCCGCGCCGCCGACACCGACTACGATGATCTTTGCTGCGGACTCCGATTCATTCGACTTAATCTCCAGCAAGGTGATTCCTCCTTCTACTCCCTCAAACTCCGAATAAACTCATATAGTTTATCATATAATTATTTTCCAAACTTAGCAAGCCATTTTTTTGTTTTTATGGCTTTTATCAAATTTTGTCAGATTTTCCACGGGCCATAATTCCTCTAATCCTGCTCGAAACTGTAGGTTTTTGTATCCTCGCTGTACTCCCGCATATCCAAGGTACCACTTTTTCCCATTAAATTCGGCAAAAGGCTCTGGAGCAGCATAATTTTTTCATCAATGTCCACATTTTCTCCCAGCGCCACCTTCGCGTCACCAAAGGAAAGCGTCACCTGATAGGTACTGTCAAAATAGATCCTGTCCGCCGTAAGCGAATACTTGGCGAGCTGCTGGGTGATGTTTAAAATCTCGTTAAACAGATCGGGGTTGTCCACCGGCAGGGGCTCGTGCAGAATCACATGGTCGAAAGACAGCCCCGTCACTTGGGGAATGCCTGCCGTCTCCTCCTCGGAAGTCTCCACCACAATCCCGTCCTTGTCAAAATACACATAACGGCCCAGATACCTGACGTATCCCGCCAGCGCCTTCTCGTACACGGTAATGCGGATCGTATCCCTGGCCTCGATGGACACGTCCATCATCTCGATAAAAGGTATGTTCTCCACTCCCTTGTCCCGGTATTTTAAGGACAGATACAAAGAGTTATCTCCCAGTCTGCCCTCCATAACCATATCCATGATTTCCTCGTTGGTGTAATGAATGCTGCCGTCCACATAGACCGTAGTCACCTTGTAGTTATTTATAATATAAAGACCGCCGCCCACAAGAAGAAAGAGAAGGACAAGAAAGACGGAGAGCAGAATTCCTACCCGTTTTGATCTGCCGAAGCGGACCTTTTCCGGCCTGTTCTCCCGCTTTTTGCCCGTTCCTTTCTTTTTTTTCTCCGATCCGATCTCCCCGTTTTTGACAAGCCGCAGATTCGGATTCCTTTTATTGCTCTTTTTTACGGTTTTTTTACTTCCCATCCGCAAACCTCATCTTCTTTTACGCCAATTCCACATCCGCGCCAAGCTCCCGCAGGCTCAATGTGATATCCTCGTACCCACGGTCTATAAAGTGTCTGTTTGTCACAATACCCGTACCTTCCGCGGCGAGAGCCGCCACTACGAGCGCCGCGCCGCCCCGAAGCTCCTTCGCCTCCACAATCGTGTTATGAAGAGGCCTGCCGCCCCGGATATACGCCCGGTTTCCTTCCACGCAGACATCAGCGCCCATTTTCACAAGCTCCGGCACGATACGGAATCGGTTTTCAAACACCGTCTCCTCAATCAGGCCGCCCTCGCCCGACAGCGCCATGGCTGCCATGAACAGAGACTGCAAATCCGTGGGAAATCCGGGATAAATCTCCGTTACCAGACTCTCCTCCAGCCTTCTGCATGCCCGGCCCTCCACTGACAGCCCTTCCGGCGACGGCGTAAGTTTGGCTCCCAGCTTTTCTGCACAGGTAAGCACGCTCTCCATCTGACCCCAGGGCGCATCCTCCAGAAAAACGCGTCCTCCCGCCGCAAGGCAGGCGGCAAGCCACGTGCCTGCAACGATCCTGTCCGCCGGCACCCGAAACCGTACAGGATGAAGCTTTCTTACACCCTCAATGACCAGCCGGTCCGTACCCACCCCCTCTATATGCCCTCCGGCCTTAATCAGGAACTGGCAAAGCGCCTGTATCTCCGGCTCTCTGGCCGCAGGATGGATGACGGTTACTCCCTCCGCCAACACTGCCGCCAGAATCAGGTTTTCCGTCACGCCCACGCTGACAAAGGGAAGCTCGTGCACCGCGCCGTGCAGCGCCTGTGCCCGGGCATGAAACTCCTCCTGTTCCTCGATAATCTCCACTCCCATGCGCCGCAGAGCGCGCAGGTGCTGATCTATGGGACGTTTGCCGATTACGCAGCCGCCCGGGTATTCCATGGAAACCTCGCCCATTCTGGCAAGCAGCGCCCCCAGAAGCATAATGGAAGAGCGCATTACCCCCACGGAATCGGCAGGCATATCGCACTCCGCCACGCCGCCCGTATCCACACGGATCAGATCATTCTTTCTCGTTACCTGGCAGCCCAGACTTTCCAAAAGCCGCAGCATATGATAAACATCGGCAATATCCGGGCAGTTTTCTATCTCGCAAATACCGTCTGTCAAAAGCGTCGCCGCCAGAATTGGCAGCGAAGCATTTTTAGAGCCCTGTATCTTCGTCCGTCCCGAAAGACTTTTTCCACCATAGATACGAACAGCGTCCATAGATTTACCTCAAATCTCAAAATATGACCTATTCTATCTATATGGATTTTCGAACAAAAATTATCTTGTCCTCATAAATCTTTTAGGCGGATGCCTTTGGCCACGCTCAAGGTCAGCCCCACTTCTATTAAAAGGAACATGACTGACGAGC
Source organism: Lachnospiraceae bacterium (assembly GCA_009774175.1). GTDB lineage: Bacteria > Bacillota > Clostridia > Lachnospirales > Lachnospiraceae > UBA3282. The sequence continues at coordinate 25,915 of VSNG01000019.1, read as the reverse complement.
CTCCGTAACTGATAAAGGGAAGGGAAATACCCGTGTTGGGGATGGTATTCGTAACAACGGCAATGTTCAGGATCACCTGTACGGCGATATGTCCCATTACGCCTACCACCAGAAGGGCACCGTAAAGATCGGGCGCATTGTTGGCAATGATCATCAGCCGCCAGATCAGCAGAAGAAACATAACGATCACGGCAATACCGCCAAACAGCCCCAGCTCTTCACAGATAATGGAAAAAATCATATCGTTCTGCGCCTCCGGCAGAAATCCTCTCTTCTGCATGCTCTGTCCAAGGCCCTTCCCCAGCACCCCGCCGCTGCCGATGGCGTAAAGCGCCTGTAACGTCTGGAAGCCGGTGTCGCTGGCGTAAGCCTCCGGGTCGAGCCACGCAAGGATACGGGCCCCGCGGAAATCCAGATCGTCCACATGGGCCTGCGCCGTTTGCAGCACATAGAAAATCACTACCGCCGCCACGGCCAGCACAATCAGTCCCATCAGAAAGAACCGTTTGTAATCCGGGCAGGATACAAACAGCATCAGCACCGCAATGGCCATGACGATAATTGCGGAGCTCAGATTATTGGTAATAAAATAAATCATGGCCGCCACCGGCGCAGGTGAAAGCAGCACAAAGAAAAAACCCTTATTGGTTCGGATTCCTTTACCCAGCGTACAGATCAGGCTGGCCAGAAACAGAATCATGCCAAGCTTTGCCACCTCCGCCACCTGCAGGGAGATGGGCCCTATGTACAGCCAGCGCGTTGCGCCGCCGGAAGAATACCCGAAGGGAATAATCAGAAGAATCAACACCACCGAACCGATATAGGCCGGCACCGCAAACCGTTCCCAGAAATGATAGGGAATGTTCGCCACCACCATCATGGCCACCAGTCCCAGAATGGATGCAAAAAGCTGCTGTCTTAAATATCTGGTGGAATCCCCCAGCTTCAGGTTCGCTTCATAAGAGCTTGAAGAAAACACCATGACCATACCGAATCCCACGAGAAACAGCACAATGAACAACAGGCTGTAATCCATAAAGCTCTCGCCCTTTTTTTGCCCTCTACGGGAAACATTTCTCTGTGCCACTGATCAGTTCTCCTCCATCTGATTCACCATTTCTTTAAACATCCTTCCCCTGACCTCATAGTTGGGAAACATCCCCCAGCTTGCGCAGGCCGGCGACAGCAATACCGCATCTCCGGGCTTTGCCTGCTCCGTGCAGACAAAAAACGCTTCCTCAAAAGTATCCGCCAGTACAATATTTTCCAAACCGTGCCTTCTCGCACAGTCCGCAATCTTCTCTCTCGTCTGTCCGATTAACACCAGACATTTTACCTTGCCGTCAAAGGCCTCAATCCACTCGTCGTAGCTGCTCTGCTTGTCGTAGCCGCCCCCGATCAGCACCGTTGGCCGGTCCATGGCCTTGATTCCCTGAATGGCCGCGTCGGGATTCGTCCCCTTGGAATCGTTATAGTAATCCACGCCTCCCTTTGTGGCCACAAACTCAATCCTGTGCTCCACCGGCGAAAACGCCCTGATCACCGACAGAATTTCCCCCATGGGTACGCCGCAGGCCGTTGCAATGGCCATGGCCGCCATCACGTTTTCCACGTTGCAGACGCCCACCAGCTTCATGTCATGTATATTCATAAGTCTTTCGCTGACGCCGTTCTCAGAACGATAAATTTCCTCGCCTTCCAGATAATACCCGTCCGCAAGCTTCCGCTTCGAAGAAAACCACACCACCTGCGCGGGACACCGTTCCCCAAACGCCCTCGTATAGCTGTTTTCAAAATTCAGTACGCAGGTATCCTCCTTGGTCTGATTCCTGCATACCGCCTCCTTGGCCGCCGCATATTTTTCCATGGTGTGATGCCGGTTTAAGTGATCCGGCGTAATATTCAGGATTGCGGAAACCTTCGGTTTGAAACGCTCCACCGTCTCAAGCTGAAAGCTGCTGATCTCCGCCACCGTCACCGTCTCCTCCGTAGAGTCAATGGCCGTCAGCGTGTAGGGATTTCCGATATTGCCCACCACATCCACATCCTGACAGTGAGCCGCCATAATGGCGCCCACCAAAGATGTGGTGGTAGTCTTTCCGTTTGTGCCCGTAATCCCGACCACTGTTCCCTTGCCGATCTCATAGGCCAGCTCTATCTCGCCCCAGATCGTTACGCCCCTTTTGCGAAAATCCTCCACAAACGCCGTATCGACAGGCACGCCCGGGCTTAACACCACAAGCTCCACATCCCTTTTTATCTCCTCCGGCAGATTTCCCACAACAATATCCGCCGCAAGGCCGGCTTTCAGTTTCGCCCTGATGTCCTCCGCCGTCAGCTTTTCGTTTTCATCAAACAGTACCGGCTTTGCCTGTGCATGATTTAACGCCTCCACGGCGCCGATCCCGCTGATTCCGGAACCCACGACCAGCACTTTCTTTCCCTGTAAATTCATGACTTACTCCTCCAAAATTTCACGCCACCCCAAACAGCGCCAGCAGACAAAGCAGCGCCGTCACAATGGAGAACACCGCAACGACCCGTGTTTCCGACCATCCGCAGAGCTCAAAATGATGGTGGATCGGCGCCATCTTAAAGATTCTTTTACCACCGGTTGCCTTAAAATAAGTAACCTGCATCATAACGGAGAGCACCTCCACCAGATAAATCAGTCCCACAATTACAATAAAAAGCGGCATCTGCATCATAATAGCCGCCGCCGCCACAAAGCCGCCAAGCGCAAGCGAACCGGTGTCCCCCATAAACACGCTGGCAGGATGCACATTAAACAGCAAAAATCCGAGAAGGGCGCCTACAACCGCACAGGTAATCGGCTCAATACCGCTGTTTGTTCCGATGGCCACTACTGTGAAAAACGTCGCCACAAGCACGGTTACGGAGCTTGCCAGACCGTCCAGACCGTCCGTAAAATTGGTGCCGTTAACCGTACCGATCACCACAAAAAACAGAATCGGAATATTAAACCAGCCAAAATCCAGATAAATTCCCTCTAAAAAGGGTACTTTCATGGCCAGAGAAACGTCCGTATAATGAAGCAGATAAAAGGTGAAAACACTCGTCACCAGAATTTGCAGGGCAAACTTCTGCCACGCCCGAAGTCCCATGGACCGTCGCAGGACTACCTTAATATAATCGTCCAGAAATCCCACAAGCCCGAATCCCAGCGTAAGAAACAGTACGGGAATGATCCGCGGATACTGCCGCACAAAGAGAAGGGACGTGATCACCACGCTGATCAGAATCAAAATCCCTCCCATGGTGGGCGTGCCGTTTTTCTTTAAATGGCTTTCCGGCCCTTCCGTCCTTTCTGTCTGCCCGATCTTTAACCGCCGTAAAAACGGAATGACCACCGGTCCGAGCAATACACTGATCGCAAATGAAATCATTACAGAAATTAAAATTACGCTGTCCATGTTTCCTCCAAAATAATGCCTGTTGACTGTTCAGCCTCGCCCACTATTATATCCCTTTTTTTCCAAATAGGGAAGGATATTCTCAAAGAGCTGCCTGACAACCGGCGCGGCAATCTGCCCGCCATAGTAAGTGCCCTTGGGATTATGGATGATCGCAAGGGCCAGAATCTGCGGGTCATCGGCCGGTGCAAATCCCAGAAAAGAGGCGATATACTTGCCGCTCCCGCGGGGCAGCGTCTGGCTTGTGGCAGTCTTACCGCCTACCCGGTATCCTTCTACCGCGCCGTTTTTGCCGCTTCCCTCCGCCACTACCTGTTCCAGAATATAGCGCATGGTCTCGGAGGTCTGTGCAGACACCACGCCTTTTCTCTCTGGATAGGTGAAAGACCGGCTGCCGGTACCGTCCGCAGACACCGCTCTCACCGCAAAATGGGGCGTAATACGCCTGCCGCCGTTTACAATGGAAGCGGCCGTGGTGGCAAGCTGAATCGGCGTAATCTGAAAGGACTGGCCAAAGGAAATGGTAGCCAGCTCCACAGGCCCGATGTTTTCCATCTTATGCATGATGGTGCCGGCCTCCCCCGGCAGGTCAATCCCTGTTTTTTCAAGAAGGCCAAACTGCCTGAAATAGGAATAATACCGCTCCACGCCAATCCGCATCCCTACCGTGATAAAAACCGGATTACAGGAATTCATGGTGCCCTGCACAAAATCCTCCGCGCCGTGGCCGCCCGCCTTATGACAGCGTATCCGTCTGTCCTCCACCATGATAAATCCGGGACAGTTAAAGGTGTCCGTCGTCTTTACCGCGCCGGACTCAAGGCCTGCCGCCGCCGTTACAATTTTAAAAGTGGAACCGGGCTCATAGGTATCATTGATACAGCCGTTTCTCCACATGGCGTTTAAAAGATCCTGCCGCTTTTTCTCCGAAAAGGCCAAAGCGTCCATCCCGTTTTGCAGGGTGTAGGGATTATTCAGGTCAAATTCCGGCACATCCACCATGGCCAGAATTTCCCCGTTCTGCGGATTCATGACAAGAATGGAGACCCGATCGGCCTCTTTGGTCTCCATGGTCTGCTTCGCAAGCTGGGTGGCGTAGCTTTGAATATTAATGTCCAGACTGACATAGAGATCCCTGCCGCTTACAGGCTCCACCCTCTCTTCGCCTTCTTCGTCCTGCTCTACGCCCTTTGCGTCCGTCACCGTTAAGATCGTTCCCGCTTCTCCCCTGAGATATTCCTCATAAATCACCTCAAGTCCGATAATACCCTGATTGTCCCCTCCGGTAAAGCCAAGAGCTTTGGACGCCAGCTCTCCGTAAGGATAGTAGCGTTTATAATCCTCATCCACCTTGACGCCGTCAAGGGCGTAGCTTCTGATGGCGTCCCCCGTCTCTTTATCCACATTGCTCTTTATCTTCTCTATGGACGAATATTTCTCCACACGCTTTCTGACATACTCTTCAGACAGGCCGAGTTCCTTTGAAAGAATGGCAGTTACCCTGTCAGCGTCCTTAATCTGGCTGTGAATCACGGAAACGGTGCAGACCGTTTTATTGTCCGCCAGAATTTTACCGTTAGCGTCTATAATCCGTCCTCTCGCCGCCTTTATGCTTCTCTCTCTTTCATGAAGCTCTCTGGCCTTGAGTGTATAATATTCGGATTGGAACACCATCAGATAGACCAGCCGTCCCGCAAGCCCAAAAAGCGCCAGCGCGCACAGGAAAAATACGGCCACCGTCTTGCTCCTGTGATAGGTTCTGTGGTTCATCTTATCATCCATATTGGAAAACCTCATAAAAAGGTATTAATATAATCTATTATCCTTTTTATGAGGTTATTCTCACTTCCCGCTATTCTGTTGGCTCGGATTCGCCTTCCCCTTCCGTCTCTTCGCCGGGCTCCGTCTCCGGCGGGTTCTCCAAAAGGCTTCCTCCGCTGACTACAGTGCCAAGCTGCGGATCCAGATAATCGCCCGTCGTGGGATCAACCAGATAACCGGTGGCCGGATCCACGGGAAAATCCTTCCACGCTTCATTCGGTTCCGGCTCTTCCTCTTCTCCCTCTTTTTCATCCTCAGAGCCGCCCTCTCCGGAATCGCCTTCTTCGCCTTCGCCGGCCGAAATCGGATTTCCTTCCTCATCCAGCTCTCCTTCCCCTTCCGCATCCTGCGGCATCCGAATCTGAATCTGCAGTTCCTCCAGTTCCTCCCGCTCCTTATCGCTCAGCTCTTCCGTCATAAAGATATTCATATAGGGAAGAACCTCCGTTAAAATATTTCTGACAATTACGGTGGCATATCTTGCATTGTCCTGCAACGCCACATTGGGCCTGTCCACCACCACATAAATGACAACCTGCGGATCGTCCGCCGGTGCGTAACCCATAAAGGAAACAACATACTCTCTGTTGCCTCGCGGCAGTGTCTCCGCAGTTCCTGTCTTTCCGCCTATCATATACCCTGCCGGTCTGGCCGTTTTACCTGTACCAAATTCTCCCGTCACAACCGTATTACAGTATTCCTTTATGGTATCGCTGGTGGACTGGGATATCGTCTGCTTCAACAGCCTTGGTTCGATATTCTCAATGGTCGCGCCATCCGCCGTGGTAATTCTTGTGGCCAGATGAGGCGCATAGTAATTGCCGCCGTTAATCAGGGAACAGAATCCCGCTATGGTCTGAATCATCGTGGCGTTAAAGCTCTGTCCGAAGGAATTGGTGGCAAGGTCGGTCGTGCCGATGTTATTTTTGTTAAAGACGACCAAATCTGTCCTTGCCTCGCCCGCCAGATCAATATTTGTTTTCAAGCCAAAGCCAAAGGTGTGCTGGAAGTCCACAAATTTGTTCTTACCAAGCGCAAAGGCCACGTTCATCAAAACCACGTTGCAGGAACGCTCCACGCCCTCCTGCACCGAAATGCGGCCGTCCCCATAAATCTGGTGGCATTTGATATCATGATCGCCCACATGAAGTTTCCCCTCGCAAAGATAGGTCTCATTCCCGGTAATGGCCCCGCTTTCCAGAGCGGCCGCCACCGTGAAGGGCTTTGCCACTGACCCCGGCTCATAGGAATCCACAATACAGAAGTTTTTCCAAAGGGCGTTTAAATGCTGGTACATGACCTCATCATTCATCGTCTTTATGGCTTCCTCTGTCACATACTCCCCCGTCTTCTTCCATTCGTTGCCGTCTTTGGCAAGGCGCGGCATCCCAATCAAGTTGTCGCTATTCCTGACGTCGTTTAAATCAAAGGTCGGATAGCTGGCCATAGCCAGAATTTCGGCCGTATTCGGATCCATAATGACACAGCCTATATTTTCCGCTCCGTTTCCGGGGTGGGCATTATCCTTATACTCCTCGTTAAAGGCTTTCAGATATTTTTCCACAATGGTCTGAATGTTGGCGTCCAGGGAAACCTGAATGTTATTGCCGTCCCTGGCCGCTATGGTGGTGCGCTCCAGCGTGGAATCGTCATTTAAATAACCGTATTCCCGCCCGTTGACACCACTTAACGTATCGTTATAATATTCTTCCAGTCCATAAGTACCCGCGTTATCTCCCGTGGTAAACCCGATCACATCGCAGGCCAGGGAACCGTTGGGGTATTCTCTTCTGTACTCGTCCTCAAACCAGACGCCCTTAATATTTGCCCCCTGCTCCGGGTCTGCGCAGAACTCTTCGAATGCGCTCTTCTTCTCATATTCCACCCGCTTTGCCATGACATAATAAGCGGAATCCGGATGAGCGGCAATATAAGCCCTTACCGGCCCCGGATCAATATCGAAAAACTTATGCAGCGCGCTCAGGGTAGGCTCCAGATAATCCTCCTTGCGAAGCAGCAGTCTGGTGTCCAGAATAACATTGTAGACTTTGTTGCTCACCGCCAGAACCGTACCGTTGGAATCTACGATTTCACCACGTTTAAAAGGTATTGTCACAGAGTCGTATTCCTGATGTGACAATACCTGCTTTTTGTACTCTTCCCCGTTATCTCTGTTGATCAAAAACAGCCGGATGCTAAGCCCCACAAAGGCGGCTAAAATAAACAGATACAACACCACCAGCTTCTTCTGCATTTTGATCGTAAATCTTAATATCGAACCTTTTTTCTTTCCAGCCAAAAAATCACCTGCTCAATCCTGCTTCGGGATCTCCGCCATCTGCTTCACATAATCGTTGTTTTCGCTGGCGAATGAAATAATCTGCCCCTCCTGCGCATACTGCATGCCAAGCTCCTGTATGGCAATCCTGCGTATTTCCTCCAGATCCACACTGCTTGAAATTCTGCTGTAATCTTCCTCGTTTGCAACTTTTAAACTGTTCAGCTGTCTCTCCAGCGTGGAAATATTTTTCACACTGTTCGTAATATCCGACTGCAATCCAATATAGTATACCAGAATAATACCGGTTGCCACAAGAGCCGCCCACAAAAACAGGACGTAACCGGCGTTCATATTTTTCGCGCGGTCTCTGTTTCTTCTCACACTGTTATTGACTTTTTTCTTCGGCTTTCGGTGAATCTCCTGATCCGGCCGGGCTTTTCTTACCGTATTACCCTGCACATAATACGCATTCTGCCGCGTTGCTGCCATCTTTCCTGTTTCCCCTTCAATTTTTTTTCATAAATACCCGAAGCTTTGCGCTCTTCGCCCGGGGATTTTCCTCCATTTCCCGCTCTGTCGGCAGGATCGGCTTTCTCGTTATCACAGTACCCTTTGAGACCTGTCCGCACACGCACACCGGAAAATCCGGCGGGCAGGTACAGGGCTTCTCATTTTTCCGAAAAGCGGATTTCACAATTCGGTCTTCCAGCGAATGGAAGGTAATCACGCAGATCCTTCCGCCCGGATTTAAAAGCCCGATCAGTCCGTCCAGCGAACTCTTAAGCACTTCCAGTTCCCTGTTGCACTCGATCCTGACTGCCTGAAAGGTTCGTTTGGAGGGATGTCCTCCCACCGCCCTCATCTTTGCCGGAATCGCCGCCTTTATAATCTCGTTTAACTCCCCCGTGGTTTCCAGAGGCTTGTCCCTTCTGGCCGCCACAATATGTCTTGCTATGTTTTTCGCAAACTTTTCCTCACCGTAGTCCCGCAGAATACGGGTAAGCTCTGTCTCCGAATAACTGTTGACAATGTCCTTTGCGCTTAAAGACTGTCTCTGATCCATTCTCATATCAAGAGCAGTGTCGTATCGATAAGAAAAGCCCCGCTCTTCATTGTCCAGCTGATAGGAAGATACTCCCAAATCCAGCACGATGCCGTCCACGCCATAAACGCCGATTCCCGCAAGCGCCTCCACAGCGTTTGCATAATTATCACGGATCATCGTAACCCGTTCTCTGTATGCTTTCAGTCTCTCTCCCGCCGCTGCAATGGCCTCCTCATCCTGATCAATACCGATAAGCCGGCCCTTTCCCTGTAGTCTGGAGACAACCCCGCAGGCATGCCCGCCGCCGCCCAATGTACCGTCCAGATAAGTGCCCTCCGGCCTGATATCCAGATTTTCCATTGTTTCTTCAAAAAGAACCGAGGTATGTTTAAACTCCATGTTGTGATTCCTTTATCTATCCGCTTCACACCGCCTGTTTTTTACAGCTGTCAGATCCCAAGTCCAAGCTCCGCCATGTGTTCCGCAATCTCGTCCATATCGTCAAAGGCCGCCGTATCCTCGAAACGTTCTCTGCTCCAGATCTCTATCCTGCTGCCGACGCCAACGAGCGCCACATCCTTCGCAAGTCCCGCAAATTCCCGCAAAACATTGGGAATCAGGATTCTTCCCTGCTTATCCACTTCCACTTCCGCAGCTCCCGCCAGAAAAAACCTTACAAACTGTCTGGCTTCTTTATTGGTAATGGGCAGGGCTCTCAATTTCTCTTCAAAGAGCTTCCACTCTTCGTTATCATACACAAACAGACAGCCGTCCAATCCCTTGGTTACCACAAATGCATCCCCCAGGATTTCCCTGAATCTGGAGGGAACGATCAGCCTGCCTTTCGCGTCGATTGTGTGATTGTATTCTCCCATGAACATGTGCAATCACCCTGCCCGCATGTATCACTGTACACTGCGCTTTCTCCGAAAGAAAGTGGTCTGCCACGAAAAGAGGATTTATATACCACTTTATACCACTTTGTTCCACTTTTCACCACTTTTAATCCAATTCTATACCATTCACGAGAATAATGCAAGGAAAATCCTAAGAGATATTTAAGAAACCTCTCCCCGAAAGCATATAAAAAAGACACATGACCAAAAGATCATGTGTCCCATTCTTTTATTTCCTGCGCTGTCTTACCCTGTTTTATCCATTTCCCGCCGGATGTGAAATCCGAAAATCATCCCTCTGCCGCAGGCGTAGTATTTTTACCGATCCGCCAGCGGACATAAATATCCGCCGCCAGTGCCGTCACAAACAACGCCGCCGCCAGAACCTGCGACACCGCTACGGTTGTATGGGGAATAAACAGGGTGTCGGTGCGTATCCCTTCAATCCACGCTCTTCCCAGACCGTAACCGCCCAGATACAAAAGCCACTGCTCCCCTTCAAATTTCTTGTGTTTCCGATAGACAAGCATAATGCAAAGCAGCGCCAGATTCCAGAGGCTCTCATAAAGGAAGGTAGGGTGCACCTGGATGTAGTTGGTTCCCTCCGCCATATGGGCCGCGATAGTCTCGGAAATATCCGCTGTTCTGACCATCTGGGCAGGAAGACGCATCGCAAGCAGATTATCCGTGTACTCTCCAAAAACTTCCCTGTTGGTGAAATTCCCCCAGCGGCCGATTATCTGACCGAGTACAAGCCCCGGCACGCAGATATCCGCAATCTGCAAAAAACTCTGTTTTTTCCTCCGGCAGTAGATCCAAAGGGTAAGAAAAGCGGCAATCACCGCACCGTAAATGGCCAGTCCGCCGTTTCGCAAATTAAACACATCAAGCAGATTATCCTTATAGGCGTCCCAGCGAAATACCACGTAATAAATCCTGGCCCCGATAATGGAAAAGATAATGGCGTAAATCGCAAAATCCCAGATCAGGTCAGCGTCCAGCCCCTCCAGCTTCGCCACATGGGCCGCCAGCAGGACGCCGCCCAGCACGCCTATGGCTATAATCACGCCGTAAAGCGCAATCGTAAAGCCAAAAACTGAAAAAGACTTCGGCACATCCCTTAAATATATTCCCAGATTGGGGAAGGCTATATCCATGTTTCCCATGATATCCTGCATACCAGAATCTCCCTGTCTTTCCACTTATACAGCTGTTGTCTGTCCGCCAACGCAGCTGCTCAATGCTGTTACACGTTAAACCTAAACAGGATCACGTCGCCGTCCTGCACCACATATTCCTTTCCTTCCATACCGACAAGTCCCTTTTCTCTTGCCGCCGCAAGCGACCCCTGCTCCAGCAGATCCCTGTAATTCACCACTTCGGCTTTTATGAAACCGCGCTCGAAATCGGTATGTATCTTTCCCGCCGCCTGCGGCGCTTTTGTCCCCACCTTAATGGTCCAGGCTCTTGTCTCATCCTCTCCCGCCGTCAAAAAGCTCATCAGTCCCAACAGCCGATAGCTTGCGCGGATCAGCTTCTGCAGGCCCGACTCCTCAAGCCCCAGATCCTCAAGAAACATGGCCGTTTCCTCTTCGTCCAGCTCCGCAATCTCCTGCTCGATCTGAGCGCAGATTACAAACACCTCGCTGCCGTTTCCCGCCGCAAAGTCCTTCACCTTACGTACGCCCTCGTTGCCTGCGCCGTCGTCCGCAAGATCCCCTTCCGCCACGTTGGCCGCAAAAATCACAGGCTTACTGGTAAGCAGATTATAAGAGGCGAGAAGGGCCTGTTCATCCTCGTCCTCCGTCTCAAAGGCGCTTGCCAGCTTTCCTTCTTCCAGATGCGCCTTAACGCGCTCCAAAAGCGCATATTCCTTCGCCGCCGTCTTATCCATCTTGGCAACTTTTGCCGTCTTTGCCATCCTGCGTTCCAGAATCTCAATATCAGAGAAAATCAGCTCCAGATTGATCGTCTCGATGTCCCGGAGCGGGTCGATAGAGCCGTCCACATGTACAATATTGCTGTCCTCAAAACACCGCACCACATGAACAATGGCGTCCACCTCACGGATGTTGCTTAAGAATTGGTTGCCCAGCCCTTCTCCCTTGGAAGCGCCCTTCACAAGCCCTGCGATATCCACAAACTCTATGGTGGCAGGGGTCACTTTCTTTGAATGATACATGTCGCCCAGAAGCTTTAACCGCTCGTCCGGCACCGTCACAATGCCGATATTCGGGTCGATGGTACAGAAAGGATAATTGGCGGATTCCGCTCCCGCCTTTGTAAGTGAATTAAAAAGAGTGCTCTTTCCCACGTTGGGGAGCCCGATGATGCCTAGTTTCATATCCTGTTATACCTACTCAGAAATCCTTGATTGATAAGGATTTCCGCCTTTCTCCATATTTTTGCTACACAATCTGTATTCCAACAAAAAGAGTCTGATACAAAGTAATAGTATAGCATATCTCCTGACATTTTGGAATATTCAAATTGAATTTTCTACCTGGATTGTATGGGTATGACAAATAAGCAATTTCAAGGATTTATAAGACTTTCGTTAGATAAAGTTTATTGCGCTATTAAGGCTTTACACTTTTTTGTTATTTTAGAAGGTTCATGAACACAGAGTCAGACGGATGAAAAGGAAGGAGACGAACCTATAGGGAATTCTGGTTTTGAAAAGCCTGAATTCTGCGGGTTTGTCTCCTCCCTTCTTTTCAGGGGTTAAAAATCGGTATTAACCGGCAACCCCTTATTACAACTCATCAATCTTTAAATTCCTATCCCTGTCTTTCCGGCTCCTTCTTTCCTGCGCCGCAGGACCACCAATACCACGGTTAAGACTGCCAGCAGGATAATTGCCAGCCAGACAAAGCAGCATATTCCAAGATATGTCGGGCAGATATGGCAGAGTCCGCATCTGGCTCCGTCGCCTGCTCCGTTCTTCCCTGCCTCCACATACGCGATGGCGTAAGCAGAAAACATATCCGTACTGATCGTTATCGTTTCCGGGTCGTCATCCATATCCGTTAAAAGGGTATATTCCCCTTCATGGGATCGGATGATATAAAACTCTCTGCCATGCTGCCTGAACTCCTCCGGTATTCCAATGACAACTTCTATCGGTTCCTTTGTAGAAGTAACGGCCTCCCAATCACCCTGTCCCATTCTTATGAACATTGAAATATCAGCATACATGCCGATCGTCAGTCCCGGTATCTGCTCACGGTATTGTGTAAGGCCGCTTTCTATAACCTCCTGATCCTGTCCTGCTACAGTTTCCGAAATGTCTTTCACGTCTATTCTGACTTCTATATTTTCACCGTCATTGATAAACTGTACCTGCTCTGGTGCCAGCACCGCATTTACCATGGAAACCGTATCCGTCACGCCGGCAGTATATTTGTCCTCGCAGACTACCGTAATGAAACACGGCGTATCCTTTAAGCGCAGCCGACTGCTCTTCCGGCATCTTTGTAAGCCCGGAAGAATCCTTCGCTATCTGCACCGTATCTGCAGCCTTTGCCTGAAACGCGTCCGTAGTTTCCTGCTCCGCACCACATCCACCCTGCAACAAGCAGAACGCCGCCATCACTCCCGCTATCCGTAGCTTTTTCATGAAATAGGCTATTCCTTTTCTCTTTCTCAATACCGCTTCATCTCTTTCAGCTCCCTGTACAGGATTTTATAATTCTCGTACCGCACCCGACTGATCTTTCCCGCTTCCACAGCCTCCTTCACTGCGCATGACGGCTCGCTCAAATGGGCGCAGCCACGAAATTTACAAAAGGGCTCGTACTCCCGAAACTCCGGGTAATACCCTCCCAGCTCTTCCTTTGTCATATCCGTAATGGCAAGAGAGGTAAAACCGGGCGTATCCATGATATAAGTCTCCTGCCCCAGCGGAATGATCTCCGAATGCCTGGTGGTGTGCCTGCCTCTCTCAATCTTTTGGCTGATCTCTCCCGTCTCCATATGGATATGGGGCGAAAGCCGGTTAATCAGGGAAGATTTGCCTGCCCCGCTGGGCCCTGCCAGCGTGGTTGTCTTTCCCGCCAGCACAGCCTTCACCTGCTCCACACCCCGATTTTCCAGCGCGCTTATAAACAGTACCTGATATCCACAGGTTTCATATGATTTGCGCAGAGCCTCTTTCTCCTCCTCGGAAGCAATATCTTCTTTGTTAAAGCAGATAACCGTTGGAAGCTTCTGCCTCTCCATATTGATCAGAAAGCGATCCAGCAGATTAAAATTAGGATTGGGCTTTACAATGGCAAACAGAACAAGCGCCTGATCCACATTGGCCACCGCCGGCCGGATCAGCGCGCTTTTCCTTGGCAGGATCCGCCGGATATTGCCCAATTTCCGGGGCTCATCCAGTATATCCAGCTCCACGTCATCCCCTACAAGGGGTTTCACGCCCTCTTTTCTGAAAATTCCCTTCGCCTTACACTCATAAACGCCCTGACCTTCCACATGCACATAGTAGAAGCCGGCGATCCCTTTCATAATTTTTCCCTGCATATATACCCATCTTTACTTTGCACGGAGAATACCGCATTTCAGGCATTCTCCTGGGTGAGAAAAGTCTGCAACGCAGACTTGGTACTTCTTAACGAAGCAGCCTCTGCTGCTGAGTTTTAGAAGTACTTCTCACACTATTCTTCCGCGAAATTTACCTGTCTCTCCACCGTCTTAGTTTCCGATCCGCCGCCCTCTGTAGTGGTCTCCCCCGTCTCAGGATTGGTAACGGTGGTAGGCTGGAGCTGCACCGTAAAGGTATACCGAATCACGCCTGAGGGTGACTTGATGCCCGTATAGTTCGCCGGCAGAGGAAAGGTCGTCGTCCGTGTATTTAAAATTACCGTGCCATCCTGCGCTACAAGCTCCACAGCCACCTCCATGCCGTTCTGATAGGAAGGCTCCTCCGTAGGCGCCGTAATTTCCTCCGTATAGCGGTAAGTCTTCTGGGAAGGGCCTGTGCTGATCCTCAGATCCACCACCGTCCCCTTATCTACATAGGAGCCCACAGAATAGCTCTGATAACATACCATGTCTGTCCATGCGGCGTCTTCATAAGGCGTCTCCGTAACGTTTCCGACGGAAAGACCGCTCTCCGTCAGAACAGCCGTAGCGTCCATTTCCGTCATGCCTCTCACATCCGGCACCCTGACCTTATTATCCTCCGCCCCCTGGCTTACGCGGATGGTAATGTTGGAACCCACCGCGGCCTTTGTCCCGGCTTCCGGCGACTGGGAAATCACAACACCTTTCTCCACCGAAGCGTCAGGATTCTCCACCACCGTTACTACAAAGCCCTCCTTCGTCAGAAGGGACTCCGCCTCCGTCTGGGACTTTCCTGTCACAGCCGGCACCTCTGCGCCCTCCGAAGCCTCCGCCACGGTGAGAACGATGTTTGTCCCCTTATCAATCATCAGACCGTCCTGAACGCTTGCGCGAAGCACGGTCCCGGCGTCATAGGAGCTGCTTTCCTCATATTTAATTTCGGGAGACAGCCCCAGATCCAGAAGCGCCTTTTTGGCCTCGTCCACATGCATGCCTACCACACGGATCATTTCTACCTGTTCCGTCTCCTGTTCCTGACTTTCCTCTTCCTTTCCGAAGTCGAACACGCCCATGGTTCTTCCCACCAAAAAGATGAGGATACAGCCGATCAGGAGAGCCGCCACCACCGCCAGAATAGTGGTTATCTTCTCCATCTTGGGATCGTAATCTTCCTCGTCGTCATCCCAGTCCTCGTCCTCATCCTCTTCATAATAGCGGCTGTTATTTCTAGTCCGCTCTCTTTCTCTTTCTCTTTCGTGAACGTCCTTATTCAGCCGCATGGCCTCGTCCATGGAATCCCGGTTCTCGGACTGGCGCTTGATCTGCACCATATCCCTGTCTGTAATGGTGCGTGTGGAAGCCTCCTCGTCCGGATCGGCCACCTTGACAAAATCCTCATCAGGACTGATCAAGGACTGCTTCAGATCGGCAATCAGCTCCGCCATGGACTGATATCGCCTGTCGGGACTCTTCTGACAGCATTTTAACACGATCTGCTCCACACAGACCGGGATCTCGCCCACATACTCTCTGGGTGAGGGAAACTCCTCCTGAATATGCTTAATGGCAATGGCGACGGTGGTTTCCCCGTTAAAGGGCACTCTGCCCGTCAGCATCTCAAACATGGTCACGCCAAGAGAATAAATGTCGCTCTTTTCGTCGCTGTAACCGCCTCTTGCCTGCTCCGGCGAAGTATAATGCACGGAGCCCATGACATTGGAAGTAATGGTGTTACTGGTGGCCGCCTTGGCGATGCCAAAGTCCGTCACCTTCACCTTTCCTTCCTTGGAAATAATGATATTCTGCGGTTTGATATCTCTGTGAATAATGTGGTTGTTGTGGGCCGCCTCTATGCCCATGGAAACCTGAATTGCAATGCTCACGGCCTCCTTGACGGAAAGCCTGGCCTTCTTTTCAATATATTTTTTAAGGGTGATCCCCTCCACAAGCTCCATGACGATATAATGGTTTTCGCCTTCTTCTCCCACATCGTATACATTGACAATATTGGGATGCATCAGACCTGCCGCCGCCTGCGCCTCAATCCGAAACTTGGACACAAAGTTAGCGTTTTCGCTGAATTCCTGCTTTAAAACCTTCACCGCCACAAAACGGTTCAGCTTATGGTCTTTGGCTTTATATACATCTGACATGCCGCCGGTACCGATCTTTTCAAGGATCTCATACCGATCCACTATCATCATTCCTATCTTAATCATGTTCTACCTCATTTCGGAGCGTTTCGCGACGGGCGGCGCAAATCTCAAATTTGCGTCTGCCATCAGTGATATTTGCAACGCTCCTTTGCAAATATCTATATGAAAAATCAACATATCAATATGATTTTTCATACGATTCCTCGTCTGCTAACGTTTCGATAACGATTACCGATATATTGTCTCTGCCGCCATTTTCGTTGGCTGTCCGCACAAGCTCTTCTACCCTGTCCCTTAGGCTTTTGCCATTCTTTAAGATCCGGCATATCGTCTCATCGTCCACCATGTTAGTCAAACCATCCGAACAAAGTAAAACCATATCTCCTGTCTGTAATTCCAGATTAAAAAAATCCACTTCCACATCGTCCCTGGCGCCAATCGCCCTGGTGATGATATTTTTATCCGGGTGGTTTCTGGCCTCCTCCCGGCCAATGCCGCCCATCCTGACCATCTCTTCCACCAGAGAATGATCCTCCGTTATCTGTACGATCTCATCGCCTATCACGTAAAGCCTGCTGTCGCCCACGTTGGCCACCTCCAGAAACCGGCCTATACAGGTAGCCGCAACAAGAGTTGTCCCCATACCGCTTAGGGCAAAATTCTCACTGGCCCGCTGTCTGAGGATTCGGTTTGCTATGGTAATGGCATGCCCCAGTATCCTGGAAGGACTCTTCTCCAAAGAAGCGCCCGCCTCCTTCACCACCGTCTCCACCGCAAGGTCCGAGGCGTAGTCTCCGGCTTTATGGCCTCCCATGCCGTCCGCCACGATAAACAGATTTGGCAGATTCCCTACCGGGTTCTCCGTGAGATAAATATAATCCTGATTCAGTTGTCTTTTTCGCCCGATATCTGTCAGCGCATAAGACCTGAGCACAGCTTAATCCTCCGTTTAGCATATTTTACCAATTACCAATGTTAGCATATTCCCTCTAAAAGAGCAAGCTAATTAAATATTCATCCCCTGCAGTCATGATTCGTCCGTTTTGCAGATAACGGCTGAACTGTTATCCATGTACCGCCGTCTGAGCTGGCCGCAGGCCCCGTCGATATCCCGGCCCATCTCCCGGCGGATCGTGGCGTTTATCCCCTCTTTTTGAAGAAGCGCGGCAAAGGCTTCCACCGCACGCTGCTTTGACTGTACAAACGCCCTCTCCCTGACCGGGTTCACCGGGATCAGATTCACATGACAGTTCAATCCTCTGATCAGGGCCGCCAGCGTCTGCGCGTCTCTTTTCGTATCGTTCACATCCCGGACCAGACTGTACTCAAAGGTAATTCTTCTCCCCGTCTGCTCAAAATAATAAGCACAGCACGCGATCAGCTCCTTAAGCGTATACTGATTGGCGATGGGCATAAGCTGCCGCCTCTTTTCATCTGTTGCCGCATGCAGGGAAAGCGCCAGCGTAATCTGCAATTTCTCCTGCGCCAGACGCCGCATTTCGGGCACAATGCCGCAGGTGGATACCGTAACGTTTCGCTGGCTGATATGAAGGCCGTTCTCGTCTGTAAGCAGCGTGATAAAACGCAGGAGATTTTCATAATTGTCGAGCGGCTCCCCGCTCCCCATCACCACCACGTTGGAAACCCGCTCTCCTGTTTCCAGCGTAATCGCATAAATCTGGTCAAGCATCTCCGCCGGCGTCAGATTACGCACCAGCCCGTCCAATGTGGAGGCGCAGAAGCGGCATCCCATCCGACAGCCCACCTGAGAAGAGATACAGACCGAATTGCCATGCCTGTAGCGCATCCAAACGCTTTCCACCAGATTGCCGTCAGACAGGGCAAACAGAAATTTTTTCGTGCCGTCAACGGCCGATTCCTGCACCTGCACCGTCTTCAAAGCCGTATAACTATAGCTTTCCCCACATTTTACTTTCATAGCCGCAGGAATATTACTCATTTCTTCATATCCCCGCGCCAGCTTCCCGTGCATCCATTCATACAGCTGCGCCGCGCGGAAAGGCTTCTCTCCAAGCCGTCCCATCTCCTCCCGAAGTTGTGCAAGAGTGAAGGACTTTATCTCCATTTTTTCCATAAAGAACCCGCTTTCTCTCCCGTCATTCCACAGGGGTCACTTTTTACGAAGCTTCGCAAAAAAGAAACCGTCCGTTTCATGCACCCCCGGCAGAAGCTGGACCATTCCCCGTTCGGCCTGCTCCTTTAACGCCTCCGGCAGTTCCTGCGTCATATCCACCGGCTCAAAGGCAAAGGTATCGCAGATCCACTCCGCCATCTTTTCATTTTCAGAAGGATTCATGGTACAGGTGCTGTACATCAGAATGCCTCCCTGTTTGATATATTCTATAACATTTGTTATTATTTCTTTCTGCAAAGATACGATCTGTGTCAGGGATTCTTTCGTTACCCGGTATTTGATATCCTGCTTATGGCCGATCACGCCAAGACCGGAGCAGGGCACATCCGCCAGAAGAACATCCGCCTGCCCTACAAGCGACTGATCCCGCACTCTGGCGTCCCGCACCCTGATATCCACATTCTGAATCCCCATCCGGGCGCGGTTTTTTTCGATTTTATCCGTTTTATACCGACTCACGTCACAGGCGATCACTTGTCCCGTTCCCCCAAGCTTACCGGCCGCGTGCAGGGCCTTTCCGCCGGGCGCCGCACAGACGTCCACCACCGTGTCTTCCGGGCGGATTCCCGCCGCTTCCACCACCAGCATGGAGCTTGCGTCCTGTACCGCAAAGCGGCCCTCCTCATAGCCCGCAAGATGGCGGACTCCCGCCGCCCCCTGCAAATAAAAGGCATAGGGAAGCCAGGGATGCCCGGAAACCGCTGCGCCCTGCCGTTCCCAGGCATGCAGAAGCGCCTCCCGCTCCCCGTCTGTAAGCCCCTCATCCAGACGGACACAGACCGCTTTCCTCTTCAGAAAAGCCTGCAATATCTTCTCACAGGCTTCCGGCCCGTACGCGTCCGTAAAATGCTCCACCAGCCAGAGGGGCATGGAATAACGCACGGAAAGGTATGCCCCCTGATCCTTTTCCCGATCAGGCCAAACAATACTCTCCTTTCCTCTGGCAATGTTTCGAAGAACCCCGTTCACAAATCCCTGTAACTGCGAAAACCGCCGCTTTTTCGCCAGCTTCACCGCCTCGTTGCAGACCGCGGCCGGGGGAATATGCTCCATAAAAAGGAGCTGGTAAACGCTCATACGAAGAAGCTCCCTGATCAGAGGCTTCATTTTAGTAACAGGTGTTTTCGAATATTGGCCAAGCACAAAATCAATCTGAATCCTGCGCTCAATGGTTCCCTCGCAGACCCGTTTGATAAAGGCCTTTTCCCGGCCCTCCAGATAATCGTACTTATCAAGGACGCCGGCAATCAGAACATTGCTGTATTCCTCTCCCTTTGCCAGTTCCAGCAATATATCCAGAACCACTTCCCGCACATTAATTTCTGTCACGTTCCCTTCTCCCATCAGTCGCGCCTTCTGTTTCCGCCAAATAAAAGCACAAGCCGCAAAAGCTGCAAAATGGCCGACGCGGCAGCCGCCACATAAGTGAGAGCCGCAGCCTGCAGCACCTTCCTGCATCCCTTGGTCTCGTCCCTGTCCAGCATACCGTAATCCCCCAGCATGGCAAGGGCCCTGCCGGAAGCGTTAAACTCCACGGGAAGCGTTACCAGCTGGAACAGCACCGCCAGCGCAAACACCCAGATTCCAATATGAATCAGCGTCTGGTTCATTCCTAAAAGCGCACCCAGAAGAATCAGCGGAATCCCCGCTTTGGAACCGATATTTGCCACCGGCACCAGCGCAGAGCGAAACTGCAAAGGTGCATAGCCCTTGTCGTGCTGTACTGCATGGCCGCACTCGTGAGCCGCCACACCGATAGCCGCCACGGATGTGGAGCCGTATACCGTATCGGAAAGCCGCAACACCTTATTGACCGGATCGTAGTGATCTGTCAGTTTTCCTCCCACATGTTCAATACGCACATCATAAATGCCTGACAGCTGCAGGATCCGCTGCGCTGCCTGCGCGCCAGTCATGCCTGTCCGGCTTAACACTCTGGAATACCTGTTATAGGTAGAGCTGACCCTTGCCTGCGCCCAGATGCACAGAACCGCTCCAATCAAGACCAGAAAGTAGGTCGGATCAAAATAATAACCGTATCCATAATATCCCATATTCATCCCTCCAGATTTGTGAGGAGAATGTCCCGTACACTCTCCTGTTCGAAAGACAGCTTCTATTTATCAGCAGAGGTAAAGGCTTCGCCCGCTTTTACAGGATAGCCCAGCAGAAAGTCCTTCACCGCCATCCGTTTTTTCCCCTCGGGCTGTACCTCCAGTATCTTAAGAAGCCCCCTGCCCGTCTGCACATAAAAGGCGTCCCTGCCCACGCGGACAATCGTACCCGGCTGCGCGTCCTTTTCCGTTACCGGCTGACTTTCCCTGCCCGCTGTCGGCTCCCCGTCCCTGTCCACAGACCGCTGGCTTTCCTCCTGCGCCTGTGTTTCCGATATCGGCTCTTCTTCCCATATTTTCAGGGTTTTCCCTCGAAAAACCGTGGATGCGCCGGGCCAGGAAATCAGTCCTCTGATCAGGCAGTCCAGCTGATCCGCCTGCAGGCTCCAGTCAATCCTCCCCATGGCCTTCGTCAGCATCTTCGCATAGGAGGAATCCTCGTCCCGCTGTTTTTCGGGCCTTATCTCCCCCGCCTCTATCTTCGGAATGGCTTCTACGATTAATTTCGCTCCCGCCGCCGCCAGCTTGTCATGCAGGGTGTCCGCTGTCTCGCGGGGTGCAATATCCACCTCCGTTCGAAAAAGCATGTCGCCGGTGTCCAGTCCTTTTTCCATCTGCATGATGGTAACACCCGTTATTTTCTCTCCGTTAATAATGGACCACTGAATCGGGCCTGCCCCGCGGTATCTGGGAAGCAGGGAAGCGTGGATATTCACGCAGCCGTACTTTGGCATGAAAAGGATCTCTTCCGATAGAATCTGTCCAAAGGCCGCAACCACAAACAAATCCGCCCCGTAGCCGCGAAGCTCCTCCACCGCCTCCGGCTCCTTGATTTTTACCGGCTGGAAAACGGGTATCCCATGGGAAAGGGCGCACTGCTTTACAGGCGTCATCTGCATCTCCTTCCCCCGCCCTTTTGGTTTATCCGGCTGTGTCACCACTGCCGCCACCTGATGCCCCGCCTCCACGATGGCCTCCAAAGCGCCCACCGCGAAATCCGGCGTACCCATAAATACAATCTTCATCCGTCACTCTTCCTCCTCTGTCAGATCCTCCGTGTTAAGCAGGGGACCTTCCACCTTTTCTACATAAAGCTGTCCCTCCAGATGATCCAGCTCATGGCAGATGGCTCTGGCAAGGAGTTCTGTCCCTTCCACCTCAAAGGGGTTCATATCCTCGTCGTAAGCCAGCGCCTTCACATAGTTGGGCCTCTTCACATGCCCTGTTTTGCCGGGAACGCTCAGACATCCCTCATACCCCTCCTGTTCCCCGCTGGTCTCCAGTATTTTCGGATTAATCATCAGTATCGGGTCTTCTCCCGTGGTATCAATCACTACGACACGCTTTAAAATACCCACCTGGGGCGCCGCCAGTCCCACGCCGTTCTCCTCATACAGGGTTTCAAACATATCGTCAATGAGCTCCTTAAGCCTTGGCGTAACCTCCGTTACCTCCTTGCACTTTTTCGTCAATACCGGATCTCCGATTTCCCTGATTTTTCTGGTTGCCATACCTTTTTCCTCCTGTCTTTACGCCTGCCGCTTCTGATCTTACTGCTTCTGATCATGCCGCCTGCGCGCCTTTCCTTAATATGTGTTCATCGGATCAAAGTCAAACTGTACGGTCTGATCCCGCTGTTCATGTTCCCTGCAAAAACGTTCCCATCTGTCCTTCGCCCTGACTAGCACCTGATATTCCCTGTGCCGCAGATAGAGCGTGTGGCGGTAAAGATCGGAAATCTTTCCAATGGACGCCTGGGCCGGTCCGATTACCCGAAATCCGCTGATTTCTCCCATTTCCGCCATAATCAGCTCCGCCATCTGTTGTCCCAGCTTTTCTCCGTCCTCCTGCACCCTCGACACAATAAGAACCGCCAGCATATGTTCCACGGGAGGATATCCCACAAGCGCCCTGTAAGCCAGTTCCTCCCTGTAAAAGCCCTCGTAATCCTGTCTTGCCGCGTACACCACGCTGTAGTGTTCCGGCTGGTAGGTCTGAATCACCACTTCGCCGGGCCGCTCTCCCCGGCCGGCACGCCCGGCCGCCTGAGTTAAAAGCTGAAAAGTCCGCTCGCCCGCCCGGTAATCGTTCCGATTCAAAGACAGATCCGCGGCCAGCACTCCCACAAGCGTCACCCCGGGAAAATCATGCCCCTTCACGATCATCTGCGTGCCTACCAGAATATCCGCCTCCTCATCGGCAAAAGCGGACAGGATCTTTTCATAGCTTTCCTTCTTTCTGGTGGTGTCCCCATCCATCCGAAGCACTCTGGCCTGCGGAAATTCCCTGTAAATGGCCTCCTCAACCTGCTGGGTTCCTGCCTTGAACCCAAGAAGATAGGGAGAGGCGCACACCGGGCACTTTTCCGGCTTTCTCTCCTGATATCCGCAGTAATGACAGATGAGAAGGCCGTTTTTGTGCTCCGAAAGAGATACGTCGCAGTGCGGACATTTCATCACATGCCCGCAGGCTCTGCAGGATACAAAACCGGCATAGCCCCTCCTGTTTAAAAATAATATAGTCTGCTCGCCTCTGGAAAGCCGTTCCTCCATCAGACTGTGCAGCTTTCTGCCAAACATGGAACGGTTGCCTTCCTTTAACTCCTTTCGAAGATCCGTGATATACACCGCCGGCAGCACGCTGTTTCCGGGCCGTTCTTTCATTTCATATAACTGATATTGTCCCTGCCCGGCCCTGTAATACGCCTCCAGTGAAGGCGTTGCCGAACCGAGCACCACGCTTGCCCCGCACAGGGAAGCGATATAAACCGCCGTTTCTCTGGCATGATATCTGGGACTTGTTTCACTCTTGTAGCTGTTCTCATGCTCCTCGTCCATCACGATAACGCCAAGATTGGGAAAGGGCGTAAACAACGCCGAACGTGGCCCGATAATCACGTCGATCTCCCCTGCCTTCGCCCGTTCGATCTGATCATACTTCTCCCCCGCGGACAGGGTGGAATTCATCACGGAAACCCGGTCGCCGAAACGTTTGTAAAACCGCAGAAGTGTCTGATAGGTCAGCGCAATTTCCGGAATCAGCATAATTGCCTGTTTTCCCATGGCAATCATCTGCTCAATGATCCCCAGATACACTTCCGTCTTTCCGCTTCCCGTGACGCCGTGCACCAGATGCACGCCGGGACTTCCCGACCGATAAGCCCCCATAACCCCGTCGATGACCCGTTGCTGCGCCGGATTCAATGTGGGGCGTTTCTCCCCTCTGTCCGTCATCCTGACCGGATTTCGGTAGAAGGCCTTACTTTCGATCCTAAGATAACCCTGCCTTTCCAGCGCCTGCATGGTGGCGGCCGCCACATGCAGCTTCTGTCTGACAAGCTCGTAGGGAAGTTCCTCCTCGTTCTCCAGCGCATGAAGCACCCGCGCCTTTGCCTTCTGATGCTTCTCTGAACAGGTTATAGCCGCCTGCGCCGTCTCTGCGGCTGATAGAAGACGCAGCACCGTCCTTTTCTCAAGAGGCTTCTGCTTCTGTCTGACGGGCAGCACTGTCTTTAACGCCGCAATAGTTGTGGAGCCGTACTGGCTCTTAAGCCAGTAAGCGGTCTGAATCTGTCTGCCCTCCACGGACATGCCCTTCTCATCCACCGCAAAAATTTCTTTTATTTTTTCAGGTGGGTAATCTGTCTCCTCCGAAAGCTCCACCACATAACCAGCCTTTTGCCGGTTGCCTCTGCCGAAGGGCACAAGCACCTGCACGCCCGGATATACCGCCTGCGCAAGCTCCTGCGGAATCCTGTACTGAAAAACCTTATCTACTTTTTCGTGGGCGATATCTATAATGACATCCGCGTAGCGCTCTGTCATGCCCTCTCCTCTAATATTTCCCGTATCAATACTCTTTCGTCCATCGGATATTTTACCCCGTTTATCTCCTGATAATCCTCATGTCCCTTACCTGCAAGCACTATGATATCCCCCGGCTCTCCGTGGTCGATGGCGTAGGCGATGGCTTCCTTTCTGTCGCAGATTTCCACATAGCTGCCCTGCGTCCTGCCGATGCCGGTCTTAATGTCGTCAATAATGGCCTGGGGCTCTTCCGTGCGCGGGTTGTCGGACGTAATGATGGTCAGATCCGCCATATTGCCGCTGACTTCCCCCATCTCGTAGCGTCTGGATCTGGCCCGGTTGCCGCCGCAGCCGAAAAGACATACCAGCCTGTGGGGATGGTAGGCCCTGAGCGTCTCAAGCAGGCTCTTTAACGCCATGGCGTTGTGGGCATAGTCTATCATCAGCGTAAAATCGTCGGATACCCATACCGTCTCCGTCCTTCCCTTCACCTTTGCCAGAGAAAGAGCCCGTCTGACATCTTCACTGTCAACGCCGAAATGGCGGCATATGGCGATTGCCGTAAGGGCGTTATATACGCTGAATTTACCCGGAGAGGCAATCGTTACGGGAAACTCTGCAAGTCCCTTTACCGTAAAGGACATGCCAAGGCTTCCCTTTTCGTTCAGGAAGGAAATATCCTCCGCCCGCAGACTGGCCGGACTGTCGATTCCATAGGTTTCCAGCTGACAGGTACAGCCCTCCGTGACCGCCTTCCAGTGGTCGTCGTCCTGATTCACAATCCCCACCCTGCACTGTTTAAACAGCAGGCTCTTACAGTGCAGATAATCATCAAAATCCTTATGCTCGTTCTCTCCGATATGATCCGGCTCCAGATTGGTGAATATACCAAAATCAAAGACAAATCCCTGGGTTCTGTGAAGCATCAGTCCCTGCGAGGAGACCTCCATCACCACCGTATCGCATCCTTCATCCGCCATCATGCGGAAATACTTCTGTATCAGATAGGACTGGGGCGTGGTATTTTCCGCATGAATATGCGTTTCCCCTATGATAATCTCAATGGTGCCGATCAGCCCCACTTTTCTTCCCGCCTGCTCCAGAATGGATCTGACCAGATAGGTCGTGGTGGTCTTTCCCTTCGTACCCGTAACGCCGATAATCTTCATCTCTTTTGCGGGATGCCCGAAATAGGCGGCCGACACAAAGGCCATTGCGTAACACGTATTTTCCACCCGAATGACCGTCACGTCACTGTCTTCGGGAAGCTCCACCTCCCGCTGTACCAGAATGGCCGCCGCGCCTGCCTTTGCCGCCTCCGCCGCATACCTGTGGCCGTCCGCCTTGGCTCCCGCAATACAGACAAACAGACAGTCAGCCATTACTTTTCTGGAATCGTAGACGATATCCGAAATCTCCCGGTCCAGCGTGCCGCGGACACATTCATAAGAAATTTCTTCCAACAACTTACTTAAAACCGCCATATCTCCCTCCATATCAAAACAGTTTACCGCAATTAGTGAGTCCCTGAAACTTACTATAAAATAAAATATCATGAAAAGCAGTGTTTTTAAAGATTCTTAATGTTTTTTTATGATTCCTTCATATTCTAAACACAATTTGAAAAGAATTACCCTTTAT
>VSNG01000018.1 GCA_009774175.1 Lachnospiraceae bacterium | reverse complement strand
ATATCCCATCTGTTTTTTGACTATGAGAAATGCGTGTTCTACTTTACAACGAATAGCTGACTTATCATGCTCCATCTTTTTATCCCAGTTAATGCCTTGGAAATCATCAGCAGTTTTAAGGCTGGATGGACGTTTATTGATTCGGAAGTCTATTTTGGATAACACCTCATCATCTTTGATTTCCTCCCGCATGGGAGCACCCAGATAACCTGAATCACCATAAACCACATGGTCATCTTTTCGTATTAGTTTTGATGTTTCAGATACATCATGCATGTTTGCAGAAGTTCCTGTTAGCGAATGCACATAACCGCTGCCGGCATCAGCACCGGCGTGAACCTTCATTCCGAAGTACCATTCATTTCCTTTCTTCGTCTGGTGCATTTCCGGATCACGTTTACCGGTTTTGTTTTTAGTGGACTTTGGTGCTGCGATCAGGCTTGCATCAACGACAGTACCACCGTGCATGATAAGACCGGCTTCGTCGAGACGGCTGTTTACATCTGCAAAGATCTTCTCGCCAATCTTGTTCTTTTCAAGCATATGGCGAAACTTGAGCAGCGTTGTAGCGTCAGGTACCTGTTGCTCATTAAAATCTATGTGCATAAATGTACGCATGGCATAGCTGTCGTAGATGGAATCCTCGATTCCTTCATCGGATAAGTTGAACCAGACCTGCATAAGATACATGCGGAGCATTGTTTCAATTCCAATGGGCTTGCGACCGCGTTTATTGTTGAAATAGTATGGGCGGATTATTTCTGCCCAGTAAGACCATGGGATTATTTCATCCATGGCATCGAGAAACTCTTCTCGTTTGGTTTTCTTTTTACGGTTGGAATATTCCATATCTGTAAGTGTCATTTGATTCATAGGCGTACCACCTTTTGTTTGATACTTACATTTTATCATACATTATCTGGAAATACTTGAATTAATCAGTGTTTCCATGGTTTAGCTTTTCCTATCAGGGGGGTGTAATAACCTATGGTAAAAAAAGTGAAAAAAGATGCCAACAAAAGAAGACAACGAAATCTAAAAAGTGAAAGCTGTATCATGGGTATAACTGCGCTTTGCCTGTTGCTTGCGGCCTGCGGCACATCGTCAGGGAGAGCGGAAGAAAATCCCGATGTGTGGGAAGCGTCTGACGACGGGGTTGATTCTTATATGGGCAAGCTTTCCGAGGAGGGCGGTATTGGGGCAGAACCGCAGAGCATTGAAACAAAGGAAGAGCCAAAAGTATGGCCGGCGGAGCATGAAAGCTGTGAGGTGCAGGAGCTTAGCGGATATCTGTACGAATATACGCCTGTAAGCCCCTACGCCGGTGCGGAAATTACGATAAGGGATTATGAAGGAGAACAGCTGGAAACCGATTGGGATGAGCCGTCGGCTTTTCGGTTTTTGGGAGAGGCGGAGGTGACATGGCGGTTCTACAATTCTCTTTCGGAAATGGAGACGGGATTAAATGAGGCGGCCATGCGGGTAACGGATGGGGAATCACTTCATTTTCTGTACTATACCTTTCCCATGACAAAGGACGACCACGCTCTCGACCTGTACCATACTCTGAAAAGAAAATTTGATACGAAAGAGCATTCTTTGTCAGTATGGAGCGGAGACAGTGGGAAGCTGCTTCACTACATACAGGAAACGATGGATGAGGAAGAGGGTTATGAGTTTTCCTGTTTGCAAGGCCGCAATTCAAGGGTAAATCTTTATGTGAAGGATCGAACGGCATATGGACTTACCCTGTTGAATGTGCCGTCGGAGGATGACGAAACTCTGGAATACGTGTTTAATGATGTTTTCCGGCGCTACGACGCACAGGGTTTTGGCTTCGGACTGGATGAGGAAAATCTGTACTGGATTGACCATGAAGAGCGGCTGACCGAGTTGGAGAATCCGAAACGCAGTTTTTTGGAAGTCCGTGGAATTGATGAGAATTGGGAATATGCCGGAGACGAGGGAATTATGCGGTACTTTGGCCTGCTGGCGGAGGCCGGTTACGAGCTGCCGCTTACGGAGGACGGCAGGATGCTTTCCCTGCACTTCTCGCTTGTGAAGGATGATGAAAAAGAAACGCAGGAAGAGAATACGGAGCTTCGCTATTATCTTCTGAACGGATATTGTATGGATGAACCTTATGACATGACGGTGACGGATTTGGAAACTGGTGAAGTGATGCAGGAGAGCAGGGTATCTCTGAGTATTGAACTGCCGGATACGATTACCTACCCGGATTTAAACGGCGACGGTTACATGGATATGCGGGTAGGCGCGCCAGTTCACGTAAGCGGTGCAAAGGCGGTGGAGGAATTTTATTCGCCGCCTTCGTATCTGCTCTGGAATCCGCAGACGGAGCAGTTTGCGTATAAAACGGAAAAAGAAGTGGAAAACAGCAGACAGGCGGTGGCAAACGGCTTAACGGAGGAAGAGCAGGAAGAAAAGACCAAGCGAGAAAGAAGAGATCCTTTTGCACCGATCCATGAAATGCCGGAGTGGGGCGAGCCGGAGGACTTTATCAATCTGACGGGAGACAAGATGCTGGAATACGAGGTGCAGGAAGGGGACAGTCTCTGGCGTATCAGTGAACGCTTTTACGGAACAGGTTACAGATGGATGACAATCGCGCGGGCCGAGGATGCGCCGAAGGATCCGAATTATTTATTGATTGGCGAGACGGTATTTGTGCCGGAGATTTTCTACATCCGAAAAGACCCGTCTTCCAGGGGCGGCTTGCGCTCCGAGGGGAGTTTTCAGATTGAGCAGCCGTATGGATTTGCCCATTATTTTTTGAATGGCGATTTGACTTATGTGCCCTGGGAGGAAGAAAATCAAATACACAGTCTGCCGATAACGAATCCCGTGGGGGAAAATCCCTTCCATGAATCGGAGAATTGGGAGGTGTTTCAGGCAGAGGCAATACGGTGCAGCGAAGAGCTTTGCCCAGGAAGAGTGTCGAACCTTGCTTTTGAAAAGACCCATATGGAGGATGGCTGCGATCTGTACGGGTACGCCTTCGAGTATGACACGGGGGAAGAAATTCTGGAGTATGTGGATTATTTTAAATTTGGCCCAAATAATATGTCGGAAGTAATCGGTGTGCGTGAGCAGGAGCCGAACACTGTGTTGGTAAATACCGTCCGTTATATGGCGGCCAGCTTCACCGATTACGGCGGCGAGCCGGGCATGGGCTGGGGCGATGGAACGATCCCCAACGTAGGCGCAGATCAATGGGAGTACCCATACCTTCACAATCTGTTTGAAGCGGCGAGGGAGCAATTTCAAGTTTCCGATGATGACGCAGAGAAATCAGGATCGGAAAATCTAAATATAAGGGAGGAATAAGGTATTTATGGGAAAAAACAAAGAACTTGCAGAGTATATCATGGATCAGCTTGCCGAGCTTGGAGACATTCGCAATATTCCCATGATGGGCGGGTATGTCTTTTATTACAGGGAGCGGATATTCGGCGGGATCTACGGGAACGGCTTTCTGGTAAAAATAACCGAGGCAAGTAAAAAGTACATGCCGGACAGTGTGCCGGAGCCGCCTTACGAGGGGGCGAAACCCATGCTGCCGGTAACGATTTTGGAAGAAAGGGACGCTTTACAGGCAATGGTGCGGGAGATGTACCCGGAATTGCCGGCGAGAAAGCCAAAAAAGGAGAACAAAAGATGATGGAATGGAAAAACTTGCTGACGACAATCCGCCTGAGCGAAGAGGAGCCGGATCCTGAGGCGTTCAATGATTATTATATCAGCCCTTTTGAGCGGGATTTTGAGAGGATTGTTTCCAGCGCGGCATTTCGGCGCTTACAGGATAAGACACAGGTATTTCCATTGTCAAAGAGCGATTTTGTCAGAACCAGACTGACTCATTCCATGGAAGTATCGACGATAGCGAAACAGTTAGGGATCATGTGCTTCCAGAATACATCCAATTACCAGCACCTGCCGATAGACAGTG
Source organism: Lachnospiraceae bacterium (assembly GCA_009774175.1). Lineage (GTDB taxonomy): Bacteria > Bacillota > Clostridia > Lachnospirales > Lachnospiraceae > UBA3282. The sequence goes on along the minus strand of VSNG01000018.1, from coordinate 64,860 downwards.
ATGAGGATGAATGCGATGAGAAGTTAAGAACAAAACGGGTAGGGGATATTGAAGCCATTTTATCCTGCGCGGGGCTGCTGCACGATCTGGGTAATCCGCCCTTTGGTCATGTGGGAGAGGAGATTATCAGAGAATGGTTTAAAAACAACCTGAAAAGGGTATATCCCTTAAGAGAAGAAGGCGAAATGCCGGTTGCTGAAATGCTTAATGAGAAAATGACGGCCGATCTGACACATTTTGAGGGCAATGCCCAGACGCTTCGGATTTTATCAAAGGCACGTTACGGTTCAGAGATCAATCTTCCGTTTTCCATTATCGGCGCGCTGCTCAAGTACCCGACTACCTGCGATGAGATCGGAGAAGCGGCGATCCGGCATAAAATCGGATGTTATCAGGCCGAAAAAACCAGTTTCCGGCAGATTTCCCAGGAGCTTGGCACTATTGGAGCGGACGGAATGGTAGTCCGGCATCCGCTGGCATATCTGGTGGAGGCGGCGGACGATATCGCCTACATGACGGCCGATCTGGAAGATGCGGTGAAGTCGGATGTGGTCAGTGTTGACGACTTACTGACTTATTTTAAGAATACATACAGGACGCTTGGACAGGAGTCAGAGCAGTCGGCACAGCATGTTTACCGTACAAAGGAGATTATTGATAAGCTGGATCAGCTCAATCAGGAGGAAAAGGATAAGGCAAAGGTTATGGGCCGATGGGGCACCTATCTGAGAAAGTGGCTTATGTATGTGGTGTGCTGGCGGTTTTCCGTTAGTTATGACAGTATTCTGGACGGAACATATACCGGAGACTTATTCTATAAAAATAATCACACGCTGACGCAGACACTTTTGAAAAAGGCCATGAAAGAGTTTGTATATGGTTCGCGCATTATTGTTGAGCCGGAAGTGTCCGCGCAGACAATTCTCAATTTCCTGCTGGATAAGTTTATACCGGCGGCGGTCAGATTTGACGGCGGCGGGGTTATGACGACGCAGGATAAGAAGGTGATCACACTGATGGCGCCAAACTATCTGAATGATTATCGGATGTGCAGCGAGGAGGGACAGATCACAGATCCGGGTGAGTTGTTATATCATCGGATACTGGCGGCGACAGACTTCATCAGCGGTATGACAGACGGCTATGCGAAGACACTGTACAGGAAAATGTCGGGGCTGGAGTGAGACGATACAAGACATGAGAGAGGAAACGGAAACAGGAGGCTGGATAAAAATGAACCTGAACAACATCACTGTAAACACTCAAAGCAGCATTCGGATCGCGGGATCAAAGATTTTGTATTTCGATCCCTATCAAATCGGAGAAGCCGTTCACGATGCGGATATCGTGTTTATTACGCATGATCATTATGATCACTTTGAACCTTCTTCCATTGAAAAGATCAGAAAGGAAACGACGCTTCTCGTCGCGCCGGAATCCATGAAGAAAAAGGCGCTTTCCGAGTTCGGTATGGCGACGGCGCAGTGCCTGTTCTGGAATCCCGGGGAGAGGGTGGAAGCCGACGGTCTGCCTGTGGAGACGGTTCCTGCCTATAATAAATTGAAACCTTTTCATACAAAAGGAAAGAAATGGCAGGGATATGTTGTGACAATGGACGAGATTCGCTATTATGTGTCCGGCGACACAGACGTGAATGAGGATATCGGGAAGGTGCGGTGTGATGTGGCTCTGCTTCCCATTGGCGGATTTTATACGATGGACTGGAAACAGGCGGCACAGTATGCGGCCCAGCTAAAACCGAAGGCTGTGGTTCCAACACATTACGGCAGTATAGTGGGAAAAAAGACAGACGGGGCAGACTTTGCCAAAGCGTTGGGACAGATGGATGCTAATATTAAAGTGGAATTAAAGCTATAAGGCGTTATCGTAAATAAAAAAGAAAAAAGGCTTGCATTAAAGAAGCGTATGTGCCATAGCACATACGCTTCTTTAAACTGTAAAGAAGTACTCGTGATATCATATATTTACCAAAATGAAGGAGGTTATGATATGAATGACAACAATTTAATGCAGATTATGTACGACTATTTGGACGCCATGTTTATTGGAAGCGATAAGTCGCAGAATAATGCGGCTGTTTTGCAGCTGCTTCCACTCGGCACGGCAATCAATCCGAAGGATTTTGCCAATCCTGTCAGTGCGGTAAATTTTGATGAAGGTTCTCTTGCCGCGTCAGAAAATTTTGCGCTGCTTGTAAACGACATTCCCTGCGCACAGCCCAAGTTTGTATCGCAGGGTAAATTAGAGGATATTTATTCGTGGATTCTCAACAATGCCGTTGCCGTGCAGGAGCAGGAGATTGACGAAGACGCTAAAAAGCGGTATGACGAAGCCTTTGGGCTGCTCAACGAAAAAGTGGAAAAGGGGGGAAAGAGCGTATATGTTCCCAGTCAGGAGCTGGAGGCGTATAATGACGCGCTTGCCGCTTACGAAGACGCCGTCAGTACGAGGAATATGGAATCTCTGGAAGCGGATCATACCAGTTCCAAGGGGCAGAAAGTATGGAGCGTTAAGAAAAAGAAGCTTGATGGGGATGTGAAGAGGGCATACGACAGGCTGAGCGCCTATGTATCTGTGAAAAATGCGTTGGACATTGTGAAAACTACTTATGCAGAGGGCGTCAAGGGCACGGTTGCAAGGGAAAAGGAATTTTTCGCTTCGTCGGCGCAGACTTCGGATATGGGAAGGGAATGGCATCTGTGCAGCGCGTATCCTTCCGACTGGTATGAAAACGACAATATGTATACAGGCATTAAAATTGACGGAAATTCCATGAAAGACAATAAATCCTCCAAATATTTAAATATGGGCGCGGAAACTTCTTTGAGCGTGGGTATTTTTTCCGCCTCCGCATCCGGCGAACATAAGGAGGATGAGTCCCATAGAGATTCGGAGACAAACGTAACGGGCATACAGATGGATGTTGCCGCTGTGCGAATTGAGAGATCATGGATGAATGAAACTCTGTTTGCGCTGGACGGCTGGAAGATTGCGGGTCAGAAAAAGGGGCATATTTCGGATGGCACATTTATAACCGAGGAAGGGAAAAAGCATAACGAGGGAATCATGCCGCTGATTCCGAAATATATGCTTGTGGCAAGAAACGTGACCCTGACTGGCAATTTCAGTAAGACGTTACAGGATCAGATGAGTAAGGAAACGACGGCGAACACTTCCATCGGCGTTGGCCCGTTTAAGATCAAAGGGCATGTGGAGACCGGTGAAAGTACGGAAAATGTGGAAGCTAACTGTGATCAGGCATCCATTACCATTGCAACACCGCAAATTATCGGCTACATTTCCTCCGTTGTGAAAATGTCTCCTAAGAATGAATAAGGCGTTACTCAATGAAATTATTATAAAAGCGCTTCGCTCCGGAGACATCTTGTCAGATAATGTTGATATCTGCTTGGTGGAACAGGAATTGCCGATAGACGTCCGCCGGTTTCAAAATCCCGTTACGGATGAAGGAGATATCAGAATGCAGTCGATTGATTCCAGTGAGCGCATTGCTGATCTCATCAATTCGTTCGGGACGGTTTCGGATATTGAGGAATGCTATATGGTAATTTTGGATGGCATTCAGGAAGCATTTTATGCAAGGAGTATGGCAGGAAGAAGCGCGCTCTGTGTGGCGAATGCGGACGATAGTATCATGGAAGCAGAAAATTCTGTTGACAATATTATGGAAATGGAAAATTTGGCGGACGCAGAGCAGGCAAAATGGTATGTTGCGCTTTCCAGAGAGATTCAAAGAATGAGTATGCAAAATGCAGGGGAAAAGACCGATGAACATTTTTCAGAAAATGAAGTATGAATTTGATATGACTTCTCAGGCAGGAAGCGTAATCGGTAAACCATGGCATTTGTCCTTCGTCAGACCATTTGAATGGACGAATCCTGACGTCATGCAGTTTTGCCGGGAGACAGTTACAGTCCAGACCGGCGGAAAAGACTACCGGGTGACTATGGAGTACGCCGTGCTTACCATTGACAGACCGTGGTTTTATATCAGCCTTTTTTCCATACCGTTTAGGCACGCCCAATTTGACAGAGGGAAAATATCCGACGGGGCAGGAAACGGATTTTTCCCGGCTGTCAATACGGGAATCATTGTGGCAAGGAAAATAGAAATTGAAGGATGCTATGAAAACAATCGCTATCAGATAGTGGGCTGGACTGTCAGGAAACTGCCGGTCTGCCCATAACAGAAGGGCCATTGGTCTTTTGTAAAGGAGAAAGAGGATGAGCATTACAGGACAACAAAGACAGATCTTTAATCAGGCGCAGCTTTTAAATATATTGGAGGGGACTTACGGCAGTCTGCCCGAGGAAAGGGAAGCTGTTGATTCCATTCGCGGAGGCATATGCTATATGCTTTCCATCGAGTGGCTTCTGCGGCTTTTGGAAGAGCCTTTTGCATATCCGGATTCCATATACGATACAAATTACGGAAGTACCGCCGCACTGTTTTACTATAAACAGATTGCCAATAATTATTTTAAATATTCGGCTGATTATGATTATAAGTTTCAGGGACGCGCGGGCCATGCCGGTGCGGAAGCGCCGGCGGGCAGGGGCATTGCGGCCATGGACAAAAATTATGTGGAGTATTGCAGCAAAAAGAAGTATACGGTCACGAACAGCTGCAGGAACTATAGCGCGGCCACGGATATAACAGGCGATTTTGCCGGAGACGGTGCGCTGTTATTTTTTATCAATGTAGTTCCAAACAGGCCGAATATAGAAGGATTTGGGCATGAAATGGCGCTTTGGAGACGTGGCGGCCAGAGCTATTTTTATGATCCCAATGAGGGCGTTTTTCTGCTTGCGGATCTCTCCCTGATTGTGGGGGAAATCATAAACGAGTATACGGCACTCGTGCATGGCGGAGCCCGCGCGCAGATAAGCGTTACGCAGGTTATTCCCAAATAGCGGATAAAACCGCCGGTTGTTTTTGGCCGGCGGTTTCTGGCGTGTAAAAAAAATTATTGCTGCAAATAGCTGTTGATTGTTCTTTGGAGTATTTTCATGTCGCTTTCCAGTGTGGTGTCATTTTCCAGTATTTCACCAATTTCACTGTTGGTCAGCGCAAGAGCCTGCTCATATTTTTTAAACTGGGGCGCCGTATAGCCCTCCTCAATAACCTTGCCTAAAAGCTTTCCGCTGATAACGGTTTCACCCTCTTCCATCTCGGCCTGCACAATCTCCTCCATCTCCGTTGACTGGGTGACGGCCCGCAGGACAGAAGCGCCCTGAGAGCGGGAAAAGATCTGTGTCTGAATCTCTTCATCATAGGTGAGGAGCTTTAAAAATTCCCAGGCCAGTTCTTCCTTACGGGTGTTTTCGCTGATTCCCATGAGCAGCGTGTCCACCTGAGATACATTATCGCCGGCAGTGCCTGCCGGCATGGTGATACAGTCCCACTTAAAATTAGCATACCGCTTGATTTTATAAGGATAGGTTTTGTAAGTGCGGTATTCCGCAAAAGTCAGCGGCATGAATGCCACATTGCCCTCGTTGAAATTTTCCCGGACTACTTTCTGCCCCTGATACAGTTCATTTAACTGCCGGACATATTTCACGGCGTCGATCACGTTGTCTTCCGCCAGATAGCAGTTTTTTCCGTTGGACTGAAAGATCTCGCCACCGTTGGAATAGACGGCGTCCAGCCAGTCGTAATTACAGATTCCAAACTGATCCAGTATGCCGTCCCCGTCCAGATCTCTGGTCACCTGACTGCATATGGCATACATGTCCTCCCAATTCCAATCGCTTTCCGGGGTTTCAATGCCCTCCTTGGTCAGAAGAGTCTGGTTTACAAACATCAGGGTAGGTACTGTCTCATAGGGAAGCGCATACTGTGTATTTCCGTATTTACCCGTGCTTAGGGCGCTGGAAAAGTATTTTTCCGCATCAAAGGCGTCGTCCGTGGCTATCAGCTCTTCCAGATTTTTCATAACGCCGATGGAAGAGAACTGGTCAAAATCGCTTCCGAGTACCATAAATACATCCGGTTCCTCTCCGGCCAGAATTTTTCTGGAAAGCCATTCCGAGTATTCGCTTTTGGGGACGCCGCTGTAATAGTGTACTTTGACGCCGGGATGCTCTGATTCAAAACGGGCGATTGCATTATCAATTATGGCAAAGCTGTTGGCGTTGGCCACGTTCCAGTTGCTGCCGGTAAACATTCCGAACTCAAGAACTACAGAGCGGGGTTTCGTACAGTAAATGATAATACCCGCCGCAGACAGTGCAAAAAGCAGAATGAGGAAGCATCTGACGCTTCTTTTTTGCAGTACTTTCATCACTCATCATCCTTCATATAAGAGGCCACATTGGTCTGGACGGCCCAGATCGCAAGCTGGGTACGGTCGCGAAGTTCTAATTTATTCAGGATCGTGCTCAGATAGTTTCTTACGGTTCCGTCAGATAGATTTAAGGTTTCTGCAATTTCCTTGTTGGCGGCGCCTGTTCCCACCTGCTCAATAATTTTCCATTCGGTTCTGGTCAGCTCCTCCACACCTTTCTTTCCTACCTGAATCGTGTAGTCGGCGCGCGCCATTCTGGAAAATAGGGTGAGCACCTTGGCCGCGATATCGGGATTGATCATGGCGCGGCCGTTGTACACAGTTCTGACGGCATTTTCAAGCTCGTCCATGGAAACACCCTTTAACAGATAGCCGCTGGCCCCATATTTAAGCGCGTTATATACATATTCATCATCATCGAAAGTTGTCAGAATGATGATCTTGATCTGTGGATAATTCTCTTTGATGATTTTTGTGCACTGTACGCCGTCCATTTTTGGCATACGGATGTCCATCAATATGACGTCCGGTTTCTGTCTGCGCACGCACTGGATCACTTCCTGGCCGTTCGTGGCCACATCGCAGACTTCGATTCCCTCTTTGCTGTTTAATACGATTTGCAGGCTTTGACGGATCAGCTCCTGATCGTCTGCCACTAATACTCTAATCATGTGTCTACCCCCAGCGAATCGGTATGTGTGCGGTTACCGTGAACCCCTTCTGCCCGTCAAAAGCAATCGTACCTCCGAGCATTTCAATTCTTTCTTTCATATGTCTGGTGCCGAAACCGCTATTTAATTCTTTGCATCCGATTCCGTCATCCCTGATTTCCAAAAGGACTTCCCCGTCTATTCGTTTCAGACTGACCCAGATCTGCCCCGCGTGTCCGTGGCGGACCGCATTTGTTATGCTCTCCTGAATAACACGATAAATAATGTTCGACTCATCATCTCCAAATTCAAGTTTTTCTCCGCCTGCGTCGAAGTAAATCTGTGTGTCGGTTACCTTTCCCATATCCGTCACCATCTTGCGGATTGCCGCATTCAGACTAAGCTTTTCCACAGCGTCAGGCCGCAGCTCGCTCACGGAACGGCGCACCTCCTTGATGCCTTCCCGGCTCACATCTGCAAGAACACCCAGCTGCTTTTTCACCTCCTGAGGAGCAACGTCAGCCAGGGCAAGGCAGGCGTCCAGTCCGGCAATGATACCGGTCAGCCGATGGCCAAGGGTATCGTGGATTTCCCTGGCGATCCTGTTCCGCTCATTGGTCTGCGCCATTTTTTCCGCCATGTCGGCATACTCCGAAAGCTGTTCGTTGGCATTTTGAAGATCATGGTACAGTTTATTGACTTCTTCGATCGTTCCTCTCTGGATATTGATCACGGAAAAGCAGTAGCTGATAAACATGATGATATTCAGGGATATCATGGTATTCCAAATACAGGAGAGCCACTGCTGGCTCGTAAAGGTATAGTATCTCACATAATCCGACATATTGAATAATGGCATATAGATGGACAAGAGTTCATAGTCCGCCAGCAGATAACCGCCGATTGCAAGCAGGAGAAATCCCATCTTTGCCTTGCTGTCCTTAATATAAGCAATCACATTTGCAAATACAAGGAGAAGGAGGCCGTTATAATTAAAATCCAGGCGGTATATGATCGCTACGCAGATGAGGAGTTCCGCAACAAGGGAAATCGCCGCGCCTTTTACATGCCGCGTCTGTAAAAAATGGCGGATGATAAAATTAATTACAAGCATTACGAGAAGAAGCAGACATAGCAGCAGGTTGATGCGGGGATTGTCCGGTATTGTCATGACATTTCCCAGAAAATTTCTCGCGTCATAGTGCGCCCTGATCCGGTTTGTTGTCACATAGATAAAGGTACAGATGAATACCACTGCCGTGCAGTTTAAAAACAGCATGGCCCACTGGAACATTCCTGTATAATATTCTTTCTTCTCTCTCATAGATTACCTCTATTGCCAGCCGTTTACTTCATACTCGTCTAAATTCTCTCCGGTGATCATATAGGGCTCAATACTTAAGTATTCGGGGACTTCTTCCCCGTTCAGATAATCGTAAGCGATATCGGCCGCCACTCTCCCGATTGTCTCCGGGCTTTGGGCGCTGGTTCCCGTCACATAGCCCAATTTCAGCATTCCTTTGAAATCGGGTGAACCGTCGATGCCATAAATTAGGACGCCGTCTTCTTTGCGGTATTGCTGCAGGGCTGCAAGGGCGCCAAGCGCCGTCGGGTCATTCCCGCCAAGCACCACGTTAAAGTCGATTCCCTGTTCCAGAACCTCCTGCATGGCCTCCGCTGCAATCTCAAATTCGCCGCGGCTGGTTCCCGTATAGACCACCCGATAATTGTCATTGCCTTTTATGGTATCCAGAAATCCATCGATTCTGTTAATGATGGAGGTCTGTCCCGGACTGTCGATTACGACGATCCTGGCCTCGTCCACCCGACGCATCATATCCTGCGCGCACAGGACGCCTGCCTGATAGTTGTCCGTCTCTATAATGGACGTCACATACTCTCTGTCCTGTACCACCGTATCAATATTGATGACCACCACACCGGCCTTTCGGCATGCCTCCAGTGCCGGGCGCACAGTCACCCAGTCGACCGGGTTTAAGAACAGGACCTCGATCCCCTCGTCGATCATTTCCAGAATCTGTCCGTTCTGCTTTTCCTGATCCTGACAGGGATCCCGTGAAATCAGGATATCCCCGTTTCCCTCTATGGTCTGGGCGATCGCATCGTTTAACACATCGAAATAGGGATTGTTCCTGGTCATATATGTGGCGCCAAACACGCGCGGAGCATTCGGTTCCTCCGATGAATCCACAAAAGAACATCTTGTCACAATTATTATAAGAAATACAAGCCCCGCTGCCAATACATAACGCTTCATTTTCTTTTTCCTTCTCCTGTTCAATTTCAGGTATAAGCAGACTCGGGGTGCGAAGCACCCCGAGCTTTCGTTGCTCGTCATAAGCAGCCATATTATCTGCCGGCTTTTCTGTTCCGAATAAAGTCTACGTAAACGGCAAGCAGGATAACAAATCCTTTTACAATATACTGCCAGTTGGAATCTACGCCCATCAGGTTCAAACCATTGTTCAGGACGCCGATGATCAGCACACCGATCAATGTGCCGCCCAGACGCCCGGAACCGCCGCTCATGGAAGTGCCGCCAACTACAACTGCCGCGATGGCGTCCATCTCAGCGCCGTCACCGGCCGTAGGCTGTCCGGAATACAGACGGGAAGCCACAACCACACCTGCGATACCTGCCATAACCCCAATAAAAGTATGTACTAAAAATTTCACTTTACTTACATTGATACCGGAAAATCTTGCCGCCTGCGCATTGCCGCCCACTGCGTAAATATGGCGTCCGAAGTGTGTGCGGTTGACAAGGAGTATCGCGATCACAAAGATGATCAGCATCAGAATAACGGGGGTAGGAATCGGACCCACATAACCGGCCCCCGGGAACTTGAAGCCATCCGTCATACAGCGGATAGGCGCACCCTGTGTATACACGAGGGCGATACCCTTTGTGATATTCATGGATGCCAGTGTCACGATGAAAGGCGGGATATTTGTCTTGCAGATTACCAGACCGTTCGCCATGCCTACCAGTGCGCCGATGCCGACAGCAATCAGGAAAGCAACTGCCTCAGGCATACCCAGATGCACCACGCAGCCTGCCGCTACACAGCCGGACAGGGCAATAACGGAACCTACCGACAAATCGATGCCGCCCAGAATGATAACCATTGTCATACCTGTTGCAAGGAACAGGTTGGAAGCGTTCTGCCGCAGGATATTGAATACGTTCTTCTGCGTCAGGAAAGTAGATCTTGTTGTAGGGAAAATGATAAGAAATACACACATTGCCAAAAGCGCAATGATAATACCTATATTATCTTTAAAATACTTGACTACTCCATTTTTAAGTCTAACAGCCATTTCAATGCCTCCTTTACGCTTACTTCGCAGCTAACTGCATAATTTTTTCCTGTGTCACGTCCTCATGATCAAGACATCCCGTCACATGTCCGTCGTACATCACATAAACGCGGTCGCTCATGTTGATGATCTCAGGCAGCTCAGAGGAAATCATAATGATAGACATTCCCTGCTTAACCAGTTCATTCATAATCGCGTAGATCTCTGCCTTTGCGCCTACATCTACACCTCTGGTAGGCTCATCCAGAACCAGTATTTTAGGATCCGTGGCAAGCCACCGTCCAATCATGACCTTCTGCTGATTGCCGCCCGACAGGTTACCGATAATCTGCTGCTGACTTGGCGTTTTGGTTGCCATCATATCAATATATTTCTGTGTGATATCTTCTTCTTTCTTTGCATCGACACGAAGCATTTTAATGAACTGTCCCAATACTTCAATCGTAGAATTATACCGCACATCCTGCACCAGGTAGAGGCCCTCCTCCTTCCGGCTCTCCGGTACCAGTGCGATACCGTACTTCAGGGCATCGATCGGGGATTTGATATGTACCTGCTGGCCTTCCACATAGACCGTGCCTTTCATATCCGGAGTCAGACCGAAAACCGCTTTCATTGTCTCGCTGCGCCCGGCGCCAACCAGACCTGCAAAGCCGATGATTTCACCTTTGTGCAGCTCAAAACTGGCGTCTTTCACCATTTTGCCGTCCGAAATATGTTCACATTTCAGGAGTACTTCTCCCGGCTTCTGAAAATCTCTTGTATAGTAGTTGGTCAGCTCACGACCGACCATCAGCGCAATCAGATCATCCTTCTTAGTATCCTTGACTACTCTGGTGCCTACACTCTGCCCGTCACGCATAACCGTGACGCGGTCACAGATTTCTTCCAACTCACTCATTTTATGGGAAATATAGATGATCCCCACGCCCTTTTTCGTCAGTGTCCGCATGGTTTCAAACAGGAATCCGACCTCCTTGTCTGAAATGGAGGAAGTGGGCTCATCCATAACCAGTATCTTCGAATTAAAGGAAATTGCTTTCACAATTTCTACCATCTGCTGTTGGGCGATCGTCAACTTCTCAACCAACATATCTGCATCGATGTTCATCTCGTAGGTATCCAGAAGCTTCTGCGCCTCCTCCGTCATCTGCCTGCGTTTGATGTTCATCTTGCTGCCCATCTCCCTGCCCAGGAAAATATTTTCGGCAACCGTCATATACGGCACGAGAACCAACTCCTGATGCACGATGGACACACCGGCGCTGCGGGAGGATATAACCCCGTCAATATCAACCTTCTGTCCCTCGATATATATTTCTCCCTCTTCTGCATGATAAATGCCTCCAAGGACCTTGATCAGCGTGGATTTTCCGGCGCCGTTTTCCCCCAGAAGTGCGTGAACCTCACCTGCGCGCAATTGAAGATTGACATTATCTAATGCTTTCACGCCCGGAAACGATTTGCTGATTCCTTTCATTTCAAGTAAATATTGCTCACCCATCTCTAACCACCTCCTGCCTATTTTAAAAAGGCCTCGCTCTACGCAAGTGTATCGCACTTTGAGAACAAGGCCTTTTTCATTTATAGGACAATCTGTTTACTGCCAGCTGTCTGTTCCGAACTCATCAACATTGTCTGCTGTGATCAGGAATGTTTCGATCGGAATAAACTCTTCTACAGTTTCGCCGTTCAGCCACTGATAGGCGGTCTCAGCGATGGTCTGACCGATGGAAATCGGGGACTGAGCGCCTGTTCCCTCAATCATGGTATCCTTTAACAGAGCCTTGATATCAGGAGAACCGTCTACGCCATAGATCATCGGGGATACGCCCGCTGCATCCGCTGCTGCATATGCGCCGAGAGCTGTAGGATCATTACCGCCAAAGATTGCGATTACATCAGGGCTTGCGGTCAGAAGGTCTGTTGCCTTCTCGTTGGCTACCTGCTGGTTACCCTGCGCATCCTGCTGTCCAACTACGTTGAAGGTCACGCCGGACTCCTCGAGAGCTGCAAGGAAACCGTCTGTTCTGTCTGTTACGGACTGCATGGTAGGGGAATCAAGTACCAGAATATCGCCGCCGTCCGGGCACTTTTCAGCCAGATCCTTACCGCACACGTAACCTGCGTTGTAGTTATCGGAACCTGCGTAGGAAACAAGGTAGCTCATGTCGCCAACCTGTGTATCGAAACCGAACATCGGAATGTCGGCGTCCTTTAACATATCAAGCGCCGGGATGATACCGTCCGCATCTACCGGATTGACGAACATCACATCAACGCCTCTGGAAATCATATCCTCGATCTGGTCGATCTGGGTGTTGGAGTCATTACCGGGATCCATGGAAATCAGGGTATCGCCGTTTGCTTCCACTACTTCTTTGATTGCGCCTTCCAGAGCTACGAAGAAAGGATTGGTGCCGTCCATACAGGTATAGCCGATCAGTCTGCCGCCTTCCTTGGCCGCCGGAGCTTCCGCCTCTGCCTCTGCTGCGGGCGCCTCTGCTTCCGGCTCTGCCGCAGGAGCTTCCGCTTCCGCTGCGGGTGCCTCTGCCGCGGGCTCAGTCGCCGCCGGAGCTGCCTCTTTGCCGCAGCCTGCTAATACGGTTGCCAGCATTGCGGTACATAAAACTGCGCTTACAATTTTTTTCTTCATCTTGCATTTCCTCCCTTAATTTTTATGATAATCTGATTATAAGCAATTTATTTTTGGGAGGCACCTGTCCTTTGTAATGAATTTTTTATGACATCTGTCACATTTTGATGTGACATTGTAATCGAGGGGAGAAAAGAGGAAATGATATGGGGATGCGGAAAGCAGAAAGGCTGGCGTCAGGCCAGCCTTGTCAGTTTCGTCCTGTCTGCAATCACAATAAGCCGCATGGAATGCAGTAGGGGTTTTTCGGGATCGATATCAATGCGGACGCTTTTGTCCTCAATGATGGCCACTACGTTTATGGAGTATTTTTTTCTGAGGTTTAACTCAATCAGGGTTTTTCCTTCCCATTCCGGTTTGACGGACAGCTCCACCATGGAAACGTCGTTTGAGAGATCCATAATATCGACAAAGCCGGAGCTTAGCAGATTTTTGGCCAGCCGGATGCCGGATTCGTTTTCGGGAAATACGACGCGGTCTGCGCCCACCTTACTTAAAATTTTGCGGTGCATTTCGCTGGAACATTTCGCGATAACGGTTTTTACGCCGATTTCCTTGCATAGCATGGTGGCCAGCACGCTTGCCTCCAGATTGGTGGCCATGGCGATAATCACTACGTCGATGTTGGCGATGCCAAGCCGTTTGATTACTTCGGCTTCAGTGATATCCGCGCATTTGCAATAGGGAATTTCCACGCTGGCGGCGTTGACGATATCTTCGTCCAGATCCACGGCGAGAACTTCTGCGCCGCTTTCCGCAAGCTCCTTGGCCACAGCCCTTCCGTATCTGCCAAGTCCAAATACTGCATAAGATTGATTCATACCCATAATAATCTCCATTCTGTGTGTGGTCAGTTTTCTCAGCCTACACTGATTTCCTCGGTTGGATTTTTGATCATGTTTCTGTCTTCTTTTCTGGTATGGAAGGCCACCATCAGGGAGATGGGCCCGACCCTGCCCAGATACATGGTTATTATAATAATGATTTTACCCATCATATTTAGTTTGGGCGTCAGGTCTCTTGTCAGGCCTACCGTAGCCGTGGCGCTGACAGTTTCGTAAACGATGTCGAGAGCGGCAGCGTCAGTGATGGCGGCAAGGAGCACCGTGGAGGCAAATAAAATAAGAAAGGAAGTGCATACCACGGCCACAGCCTTGTTGATGGCCTGTTTGGAGATCCTGCGCTGGAAAAGAACGGCGTCTTCCTTATTTTTTATTGTGGCAAACGCCGCCACAAAAAGGACGGCGATGGTGACGGTTTTTATACCCCCGGCCGTTCCCACCGGCGAGCCGCCGATAAACATTAATAATATGGAAATAAAAGCGGAAGCGTTTGTCAGATTCTGCTGGGGAACGGTTGCAAATCCCGCGGTTCTGGTGGTTACGGACTGAAAGAAGGCGGCCTGTATTTTTTCGGGCAGAGAGTAAGAGCCCAGGGTAAGAGGATTATCATACTCGAAAACAAAAAAGGCGGCTGTGCCGGAAAGCAGGAGAAGCGCTGTAATGAAAAGGGCGATTTTACTGTGCAGAGTCAGGGTGCGAAAACACTTTAAGCCCTGCTTTTTAAGATTTTTGCATACCCGAACCACATCCCACCAGACAATATATCCGATGCCGCCCATGATAATCAGCAGGGCCGTCACGGTATTGACCAGAGGATTGTGTACATATTCGCACAGGCTGTTTTCCGAAAGAATATCCATTCCCGCATTGCAGAAAGCGGATACGGCGTTAAACAGGGAAATCCATATGCCGTGGAGACCGTACTGCGGTATAAATACCGTCATATAGAGAAGCGCGCCGACGCCCTCTACCATGAAGGTGCCAAGCAGTACTTTTTTGATGAATTTAACCATGCCGGAAAGGGTATTCAGGTTAAATGCGTCCTGAATAAGCTGTCTGTCCCGCATGCCGATCCGGCGGTGCAGGCTGATCATCAGACCGGACATGATGGTAATGATGCCGAGGCCGCCGATCTGGATCAGAATCAGAATGACAATCTGTCCGAAAACGCTCCATGTGGTGACGGTAGGGAGCGTAACAAGCCCCGTCACGCAGATGGAGGTAGCCGCTGTAAACAGCGCGTCTACATAGGGAACTGCCTGCCCGTCTGCGGAACTTCCGGGGAGGGCAAGGAAAAAGCTTCCGGCCAGAATGGCAAGCAGAAAGCTCAGCATAATAGTCTGGGTTGTGGATAGGTCAATGCGAAATCTTTTTTTCATAAATAACCTCTCTGTTGTATCAGACAGTTTCCGATACAGCTATAGTGTACAAAAAAGAAATTTATTTGTAAAGAAGCGGACTGTACAAAATTGAGCGAATGTAAAGACCGGGCCTGAAGATAATTGACAAAAGCCAGTGACAATGCTATATTTCCTCTTGAATAAGAGAGGAGTTGTTTCCAGATGGAAAAGGAACAAACTGAAAATAAAGGTGGAAATCAGGCGATGCTCAAAATCTGCGGATTTATTGTGGATAAGAGAAACCTGTTTTTTTTATTGTTTGGCATCCTGATTATTTTTTCCGCCGTGTCGCGAAACTGGGTTAACGTGGAAAATTCCATGTCCCACTATCTTCCGGATTCTACAGAGACAAAGCAGGGTCTGGATCTGATGGAGAAAGAGTTTATTACATACGGAACCTGTAACGTGATGGTTGCGAACCTGTCGTATGAGCAGGCGGTGTCTGTCGAGCGGAAGCTGAAATTTATGCCCGGCATTTTTCAGGTTGAGTTTGTGGATGAGGATGATCTGGAAAATCAGGAGGAGCATTACAACAACGGTTCCGCCTACTATAATATTACTTTTGATTATGACGAGAAGGACGATAAGTGTCTGGAAGTGCTGGACCGTGTCAAGGAGGAGCTTGACGGCTATGACTATTATCTGGCTACAACGCTGGGGGATATTGAGGCGGAGCTGATTGCCGAGGAGATGAATGTCATCATTGTTCTGGTGGCAATCGTGGTTGTGACGGTTCTTCTGCTCACGTCCCAGGCCTATGCGGAGGTGCCGGTTCTGCTCATCACCTTTGTGGCGGCGGCCATTTTACAGATGGGAACGAATTTCATTTTCGGCACAATTTCCTTTGTGTCCAATTCCGTTACCGTTGTGCTGCAGCTTGCCCTGTCTGTGGATTATGCCATTATCCTGTTAAACAGATACAAGGAGGAGCATGCTAATCTGGAATCCAGAGAGGCGATTATCATAGCTTTAAGCAAGGCGATTCCGGAGATCTGCGGCAGCTCCCTGACTACTATTGGCGGATTGATCGCCATGGGCTTTATGCAGTACAAGATGGGGCCGGATCTGTCCGTGTGTTTGATCAAGTCCATTTTCCTTGCGCTGGGCTCCGTGTTCCTGCTGATGCCGGGCGTGATTATGCTGTTTTCCAAACTGATGGATAACACCAAACATAAGAACTTTATACCGGACATCCCCTTTGTGGGTAAGTTTGACTATGCGACGAGATTTATCGTCGCGCCGCTGTTTGTGCTTGTCATTGTGGGAGCTTATACCGTTTCCAGCAAATGCCCCTATGTGTTCGGCGATTCGACGATTACGCCGCCGATCCAGAACAGCGTGCAGAAGACGGAGGAGATGCAGACGGAGAATTTCGGCTCCAGCAATATGGTGGCGCTCATTGTACCGACAGGAGACTATGAGAACGAGGCAAAGCTTCTGGAGGAACTGGAGGCCTGTCCCGAAGTGGATTATGCGATGGGCCTTGCCAATATAGAGGCAATGGACGGTTACTGTCTGACGGATAAACTGACGCCGAGGCAGTTTTCGGAGCTGATTGATCTGGATTACGAAGTGGCGGAGCTGGTATATGCGGCTTATGCGGTGAACGATGAAGATTACGCCAAGGTAGTCAATGGGCTTCCGGAATATAAGGTGTCGCTGATTGACATGTTTATGTTCGTCCACGACGAGGTGGAGGAAGGATACGTCACGCTGGAAGATGATTTACAGGATACGCTGGACGACGCCTTCGATTCCATGAATTTTGCGAAGAACCAGTTACAGGGTGAAAATTACAGCCGTATGCTGGTGTATCTGACGCTGCCCGAGGAGAGCGAGGAGACCTTTGCCTTTATCGACAGGATGCACGAGATCGCGGAGAAATATTATGACGGCAAAATTTTGGTCTGCGGCGAATCGGTGAGCCAGTACGATCTGCAAAAGACTTTCGGCCGGGATAATCTGGTCAATAATGTGGTATCCATTCTGGCTGTGCTGGTGGTGCTTTTGTTTACCTTTAAGTCGGCGGGTATGCCGGTGCTTCTGATTGCGGTAATTCAGGGCTGTATCTGGCTTAACTTCTCGTTCCCGGCGTTGCAGCAGGACAATATTTTCTTCATGTCATACCTGATTGTCAGCTCCATACAGATGGGCGCCAACATCGACTACGCCATTGTCATTGCGGGACGGTACATGGAGCTTCGCGAGACAAACGGCAGAAGGCAGTCCATTATTGATTCCATGAACCAGGCCTTCCCGACGATCATCACATCGGGAACCATGATGGTGGTGGCAGGATTTTTAATCGGTAAGCTGACTTCCAACGCGGCGATTTTCGGAATTGGAAAATGTCTGGGAAGAGGAACTACCATATCCATTATTGTGACCATGTTCGTATTGCCGCAGATTCTTCTGGTGGGCGATAAGATCATAGAAAAAACCGCATTTGTTATGAATATGCCGATCCGCACAAAGAACGCGACCGGCCTTATGAGAGTGGACGGACTGGTGCGCGGCAGAATCAACGGTGTTGTGACAGGCACCATGAGCGCCATTGTCAGAGGTAATGTAAGCGCTTATGTGGAGGCGGGAGATGTGACGGAGATTTCGGAGGATGAATACCGGCAGTTGACGGCGTCCCTGTCTGAGGAGGCGGCCAGCAGGGAGGTGGCAGATCATGAGTAAGAAAAAAGTGACAGCCCTTTTGCTTTCGGCAGCAGTGATCCTGAGCGCTTTCCCGGTACAGCCTGTGGCGGCTGCGGAGGAAAAGCCGCAGGCGGAGGAAGAGGAAAGCGAAGAGGAGGAAAAGGTCGCCAGCGTGGAGGACGCCAACGAGGTGATTGATTCCTACCAGGACGAAGAGATTCAGTGGGAAACGGTTTATATAGAAAACGCGCAGGATCTCAAGGAGTTTGCGCGGGACTGCTGGCTGGATACCTGGTCCCAGAATAAGAAGGTTTTTCTGACGGAGGATATCAGTCTGTCAGGAGAGAGCTTTGTCTCCATTCCCACCTTCGGCGGTTATTTTGACGGGCAGGGACATACGATCAGCGGCTTTACGGTGCGGGATCCGATTTCCTATGTGGGCCTGTTTAATTATACCCAGAAGTCGGCGGTTATCGCCAATCTGAGGCTGGAAGGCATTGTCAGACCTACCGGACAGCAGATGGTGGTAGGCGGTATTGTGGGAGATAACAGCGGCGTAATCCTGAACTGCGTCTTTGACGGCACGGTGGAGGGAAGCGACTATGTGGGCGGTATTGCCGGATACAATGAGATCAGCGGCGTACTGATGGACAGCGAGACAGTCGGTGAAATTACGGGCGCGCATTATACGGGCGGCATTGTCGGCGATAATGTGGGAAATATTGTCGGGTGTCTGAATAAGGCCGACATCAATGTCTCCAATGAAGATAAATCCAAATCTCTGGAAGATATTAATCTGGAGCAGTATACCACGGGAATTTTAAATTCTTTTGACAGGGATGAGGACGAGAAGGCCGACAAGCTTTCCACCACGGACAATACTGTGGATACGGGAGGTATTGCAGGACTCTCAACAGGCATCATACAAAACTGCGTAAACGAGGGCACTGTCGGCTATGAGCATGTGGGCTACAATACGGGCGGCATTGTGGGCCGGCAGTCGGGTTACGTTTATTCCTGCGCCAATAAGGGAAAGGTATACGGCCGTAAGGATGTGGGCGGTATTGTGGGACAGGCGGAGCCATACATAGCGATTGATTTGACGGAGGATATTGTTTTACAGCTGTCAGATCACATTGACACCATGCACGATCAGATTGAAAAAATGCTGGATGATGCGGGCGAACGATCAGATGTGGTTTCCAATCGTCTTTCCGTAATCCGTGGATTTGCGGACAGAGCGATTGATGATACCAATATTCTGGCGGACAGAACCATAGACTGGACGGACAGCATGATGGATTCCGTCAATGAGGCGGTGAACCGCTTTGACTATGTGCTGGATGAAACGGCAAAGGACGATGGCGTCCTTGACCATATGACGGACGCGGCCTCGGATGTGAAGGATACGGCTGACGAGCTTGGAGATATGGTCAGGGCTATGGACATCTACCAGTATATGCCGCCGGAGGAACAGGTACTGTACGAGGATGCCAAAGCGGCCATAGAAAAGGGCGGAAAAGAGCACGCAGGATATGCGGCGGATGCGACGGATGCTTATGAGAATTATTTTATAGCCAAAGAAGCGGCGGACAGAAGCGACAGGGAGTATGACTTAAAGCCTGGCGGAATGGGCGACTGGGACTTTGATTCGAGTCTTGATTTTGATGATGTGCCGGAGCACTATATTGGGATCAGCGGCTGGGTACATATGGAGACGGGAGATGAATTTCCGTGTACCGACAGCAGCCACACGACCCATTATGATGCGGATCGTGAGGTACAGGAGGCTGCCGCTGCCGATATGACCGGTCACGCCCGCGAGATAGCGCGGTCTGCAAGCAGTTACGCGGACGATAAATATTTGGAAGCTCACGGCTCGAATTATTCGGATGATATGAAAGACTATCTGGCGGTCATGACGGATATTGCTGCCAGATATACGAGCGAGATGACGGAGGAAGCAAGGGAGCAGCTGGGCGATGCGGTTGATTACGCGAAGGATGCCGCAGGCAATCTGGAGGATGCAGGAGAAGGGACAAAGGATATTCTAAAGACCCTTAATGACAAGGAAGATATCGTTTTTCCGAGATTGGGAGAGGACTACCATTCCACCACGGGAAGCCTGAACTCCAATTTGAAAAACATTTCCGAGAACATGGGTTACCTGAATGATGAGATGAGCGCCAGCGGAGACGTGATAAATGACGATCTGTCCGATATCAACGATGAGTTCAGCGAGATTATGCGGCTGTATACGGACGCCATGGACGGCGTGCTGGATATGGATTACTCCAATATCTACGAGGACGAGTCGGAGGAGAACGCGGAGGAATGTATTGATTCCACGGTTGCCGATTGTATCAATAACGGCAAGGTGGAGGCTGACCTGAATGTGTCGGGTATTGCCGGCACGATGGCCATTGAGTATGATTTCGACCTGGAGAGCGATATAACGGGACTTGACGATGCCAGGGCAAACTCCACCTTCCTCACAAGATGCGTGCTCAGACAGAATGTGAATCAGGGAAATGTCACAGCCCAGAAGAGCTATGCCGGCGGCGTCTGCGGCCTGCAGGAGATGGGCATGGTGCTTCGCTGTGAGAATTACGGCAGAATTGAGAGCACGGCGGGCGATTATGTGGGAGGTATTGCGGGGCATTCCCTGTCCCATATCAAAAACAGTTACGCAAAATGTACAGTGTCCGGCGGGGAATATGTGGCCGGAATTGCCGGATACGGATTTGGAATAGAAAGCTGCCGCGCCATGGTAAAGGTGAAGGAGGCCGACGCTTTTTCCGGCGCGATTGCGGGTAAAATTACCGACAACGCGGAGGTTACGGATAATTTCTTTGTATCGGACGAAATGGCGGGCATTGACCGGATCAGCTACAGCGGCAGGGCGGAGCCTGTAAGCTACGCCACATTGCTGGAGACGGAGGGGCTTCCTTCCAGATTCCGAAAGATGAAGATTACCTTTTATGCGGACGATGAGGAAGTGGGCACTGTTGAATGTCCTTATGGCGGCAGTGTGGCTTTGGAAAAATATCCGACCATTCCCGCGAAGGAAGGATTTTATGCCGACTGGGATAATAAGGAGCTTGTGGACGTCCGGGTTGATGAGGACGTGACGGTAGAGTACGTGCGGTATCTGACCACGCTGGCGGGAAGCTGGGTACGGGAGAATAACCAGTCGTCTGTTCTGGTGGACGGCATGTTTGCAAAAGAGGATGCGATTACCGTTGAGAAGCTGGGGACGGGAAGCGAGCTGGTGATCCTTCCCGGAGAGGAAGAGGCGGAAGAGCTGACGGAGTGCTGGCAGATCGAAATTCCCGATGATGGCGCAAAAACCCACCAGATCCGTTATCAGGCGCCCTGGGGACAGACGGAAGGCGTCGAGATTTATGTGCAGGATACGGCCGGCTGGAGGAAAGCGGAAACGGAACTTATGGGAATGTATTTCCTCTTCCCGGCTGAGGGAAACAGCGTGAAGATAGCGGCCAGTGTAAAGGATCAGGGCCTTATGGATTATCTTGTTTATCTTGTGGCAGGCGGGGCCGCACTGCTTCTGGTGATTGCGCTGATCGTGCATAAGATGCACAGGAAGCGCAAGGCCAGAAAGGCGGCGGCAGAAGCAGCAGAAGAGGAAAGCGCTGACGCGTCCTGAGACGCATGTTTACAGACCAAACACATCCTTAATAAACAGATATGCCACTGTCAGGATCAATCCGACACAGAACAGCAGCAGTCCGAACGACATGCTTCTGGCGATCATCATGCTGTTTTCATGATATTCCTCGTAAAGCAGCGCCAGCTTATGCTCGTAGTCCCGCTTGCGGGGGTTTTTCCGATGCAGTGTCAGATTGCCAAGCTTTTCAAAGAAGGAGGCGGCGCAGGCGCCAAGGTGCGTCAATGCGTTGCCTTCCGTGCGTTCGTGAGGCAGCTTCTCATCCCGGTAGACGGTTTTTCTGAGAATCACAACGATGGTGTCCACAAAGCTGTCCAGAAAGCGGCATATCATGCCGCAGGCAAACGGAAGGATCTGTATGAGTAAGGGCCGGTAGATCAGGTTTTCCAGATCCAGCCAGGAAGGTATACGGTTTATATAATATTTAGAGGGCGCGGCATTCTCTGTCTCGTCCTCTTTTTTCATCAGCAGAGAACGCACGATAAAGCCGTAGATCAGGGCGCCGAATACCAGAGAGATAAAAGCCCCTTTCAAATTTTCGGGAGAGAAGTAGGAAACTTTTTCTGCGGCATGCGCACGGAGAAAATCCTGTCCCATATCGGCTATTCCGTCCATGATAACGCCCGGGAAAAGGCCCATAACCGGCAAGAGGGCAGCGCTTACCGTAAGCGCAAAGGCGCTTGTGCGGTTCATGTATTTCCCTTTCAGTTCGTCATATTTTTGCTGCACGGCGCTGTCCGTGTTTTTTTCAAGAAATAGACAAGCGTAGAGTTTGGTCATGTAGGCAATAGTCAGGCCGCCGCTTAACAGGAAAATCCATTCGACGCCGCTCATAAACGAGGCGCCAAAAAACGCGGGGATCTTTCCGGCGTTTATACAAAACATGTATTCCACGATGCTTTCATGAAGCAGCGTTTTGCTGATATAGCCGTTAAAAAGTGGGATGCCGCCGATTCCGAGAGCGCCCGTCAGGAATAAAAAGTGAAGCAGCGGCTTTTTGCGGCCAAAACCGCGGACATCATTTAAGTCAAGCTTATGCACGTTCATGAAAACCACGCCTGCCGCCATAAACAGCACGAGCTTTATCAGGGAGTGATTTACCATATGCAGCAGACTTCCCCGAAGAGCCAACGCATTTTCCGGGCCCAGCAGACCCGACATACCGACGCCCACCAGAATAAAACCGATCTGAGATACGGAAGAGCAGGCAAGCGTCCGCTTTAAGTCGATGGAAAGCAGGGCAAGAAGCGCGCCGATTACCATGGTGAAGACGCCAAGAAGCAAAATCAGGCCGCCCCATGCCGCGCTGCCAAAAAAGAGATCGGCAGTGAGGATCAATATGCCGTACATGCCTGCCTTTGTCAGGATACCGGAGAGCAGGGCCGAAGCAGGAGCCGGAGCCACAGGATGGGCCTTTGGCAGCCAGATATGAAGCGGAAACGCGCCTGCCTTCGCGCCGAAGCCGAACAGAAGGCAGAGACCTGCCGCCCAGATCTGTGCGGCGTTTTCGCCGCGGCACAGAGGCATCTGTGCAAGTTCGGAGAAAAGGAGCGTGCCTGCCGCGTCGTAGAGCAGGAAAATACCCATCAGCATCACCAGACCGCCAAGAACGGCCACCGTCAGATAAGTTGCGCCTGCTCGCATGGATTCCGGCTTTTCATCGTGTACCACCCATACATAGGAAGTAAACGACATCATTTCAAAGAAGAGGAAGGTGGTGTAAAAGTCTGCGGAAAAGAAGACGCCTTCCGTTGCGCCAAGGGTCAGCAGCAAAAACAGATAGTAGCGATTTTGGCTGCGGTAGTGTTTAAAATATTCTCTGGAAAATAGGGTGGCCATAAACCACATGAAGGCGGCTATGGTTCCATACAGAGCGCGAAAGCCGTCAAGGGTAAAGTTTATGCGCATACCAAGATTCAGGCTGTCTGAGAGCGGGAAGGAGATTACCGCCCCTTTTGCCGTACCGTTTAATACCTGTATGCAAAGCAGCGCGCAGAAAATAAATGTAACACCTGCTATGATATCGGCAAATCTCTTATATTTCTTCTTATATCTGCCGCTCATCAGATAGCTGATCAGCCCGGCTGCCATCGGCAGAAAAACAATACAGTTAATATATACAAGCATTTACACGCCTCCTCCTGCTACGTCGTTAAAGAAGTTTACAATCGGCTGGGAATAAAGGCCGAAGCCAATGATGCAAAGGGTGAACACAAATAAAGGCAGCAGCATTTTCCAGTTAGGGTCTTTTGCTTCGGCAACAGTGCTGTAATCGAAGTCTTTTCCCGGAAAGAATGCCCGTACCACCATGGTAAGCATGTAAATGGCGGTTAGCAGCGCGGATATCAGAAGGCAGGCAATGCCGCCCCAGGCCAGAGGATTTCCGCTGTCCACCGCGGCCTGCGCCAGATTCCACTTACTGACAAAGCCGGCCAGACCCGGGACACCCATGAGAGCCAGCGCGGAAATGGTAAAGATACCGAAGATACATGGCATTTTATACCCAAGCCCGTTCAGCTGATGTACATAATGGCGGTCTGTCTGATGCATGATGGCGCCCGCGCAGAAAAAGGAGCAGATTTTCATGAGGGCATGGAACACCAGATGGGTCAGCGCCCCCGCCAGTCCAAGGGGGGTCATGATCACCGCTCCGAACAGGATATAGGAGAGGTTGCTTATGGTGGAGTAAGCCAGCCGTCTTTTAAGGTGCGTTTCCTTTACCGCCCGACTGCAGCCGTAAACGATGGTAAACATGACCACAATCATGACTACGGTCTGCGCCCATGTACCCCGCAGAAAATCCGTGCCGAAGCTGTAGTAGGTAAGACGCAGGATGGCAAAGGCGCCGGCTTTTACCACAGCCACTGCGTGGAGCAGTGCGGTGACAGGCGTGGGAGCCACGCCGGCTTGGGGGAGCCAGGAGTTTAAGGGGCAGACGGCCGCTTTTACGCCGAAGCCCATAAAGGCCATCACGTAAATTAACAGCAGCACATCGGTGTGGCCGGCAATTTTTGCGGGGTCAAAAACGCCGCCTAAAATGAAGTCCGTGGTGCTTCCGTAAACGATGACCATAATCAGGCCGATAAAGGCGAAAGCTGCGCCGCCAAGCGAATAATACAGGTACTTGCGGCTTGCCAGAACCGCTTCCCGGGTCAGGGTATGCATGACAAGGGGCACCGTAACTAACGTCAACAGCTCGTAAAAGAAATACATGGTGAGCAGATTGGCGGCAAAGGCAATGCCCAGCGTCACACCGTATGTCAGCGTATAAAAGAGGAAAAAGACGTTTTCATGTTTTTCCCTCGTCATATATTCGAAGGCATAGAGCGTCGCAAAGGGCCAGAGAAAAGAGACAAGGCCTGCAAATACCATGCTCATGCCGTCCACACGGAAGCTGATATTCAGGTTGCCAGTAAAATGCGCCAGAAGGAAGGTGCTGTCCGAATGATGCAGGAGCAGATACCATACGAGGACACTGTTTGCAACAACCGCCGTTTCCAGAAAAATTTCCTTCTGCCAGCGTTTTTTAAATGGAATAACAGGTATCAGGATGCCCGCTATAAAAGGAATCAGGATCACTGAAATAATCATGGCAACACCTCCCTATAATCCTGCCAGCGCCAGAACAGGCGCGATGCCGTCCGGAAAGATACCGACAAGAACTGACAAAACTGTCAGAATCAAAATCGGCACGGTCATAAGTTTGCAGGGTTCTTTCTTTTGCAGCTTATCGTAATCGAAATTCGCCCCCGGGAAAAAGCCGTTGATAGTCAGCGGCAGAAGATAGCCTGCGGTTAGCAGTGCGCTCACCAGAAGGACAATCGGGCCAAGCACAGCAAGGACGGGCAGACCGCTCTTTAAAGAGCCGATGGCCAGATACCATTTGCTGATAAAGCCGCCTGTAGGCGGAATACCGATCAGGCCGAGGGAAGCGATGGTAAAGCACCACATGGTGAGGGGCATTTCCCTGCCAATGCCGCGCATTTCCTCCACTCGGGTTTTCCCCGTTTTGTAAATGATCGCTCCGGCGCAAAGAAAAAGCGCCGCTTTCACAAAACCGTGGGCCAGCACATGCAGCAGGCTTCCGGCCAGAGCTTCTTCGTTCATCACTGCCAGACCGAAGAGGATGTAGGAAAGCTGGCTAACCGTGGAGTAGGCCAGTCTTTTTTTCAGCACCGGTTCCCGGTAGGCCAGAAGCGATCCCATAAAGACCGTGATTAGAGTCAGACAGATCCAGGCGGTCTGCATCCAGGTATTCCGAAGAAAATCTCGGCCAAACATGGTAACGACACGGATAATGGCAAGGACTCCCGCTTTGACAATCATGGCGGACAACACAGCCGAAGCCGGCGCCGGCGCTACGGGGTGGGCCGCAGGCAGCCATGCATGCATGGGAAACATGCCCGCTTTTACGCCGAAGCCAAGAATCATGACAAAAGCCACAGCCAGAAGAAAACCGCCGTGCTCCGCTATTGCGGAGGCTTTTAGCACGCCCCCTGCGGTAAAGGCCAGTGTTACACTGTTTTTGTAGAGAAAATAAATACCGAACAGAGCCGTGTACGCGCCGCAGAGCGAGTAAAATAAGTATTTTAAGCCTGCCATGACGGCTTCTTTTGAGCCGGTATGCAGCACAAGCGGCGTGGAGGTCAGGGTTAAAAGCTCAAAGAAAAGATAAAAGGTAATCAGGTTTCCCGCAAAGCACAGGGCATTGAGCACCCCGAACAGCAGCAGATAAAACCCATAGTAGCGGCTTTCCCGCTCTTCGTGCTTCATGTACTCGAAGGAGAAAAAACCGGCGCAGAGTAAGACCACAACCGCAAGCAGGGAAAAAAGGGTTCCCGCCTTGTCGATTCGAAAATAAACGGGCAGCGTTTCGGTCAGGTAAAACAAAGTGAACCCTTCCTTTGCCGTAAATATTGCAATGACAGTAAGCAGGACGGTAATAATAAGAAAACTGCCCGTCAGAATGACCAGAGTCTTCCTTTTGGCCGTGCCTGCCCTGCTCGACAGGGGCGTCCGATAGCGGATCAGCAAAAATAAGCCTGCCAGAATGGGAAATAAAATGGATAAAAGAATCGGATACATACTGCCATCTCCTTGTAAATTATTCAACAAATGCCACAGTGCAGATCAGTCGAACATGGCCAGACCCAGCTGGATCATGTCAACGACCGGCTGGGAGCTGACGCCCAGAATGACATTCAATATCATGAAACATATAAGCACCGCCGCATAGCTTTTCATATCCCGGAAAGTAACGCTGGGATAGGCCGATTCCCTGTTGGAAGTATAAATGCGGATTACCGTCTTCATAAAGTAGATGGCGTTTAAAACCGTACTGATTCCAAGTACAATCAATGAAGCCAGCATTTTTCCCTCCACCTGCACGGCCGCCTGTGAAAACAGAAGCTTGCTGATAAAGCCGGAAAACAGGGGGACGCCCACCATGGACAGAGAGCCGGCCATGAAGGCCGCCCCGGCCCACTTGTTGCGGTAGGCCGCGCCAGTCAGATCGGTGAGCTTACGGCTGCCGCCCGACACGTCCGTAAGACCGATGGCGGCGATAAAGAGCAGGGATTTGGTTGCCGCATGGGACAGAATGTGGAAGACGCTGGCCACCATGCCGGCCTGCGTGCCCATGCCGAAGCCCATGTAAATATAGCCGATCTGCGCCACGGAGGAATAGGCGATCATCCTTCTGATATCGTTTTCCCGAATGGCGCTTATGGAGCCGAAGATCATGCCCATAAGACCGAAAACAAAAAGTACGTCGATAATCCGTGTGCTGTTAAAGATATTAAAGCCGATCACGCGGTAAATAATTTTAATCAGCAGAAAGATATAGCCCTTTGACACCAGACTGGACAGAATGGCCGCGGAGGATACCGTGGAATATCCGTAAGCGTCGGGCAGCCAGGCGTGAAAAGGAAACAGCGCGCTTTTGATGCACAGGCCCACGCACATCAGAGCGACAGAGACAATCAGAGGAATCGGATATTCGCCGTTTGCCATAAGCAGTCCCACAGATTCCTTTATGTTGCTCATGAGAAGATGGCCGGTCAGATCATACATGATGCACAGACCAAAAAGCAGCAGACCGGATCCCAAAAGGCTCATAATCATATAACGGACGGCGGCCTCAATGGTACGTCCTACCTGACGGATCATGATAAGGCCGCAGGCGGAAATGGTGTTGATTTCCACAAAAACGTAGGCCGTAAACATGTCGTTGGTGTAGACCAGCGCCAGCAGGGAGCTCAGCAGGAGGTTCACCAGAATATAGTACAGATTATGTTTGTTCTCCACCACCTCGCCGAAAAGCTTGTGGGCGCCGCCGGCCATGGACAGATACATGATGATACAGAAAAACAGAGCCATGCCCGCTTCCAGCACGCCTGCCCGAATCTCATTGCCCCAGGGAGCGGGGAAATGGCCCATCCAGTATACGAAGGGCTCTCCCGTAGAGAGAAGGTACAGTAACAGGATCGCGGACATGATGCCGACAGCAACAATAACAACCCGATTTACCAGTTTAGCCGCTTTTGCCGAGAGCACGGAACAGATGGTGCCGGAAAAAAGGCTTAACAAAATGGAAAAAAAGGGAAAATTACAGATAAAATTCATTTTATTTTCCCTCCCTTTTTAACTGTGCGGAAATCTCGTCCAGATCCAGCGTGTGATATCTGGTATACAGACGGATTGTCAAAGACAGCATGAGGGCGGTTACAGAGACGGAGACGACGATACCCGTCAGGACAAGGCCTGCGGGAATCGGGTTAATGTAAGCTTCCGTGCTGGTAACGCCGTTTACCACAATGGGCGCGACGCGTCCCGCAATATACCCCTTTTCCGCAAGAAAGAGGTAGATCGCGCTGTCCATGATATTCAGTCCGATGATCTTTTTGATTAAATTGGTCTGCAAAAGCAGGTTGGTGAAGCCGATACAAAACAGAATGGCGGAGACGGCTTCTCCGTAGTTTGCAAGTAAATTGGGGCCCATCCTAAAACCCTCCTTTTCGGAACATGGCGTAAAAAGCGTAAATCGTGCAGGCAACCACAAGGCCTACCGCGATATTTAAGGGCAGAATCAGTCCGCTTGACAAAATCGCGCCGGGCGTGCCCTTCGGAATTACGCTGTGAAGGTGATTTGCGCCCGTGTAAAAGGAATAGCTTTTTGCCAGACAGTAAAAGGAAAGGGAGAAAAAGCATATCCATTTATAGGTTTTCTCCGTGAAAAACCGCTCTGTTTTTTTGAAGCCAAAAGCATTCAGATAAAGCACCAGTCCCGCGCCGATCACCGCGCCGCCGGAAAAGCCGCCTCCGGGGCCCAGATGGCCGTTTAAGATAATATAAATGCCGAAAATAATAATAATCGGTACAAGGAAGGTTGCCACAAGCTGCAAAATTGCGTCGTTTTTCGGTTCAAAGCGGCGGTCGCTTACCTCCGCTTCATCCTTTTCGGTTTTATTCAGGCGAAGCAGGATCAGCACGGTAATTGTGGCAACGAACAGCACGTGGGATTCTCCCAGGGTATCAAAGGCTCTGTAGTCAAGAATCATGCCTGCAACGATATTGACTGCGCCGGTTTCCTCCAGTCCTTTTTCAATATAACGCTCCGTTACCTCGTTATTGACGGGACGGTTGACCGTGCCCGTTGCAGGCAGCCATGAAATAGTTACTAAAAGCAGAGCGATCAGAAACAGACAAAAAAGAATGCTTGTGCCGTGGTAGAGCTTACGGAAAAGCTTCATCTCCATGTTGCGTTCCGAATCATATACCTTGTCCAGAATGGCGTCGTGCTCTTTTTCATGACGCAAAGTGGCCTCCGGGTCAGGCTGAAATTCTTTCTGGGGCTGCATTTCCACCTCGCCAAGATACGGGTCTTTAGACCCGGAAAGCCATCTGAAAAAGCGGAAAGCAAAGGTTTTCTGATATTCCGCTGCTGGTTTTTTCCTACTCATCTTTCGGCTCCTCCTTTTTTTCAGGCTCCGCCGCTTCTATGGCATGTATTTTTTTCAGTGTCACGAAAAAGAGGACGCTGGTGATGCCTGCGCCGACAGCAGCTTCCGTGATGGCCAGATCGGGGGATTCCAGACAGATCCAGAGCATGGACATGACCAGACTGAAAGACATATAAATCAGGATTGCATTTAAAAGATTTTTGGAAAAGCTGACGGAGACTGCGCAGATAATCAAAAGTCCCATCAAAATAATCTGAAAAGCCGTCATGACGGATACGCCTCCTTTTCTTTTGCAGGTTCCGATTCCTGTCTGTCCGTATCGGTTTTCGGTGCGTTTCTTCTATCGGCAAGCTCCCGCTCCAGAGAGTTCACATCTTCATATATTTCGCAGTATGCGGATAACTTTCCGTTTGTAGCGACTTCCAGCCTTGAGAGTACGTGGGAAGAAACAGGAGAGGCAAACCAAAGGAATACGATTATCAAAAACATTTTCAGGGTCGTGAAATTCAGGCCCGAAAAAATCATCAGACCGATCAGACAGGAACTGATGCCCAGCGTATCGCCCATAGCGGCGGCATGCATCCTGTTCAGGACGTATTTAAAATGAAAAACGCCGAATAATTCTGTAAAAAAGATTACCATACCGATTATGACAAAAACGCTTCCCATAATAAACCTGATCCATTCAACCGCGCTCATCCGTTACGCCTCCTTCCTGATTTTTCAAATCGTGCTGTCGTTCCTCGTAAATGCCGATGTAGACCTTGGAGATTACCACTACGGCAAGGAAGCTGATCATGGCGTAGATCAGGCACAGATCGACCAGATAGCCTTCTTTCAGCAAAAGAGCCAGAATTGAAATCATGACCATGACCATGGTGCCCATCATATTGACAGCCATCAGACGGTCAGCCACGCGGGGGCCTTTTACTGCCCGGATCAGACAGATCAGCAGCATGAAGGAGAGCAGAATCAGCAGTATAATAAAAAAAGGGTGATAAATCATTTCTTTTTCCATTGTTTTCCCTTTCGAGGCGCAGGCAGTTAATCAGAAGCCTCCAGTTTTGTTAAAAGTTTCACGAAGACGGAGGAGGAAATGCCCTCCGCCAGTTCTTTGTCCAGACAGTGCACGGTGTACTCATTGTCCGTCAGAGAGACAGTAATGGTGCCCGGCGTCAGCGTGATGGAATTGGCCAACAGCACCCGGGCCAGAGTGGAGTGCAGATTCGTCCTGAAATGAACGACGGCAGGCTCCAGCTCGTATTCGGCGGAATAGATCATGCGAAAGACCGTTATATTGGCTTTCAGTATTTCCCAGATTAAGGTCAGAATATATTGAATCAACAGAGGTGCCTTTTTGCATAAAAAAACATCGTACCGAGGGCTGTAATCAAAAAACCGGCATAAAAACCAGTACATGACCCCTGCGATGACGACGCCGAAGGCAGCGATTTCCGAGGTAAGCTGCCCGTTAAATATAATCCAGATCAGAAAAAAAAGTACGAACATTTTTCCACTCCATTCTTCTGAAATTCTCCAGCATGTTTCTTCTTATTAAAAAGGCGTTTGTATAACGTTGATATTATGTACCTAAAAGGAGGAAGTGTCAAGAGGGTCTTTTACTGCCAAACTGTTTTTGTTAAAATAGTTACAGAGAGGAAGTGGAAATATGAAAAAACGTATGTTACGGGCGGCTGCCGTTGTGCTGACGCCGTTACTTATTTTTGGCGGCTGCGGCGGCGGGCAGGCGCAGGAGGAGTATCATCTGGAGGAGAGCAATAAGCTGGTGGTTTACACCTCCCACAAGGAAGAGATATACGGACCCATTGTCAGGGAGTTTGAGGAGAGGACTGGTATCTGGGTAGAGGTGGTCACCGGGGGAACCAACGACCTGTTAGACCGAATCAGGGAGGAAGATGGAAAAAATTCCGGGGATGTGATGTTTGGCGGCGGCGTGGACAGCCTGAATGCATATGGGGAATATTTTGAGCCCTATTGCAGCAGCCAGAGCGAACAGCTTGACGATACTTATGCGTCGCCGGACGGTGTGTATACTGTATTTTCCAGACTGCCCATTGTGATAGTCTATAATAAGAAGCTGGTGATCTCGGCAGGCACGCCCCGCAGCTGGCGGGATCTGACGAACAATCACTGGCAGGGAAGTATTGCTTTTGCAGACCCTGACCGGTCGGGAAGCAGCTACACGGCTCTTATGACAATGCTGCAAATTCTTTCAGAAGATATGTCTGAGGAGGAAGTGATGGAGGCCTTTGTCTCCAATCTGGACGGAGACATTCTTTCCGGCTCCGGGGAAGTGCTGGGGGAGGTGACTGCCGGTAAGAAGCTGATCGGCATTACGCTTGAGGAAACCGTTTTGAAGGAGATGGATCAGAATGCAGATATTGCCATGATTTATCCAAGAGAAGGTACGGCGGCGGTGCCCGATGGGAGCGCCCTGATTAAAAATGCGCCCAACAGGGAGAATGCGGAGCTGTTCCTGGAATTTACTGTAAGCGAGGACGTACAAAGGCTTCTGGAAGACCGTCTTTACCGCAGAAGCGTGCGGAAGGGAGCGGAAGGAGAAGAGATCAGAGAAGTGTTTTACGATCTGGATTATTCCGAAAAGCACAGGGAAGAAATACTGACAGAATGGAAGGAACTGACACAGCAGGAATGAAGACAGTTTTGAGGAAATCTTTTAAAAGAGAATTATTTTTGTGCTTTATTGTAGTGGCGCTTGTTCCGCTTGTGATAACCGGCTGTTTTCTGGTCAGTGTTTTAAAGGCCAGACTTTCCCGCGATTATGAGGAAAAGACCCAGGAACAGCTGATCAGTGTGGAAAACCGCATGACGGGCGTATTTGACGAGACGGAACGGGTGGCGGAGGAAATTATGTCCGACGCGGTCATCGTGGACGGTATTATCCAGACGGACAGCTGGCTGAAAAATAAGGCCTATAAGAGACTGTATGAAAAAACGCAGGATTTGCGGGAAATTGCATGGTTTCACGTTTATGACGCGCAGGGCGTTTGCAGCCTTTCCACATCGCCTCAGGGTGCGGCGGGGGAGCTTCCCGTATATTGGGGATTATTAAAGGTGGCAAGGACACATTCTCAGGAAATGATTTTGCGCCGGGCGTCTTGGGAACAGTCTTCGAATGCGCTCTGCCTGCAGGGAGCCCGCGCGATTCTGGACGAGAACGAGGAATGCGTCGGTTTTGTTGTAGTGGATATGACGGAAGATCATTTTGATACGATTTTGGCAGGGGCTTATGATGAGCAGAACGGGATAGCCGTGCTGGACAGTTTCTGGGAGGATGTGTACAGCACGAAGGCGGCGAAGGAGGCATCGCTGGCCCAGATACTCAGAACCAGACGGATGGCGGGGGAGGATCTGCGGCAGACTGCGGACGGCATTACCTTTTATATTGCGCCGCTTGGGTCTACGGGACTTTATATTATATTGGGGAAAGAGCCGGTATTTACGCGGGATGTGACCAATATGACCGTGGGGGTAATCATGATTATGGCAGTCTGTTCCCTGCTTTTATGCGTTCTGGCGGCAGGAGTGATGAGCAACTACCTGACTGCACCGGTTAAAAAGCTTTTGCGGGCCATGGCCCGTGTGGAGGGCGGTGATCTGGATGTGCAGGTGGGGAGCGGCAGGAAGGATGAGTTTGGCCAGCTTTCCGCCAGCTTCGACGGAATGACCAGGCAGATTAAAGAGAATCTGGCATTGCAGGTGAAACAGCAGAAGGAATTAAACGACAGCAATATTGCCATGATGCAGGCGCAGCTGAATCCCCATTTTTTATATAATACGCTGGACACGATCAAGTGGGTTGCAAAAGCCCATCATGTACCGGAACTGGCGACTATGGCTTCGGGGCTTGCCAGAATACTTCGCACCAGTATTTCGGAGGCGCAGTTTATCAGCCTGTCGGAGGAGGTCAGTCTGGTGTGCGCCTATATGGATATCCAGAAAATCCGTTTTAACGGTAATTTTTCCTATGATGTGGAACTGCCGCTGGAGCTGGAAGATTGTATGGTGCCGAAGATGATCATTCAGCCCATTGTGGAGAATGCCATTATTCATGGATTAAAAGAGAGAGAAAACGGCCATATTTTTATCAATATATATGAAGAGCGGGAAATGCTCTGTATAGAAGTATACGATGACGGCTGCGGAATGGATCAAACGATTCTTGGCCTTTTGCAGGAGCGAAACAGAGAGGAACTTAAGGGGCATATCGGATTTTATAATGTGGATACGATAATCAGACTTCATTACGGCACGCAGTATGGTCTGTATGCGGAGAATCAGGCGGAAGGCGGCGCAAAAGTAAGGGTGACGCTGCCGGTTGTACGGGTGTAATGTGAGAAGAAGTACGAAGGTTCGTCAAAAAAGGCGGTTTCGTATTTGAACTAATCGGGGGGAGGACAGACTCATGTTTAAAATATTGGTGGTGGATGATGAGAACCTTGTGAGAAAGGGGATTGTTATGGAGACGGACTGGGCCAGACTCGATTGTATGGTGGTGGCGGAGGCTGCAAACGGGGAGGAGGGGCTGGAGGCCATTCACAAATACCGGCCGGATCTTGTGATCTGTGATATCCGTATGCCGAAAATGGACGGGATTGAGATGGTTACGGAGCTTCGGAACGAAGGTAACGAGACGTATGTGATCTTTTTGACGGCTTACGATGATTTTGCCTATGCCCAGAATGCCGTTAAGCTGGGCGCATCCGACTATCTGCTGAAACCTTTTGAGGACGGGGAGCTGGAGACGGCTGTCTTAAACATAAAGAAAAGGGTTGAGGAAAGGCAATCGCAGGGCGGCAGGGAACATGAGGAAAATGTGCTGGCCCATGCGTCTATTCAAAAGGGTGAAAAGAGTAAATACGTGACGGAGGCCATGAATTATATTATGGAGCACTATGCGGATTCGGATATTGGCGTGAGGAAGATCGCGGAGTCCCTTGGGCTCAGTGAGGGACATTTGAGCCATACTTTTAAGAAGGAAACGGAGTATACGATCAACGCCTACATTACCCGCTATCGTGTGCGGGTGGCCATGAAGCTTTTGCAAAACTGCCGCTATAAGGTCTATGAAGTGGCCGAGATGGTAGGCTATAAGGACATTACCTATTTCTCAACTATTTTCAAGAAGATTGCGGGGGTAACGCCCTCGGAGTATCAGGACAGGATTGGAGGCGAAACGGAGTAGGACGATTCCGGCTTTTTCAGAAATGATGCGCAATTGCACATATAAATGCAAGGACGCCTGATAAATATATGCAAAAATGCCTCGCAGAGCATTCTGCCGGGGCTTTTTTTGTATAAATTCACAGGAATTTCAAAGAAATAACAGATATGTCCCGTTTTTCTTTTGGCATTGTGCTCTTATAATGATATCAAGAGTTAAGACAGATGGCGGGCAGCGGCAGATCAATAAGACTAAAAAGTGTCCGCCATACAAAAGAAAGTGAGAACAGGAGGAAAGCTATGAAAAAGAAAGCATTATCGTTGTTATTGGCAAGCTGTATGATCGCAGGAACATTGGCAGGCTGCGGCGGGGGAGCGTCACAGCAGCCCGCAGCAGAACAGGGAACGGACGCACCGGCAGCCGGGACAGAAACGGCAGCGCCCGCGGCGGATGCAGGAGACGACAGCGCACCCGCAGCAGAGGAAGCGGCGCCTGTAGACGAGGCGAATCTGACAGAGACACAGAAGATCATCCGTGAGGCGGAAGGCATGTCCATGGAGGATCTGGCAAAGAAGGCGATTGAGGAGTCCAACGGGGCGACCTTCTACGGTGTAGGTAATTCCAGCCGTGGCAAATCCGCACTTCCTTTATTCATTGAATATTTGCAGACCATTGATCCTTCCTACAATATGGAGTTTGAGTGGCAGCAGCCTAAGAACAATAAGATCTTCGAGCAGCTGACCGCAGATTCCTTAAAGGATACCGGCACATTCGCCATGACGCTGATTCAGGACGGTAACCAGATTGAGTCCAAGATGGTGCAGACAGGTATTCTCGATACATACATTCCGAAGGAGTGGGCTGAGGCCAACGGGACTACTCCCGATGCGGTAGACGGATTCCTGCCTTTGCAGACATTGAACAAAGTCTTCATGTATAACAACACAGGCAGCGCAACCTATCAGAACTGCTGGGATTTTGTGGGAGAAGGCGTACACTCCCTGTACATGGATATTGATTCCGAGATTGTCGGCAAGAATTTCCTCTATATGCTTACAGAGGATAAATACGCCGCTTGGCTAAAAGAAGCCTTCAACGCTCTTGACGCCGACAAGCAGGCATACTTCCAGCCTACCATTCAGGAGATGGAGTCTGAGGCGGCTGACCTTGGCCTTGGCGCTGACGGCGCATATGCGCTGGCATGGATCAAGCTTTGGGTAGAAAGCTACAACGCCCAGACAGACGACGGCCCGATCTGTAATACGCTGGTAACGGATTCCGCTACCGATCAGTCAGGCCTTCTGGTGTACTCCAAGCTTCGTTCCGTTGAGGAATCCGCAGGCGTGTCTGTTAATAACATCAATGTTGCGGCATATCAGGACGGCTATACGGGCATCGGCGGCTACGGCTACTGCCATTACCTGTTTGTGACAGAGAACAGTCCTCTTCCCTGGACGGCATGTGCATTCATTGCATACATGACCTGCACGGAGGACGGCTTCAGCGCATGGGGCAAGGACATGGGCGGCTATTCGTCAAATCCTGACGTGGCGGCTGCTACAGAGGCAACCTACGGCCACAGCAAGGGCGGCTATGACGAGGCAGGCACCTTGCAGTTTGAAGCAAAGAATGACAGAGGATATGACTGGTGGACCACAGACGGCGAGCTGGTACTGGAGGATCCTGAGTACTGCGCATCCGTTTCCTTCACAGTAGGAAGCTGGATTGAGCTTCTGACCAAGTACAGCGAGGGTGAAGCGGCAGAGTAAGACAGAACTGGGAAACCGGGTTACACTGTGACACAAGAAAAATCTGGAAGTGGCATGGAATATGCCACTTCCATTTTAAAAGAGAGAAGTATAGAAAGCAAAGCTTAAGATCTTTAAGGAGAAGCTTATGGGAGAAAAGACAAAGACAAAATCCTCAGTGATTTATCTGAATAAATGTAAAACTTATTTTTCAAAGCCCCAAAATATCATCCTGCTTCTATTTGGCATAACGGCTACCTTTGGAACGGTGGCGCCGATTGTTGCCATAGTGAAGGACACCTTCAAAATTCATCCGGGCACGATTGACGCCCATCTGACAGGCAGGGCGACGGGCTATTCCACAGCAAACTATGTGGATTTGTTTACCAGCAGACTGGCAAAGAGTAACTTGTGGACGCCGATGCTTAATACGGTGCTTCTGGCAGTTTTTACCTGCCTGATTTCAATTATATTCGGCGGTTTATTTGCATTCCTGATAACGAGAACAAACTTAAAGTTTAAAAAATATTTAAGCTCCATTTTTATTTTCCCGTACATTATGCCCCAGTGGACGCTGGCGGTGGTCTGGCAGAACCTTTTTAACAGCAATGCGGTGACGGGAACTTCAAACGGACTGATTGTTTCCCTCTTCGGGGTGACGGCGCCAAAATGGTGGTGTATGGGGCTTCTGCCCTGTGCGGTGGTGCTGGGTCTGCACTATGCGCCCTTTGCCTATATCATGATCGGCGGCATTTTCCGTAATATGGACGCCAATCTGGAGGAGGCGGCGACCATTCTGGACACGCCCAAGTGGAAGATTATGACAAGGGTGACGCTGCCCATGGTAAAACCGGCGATTCTTTCCACGATACTTCTGGTATTCGGAAGCGCAATGGGAAGTTACCCCGTACCTCATTATCTGGGGCTTACCACACTTTCCACAAAATATGTGTCCATGAACTCCAAGTACACGGGCGAAGCGAGTATTCTGGCAATTATCATGATGATCTTCGGTATCATGATTCTGGGATTGAACCAGATGAGCTTAAAGAGCCGCAAGAGCTATACGACCGTAACCGGTAAGTCTGGGCAGATTTCCAAAATCAATTTGGGTAAAGTTGGAAAATATGCAATCGGCATCGTGCTGATTCTGGTGACGTTCTTTACCAGTATTTTCCCGATTATCTCCTTTGCGATTGAAACCTTCCTGCCGAACCCGGGAGATTACAGCTTCCTGTATACGGGAGATATGAACAACCTTACGACCAAGTGGTGGATCACCCGTGATAATAACGCCGGCGCGTTGTACGGCCAGCCGGGTATCCTGTTCAATAAGACCATATGGAATGCCTTTGGCGGTACCCTGTTAGTGGCGGTATGCTGTGCGCTGGTGGCAGGAACCATCGGCACGTTGATCGGTTATGCGGTATCTAAAAACAGAAGAAGCAAATGGGCAAACTATGTAAACAATATGGCATTCCTGCCTTACCTGATGCCTTCTCTTGCAGTGGGAGCAGCCTTTTTCATCCTGTTCTCCAATGAGAAGATTAACCTCTTTAATACCTATGCGCTGCTTATCATAGCAGGTACGGTGAAATATATTCCTTTTGCCAGCAGGGCGGCCCTCAATTCCATGCTGCAGCTGTCGGGGGAAATAGAGGAGGCGGCAATAATACAGGATCTTTCATGGTTTAAACGGATGTTCCGGATTATCATTCCAATCCAGAAATCATCCATTATCAGCGGCTATATGCTGCCGTTTATGACATGCTTAAGAGAGTTATCACTGTTTTTGCTTCTCTGTACGCAGGGCTTTATATTATCGACCACACTGGATTACTTTGATGAGATGGGGCTTTACGCATTTTCCAGCGCCATTAACCTGATCCTGATCGTGGCGATCCTGATCTTTAATACATTAGTGAATAAGATAACCGGAGCAAGCCTGGATGAAGGTATCGGTGGAAAGTAAGGAGGATGAGACATGCCGGAAATTAAATTAAGAGACGTAACAAAACGGTGGGGAAAGTTTTATGCAGTGGACCATCTGGATCTGGATATAGCGGACAATTCTTTTATCACCCTGCTTGGGCCGTCCGGCTGCGGTAAGACCACGACCCTTCGTATGATAGCGGGACTGGAAACGCCTACCAGCGGACAGATTACCATAGGTGACAGAGTAGTATTTGACAGCGAGGCCGGGATCAATGTTCCCGCCAATAAGAGAAAAGTCGGATTTTTGTTCCAGAACTACGCGCTGTGGCCGAATATGACAGTGTATCAGAATATTTCTTTCGGCCTTAGCAATATTCATGAGGAAATGCCGACCTATGATCTGGAGGCGAAAAAGCTTGACGCAAAGATTAAAGCGCTCAAAAATCCAAAAGAATTTATTAAGCTGATCGAGGAGTGCAGGGATAAAAACGGCAAGCCTGATATGGATAAGATTCATCTGAAGCTGATTGATACCTATACGGTATCCATCTATACGGCCAAGGAGCTTTACGGGCTGAAAATTCAGGAAGCTTCCGACGTAGAGAAAGCAGCGAAAGACGCGGTGGCGAAGATGGAGCAGGAGCTTAACGCGCTGCGGGAATCCCACAGAAATAAGGGGGAGGAGCTGGACGACGATTTTGCAGTAAGACAGGGCGGAAAAGTAGTGAAGAGCGTGCGGAAACTGACGAAGGAGGAAGTGGATCTTTCCGTCCGCCGGGTTTCCAGAATTGTAAAGATCGGTATGTTTATGGACAGATATCCGGCGGAGCTTTCCGGAGGCCAGCAGCAGAGAGTGGCGATTGCCAGAACTCTTGCGCCTGAACCGCAGGTGCTCTTTATGGATGAGCCGCTTTCCAATTTGGATGCGAAGCTGCGTTTGGAAATGAGATACGAGTTACAACGACTCCATTTGGAAACGGGAAGCACTTTCGTGTATGTAACTCATGATCAGATGGAAGCCATGACGCTTGCGACAAAAATCTGTCTGATTAACAACGGCGTCTTACAGCAGTACGACGCGCCGCTGGATGTATATAACAGACCGAATAATCTCTTTGTGGCGGATTTTGTGGGCAATCCTTCCATTAACTTTGTGGAGGCCAGAGGGAAGCAGTCGGGCGGCAGTCTGGAACTGTCGGTGCTGGACGGCAAGAAGGCAGTCTTTACGCCTAACGAGCCCATTGATATGGAGAAGTGGTTTGCCAGGAGAGACGCCGACGAGGTAGAAGCGGAAGCAGCCAGAAAGAGAATGCTGCAGGACAAGAAGGCCGTGGAGAAGGGCAACAAGGACGAGGTCTTTAAGTATCACATCAGCAAGGTGGACGAGAGCGATTACAGCGTGCAGGAAGAGCCCGTGATCACCAATGAGGATTTTGTCATTGGTATCCGGCCGGAGTGTATCAAGGTGGATGCGTCCGGGGAAATGGAGGGCGTGATCTTCGGCGCCATGCCGACCGGTATGGAATCTACTATCAAGGTGGCGGTTGGAGATTATCTTTTGACGGGCGTGGTGTTTGGCAGCACTCTTTATAAGATTGGACAGAAGGAGAGGTTTAATATCAGCGGAAATGATATTCTGTTGTTTGACAGAAAGTCGGGACGCTGTATCACAGCGGGAACGCTTTCCGTTCAGTAAAGGTTTCATTGGGGAGATTTATAATAGGAAACAAAGGGAGGCGCTGCGGATGCGGCGCTTTCTTTTTGTGATAATCTTTTATATCCGGCTTGTCATGTATGCGCCTATCGGATAAAATAGTAATAAAATTGCGACGGCAAAGTATTTTTTATATCGCGTAAACGCTTTGGAATGGAGGAAACTATGAAATATTTGGTAATTGGCGCCGGCGGTACAGGCGGCAGCATTGGCGCCTATATGACAGAGGCAGGAAAGGATGTAACCCTGATTGCGCGGGGCGCACATCTGAAAAAGATGCAGGAAGAGGGTCTTAAGATGGAGACCACAAAGAAGGGAAACTATACCGTACATCCCATCAGGGCCACTGATATGGAACATTATGACGAACAGCCGGACGTGATTTTTGTCTGTGTGAAGGGCTACTCCCTGGAAGAAACTATTCCCTTCATCCAGCGGGTGACAAAGGATTCTACGATTGTAATACCCATTTTAAATATTTACGGCACGGGCGGCAGGATGCAGGAGAAGCTGCCGGAGCTTCTGGTGACGGACGGCTGTATTTATATTGCGGCCGAGATTAAGGAGCCGGGGACGATCTGGCAGAATGGAGATATTTTCCGTATTGTGTACGGTGTGCGAAAGAAGGAGGAACTTCGCCCCGAACTTTTTGAGGTGGCGAAGGACTTAAAGGAGAGCGGGATCGACAGCGTACTGTCAGAGAATATTGGGAGAGACGCATTGCAGAAGTTTGCCTATGTGTCGCCCATGGCGGCCTGCGGGCTCTATTATCATGTTTCAGCAGCGGAAATACAAAAGACAGGAGAGCCGAGGGATACTTTTGTAAAACTGATGCGGGAAGTCGACGCGCTGGCAGTGGCGATGGAAGTTCCCTTTCTGGTGGATATTGTCACCACTAATTTACAGATTCTGGATGCGCTTAATCCTACGGCGAGCACATCCATGCAGCGGGATATTTATGCCGGGAAACCCTCTGAGATTGATGGATTGATCTATGAGGTGGTGCGGATGGGAAAGAAATACGGCGTACCCACGCCGACTTACGAAATGGTGGAAAAGAAAGCAAGGGAGGATTGCTTGCAATGAAAAAATTCAAAGAAAAATATCTGGCGGGCGAGATTGCATTTGAGGAGATCGACGATTATAGCCAGGAGTGGGGATTTAGCGACAGCACGGATACACTGCGGGAGTATTTGGGATTAAACGCCGAGGAGGAGGACGCATGGGTGAGTGTGGGGGACGAGGCATTGAAGGAGCTGCTGGATGAGCAGCTCCGTAGTTAGCCTGCCGATATTTCATGCCTGCGCAAATAGAAAACGGACAATGCCACAAAGATGATAATGTAAGCAGCGGAATTGCTTAAATGTGCTGAAATATCCAATTCCAAATTTGGATTATTGGCGCGCATACCCATGCTGTAGAGGGAGTAGGGGTAACGAAGCCCCAATCCTTTGTTAGTGATTAATAGCCCCAGAATACCACCTGCCATGGCGATGCCGATAGGAATGGCAAAGGAGCGGATAATCAGGGAAAAGAAGAGCTGTACGCAGCAGACTGCCACCGCGCCGATGGTGCCGAAGAGAAACCAGCTTGCGGCGTTTTTCGGGAAAGGGCTGTCCAGGCCTGAAAGCCTGCCGCATACATAGTACAGGAAAAAGATCCACAGATTACCGAGTATGGTCATAAGGAGAGCCTGTGTCAGTTTTCCGAAATAAAGGGCCCAAAGCGGAATGGGAGCGGTTAAAAAACTGTTCCAGTTGTGGCGGGTATGCTCCAGACGCCACAGATAGGAGCAGTAAGTGCCGATCAGCGCGGGCATGAAAAAATAGCATAAAAAGAGAGAATGCTGCGTCCACAGGCTGAACCACTCACTTTTTAAAATTTCAATGTTGTTCAGGTAATTAAAGGTGCCGAAAAAAGCGGATATGATGGGGAGCGCGATAAACGCCAGCCATACCGGACTCCGTTTCAGCTTGAGCTGTTCCGCGCGGACAGCTTTTCCAAAAGATGTATGTCTGTTCATGATTTCTGTTGTTACCTCCGTTTCCAATTACAATGTTTTGAGCAGTTTTTCAGGATTCCTTTCGGGTAAATAAAATGCCGCCCGCAATATAAAAAATGGCGATCCAGATCGGAATCATGGCCAGTGCAAAAAGCTCCATGGCAGTAAAACTACGATAATAGTAGTTAATAATCCGGGTTTCGGCATTCCAGTCCATCATCACAATCGCTGAAGAGAGAAAACCGCCCCACGGCAGGAAAGAGTATGTTTTCAGGTACATCAGTATTACGCCCAGCATGGAGCCGCACAGACCGATCACCAGGGGGATCATCTGGTTGAAAAACAGCAGGGACAAATCCAGCTGTAACAGATACAGGGAGAGACAGCAGGCGGCCTGTAAAACAAAGGAAAACAGGTAAGCCTTTGGGTCAGGATTTCCCACATAACCGAGGCCGTATCCCAAAGCCAGCAGAAAAAGATAGTTGGCGGCGGTCATGGCCAGTATAAAAAGGAAACCGCAAAGCGCTTTGGCATGAAAGAGGGCGCCGGCAGTTCGCAGCGTTTTCAGTTGCTTGTAAGTATTGCCTTTATGCTCGATATCCGCCAGGCGGGACGCCAGTACGGACATGATGGTGGGCATCATGATGGCGCATAACAGAGGCTGGGTTTGAAGATGGGCAAGCCAGCCCTGATGTAATTCCCTTTCGGTTGGATTGCTGGTGGCCCAGAAAAGCCAGGCAAATAGAATGCCCATAAAGGCCGCCATGGTCAGACCGATTTTTTTACGTTTTATTTTCTGAAATTCCAGTCGTAACGTAATCATAAACTGTTCTCCTTTCCGGTCAGAGACAGGAAAATATCTTCCAGACTCTTTTCCCTTTTTTCAATGCGATACAGTGATATATTCTGTGAGACAAGCTGCCGGCACAGGTTGGCCACATAGTCGTCATCCACCAT
Source organism: Lachnospiraceae bacterium (assembly GCA_009774175.1). Taxonomy (GTDB): domain Bacteria; phylum Bacillota; class Clostridia; order Lachnospirales; family Lachnospiraceae; genus UBA3282. The sequence goes on along the minus strand of VSNG01000018.1, from coordinate 21,781 downwards.
GGGCAGTAAAAGGTAATCGTCTTCCTGTGTGGCGCAAATACCATCCTGACGGAGCAGGTCAAGAGCAATGGCCGTGTGGCTGACCCGCAGGGCAATCTGTTGTTTCGCATGGGTATGCAGGGATTCCAAGGTATTCTGATAGACCAGTTCGCCTTTGCGGATGATTCCTACATGATCGGCCATCTGGTCGATTTCGCTAAGAAGGTGGGAGGAGACCACAACGGTAATGCCGTATTCGGCAGGAAGCGAGCAGATCAGTTCCCGCATTTCCTGAATGCCCGCCGGATCGAGACCGTTTGTCGGCTCATCCAAAATTAAGAGTTTGGGAAAACCGAGCAGAGCGGCGGCGAGGCCGAGACGCTGTTTCATACCGAGAGAATAGTGGTTGACCAGTTTTCCTTTGGCTTCGTCCAGCCGGACGATTTTTAAAACCTTGTCGATATCCTTTTTGGAACAGCCTTTCAATGTCTGGATGATCTGCAAATTTTCCGCTCCTGTCAAATGACCATAGTAACTGGGTGACTCGATAAGTGAGCCTGTCTGTTTCAAAAGTTTAATACGATTTTTCTCATTGACGGGCAGGCCAAAGAGGGAAATCTCTCCGGCGGTTGGTCTGGCAAGACCGAGGATCATCTTTAAAGTGGTGGATTTTCCCGCGCCGTTCGGGGCAAGTATTTATAGACAACCACCGCAACCCCGCATAAATCAAGGCTTTCTTGAAACACGAAAACTAAACTTAAAGCCCTATAATCACATGGTAAACGCCTTTTCCACACGGAACGGGCGTTTTTCATTGTCCGGGCTTACAGGAAAGGGGCTGATAAAATGGCAGTATTCCGGGTAGAGAAAAACCAGAATTACACGGTTATGTCAAACCACCACTTACGCAATACTGACCTTTCCCTAAAATCAAAAGGGCTTCTCTCACAAATGCTGTCCCTGCCCGAAGAATGGGACTACACCTTAAAGGGGCTTTCCAAAATCAACCGTGAGGGCATAGACGCTATCCGGGAAGCAATACGGGAACTGGAACGGGCGGGCTATGTGACCCGTACCAGAGTGCGGAACGAAAAAGGACAGCTAGGGGCGGCTGATTATGTGATACATGAATTTCCAATGCCGCCTAACCCTATATTGGAAAATCCAACACAGGGCAAGCCTATATCGGAAAATCCAACATTGGATAACCCTATGCAGGAAAATCCAACGCAATTAAATAAAGAACTATCAAATAAAGATTTATCAAATACGGATTTATTAAATACCCATTCCATTCCTATCCTTTCCACTCCCTTACCAGAGGGGACGGCTGCGCCGGAACGGAAAGGAAACGGAAACGGTTACACAGACATAGACGCAGTACGGGCTTATGAGGAAGTCATAAAGGACAATATCGAATACGCCTATCTGATACAGGACAAGAACATTGACCGGGGTATGCTTGACGAGATTGTGTCCCTCATGCTTGAAACCGTCTGCACCCGCCGCAAGGTAATACGCATTGCCGGGGACGACTACCCCGCCGAGCTTGTGAAGTCTAAGTTTATGAAGCTGAACAGCAGCCATATCCAGTTTGTGATTGACTGTATGCACCAGAACACCACCAAGATACGCAACATCAAGAAGTATCTGCTTGCGGTTCTTTTCAACGCACCAAACACCATTGACAGCTATTACACCGCCCTTGTCGCTCACGATATGGCAAGCGGCGTATTCTTATCACAGGACAGGGAGGACAACACCTTATGAAACAGGGAGCTTTGATTTTTGACAAAGAAAGCGGACGTTATAATATCCGCTTTGGGCTGAATGATTACTACGGCGGCTTGCATTGCGGCGAATGTTTTGACGTGTTCGCAGGCGGCAAATGGAAGCCGACACGCATTGAAATGAGTACCGGGCAGGAATGGTATCTTGTCGGTATCAAGACGGACGTACTGGACGGCTTGCGTGTGCGTGTTCATAACAGATAACCGGGGCGGCTTCCCCGCACAGACCCAAGAAAGGAGGGATTGACCGCCCATGCAGGAACAAATCAACGAAAAGACCGTTGCTATCTCAATCAAGACGGCAAGGCTGACCGCCGAAGTCTTACAGAAAGCCATGAAAAAGCTGCTTGACGCAAGGAAGCACAAAGCACCAAAGGAATACAAGGGCAAACAGACCCTAAAGCACCTTATGAAGCAGAACACGGGCGTTTCCAGTATGGAAATCACGGACGCTAACATAAAGGCGTTTGAACCCGTTGCCAAGAAATACGGCATTGATTACAGCCTAAAGAAAGTCAAGGGCGAAGAACCGCCCCGGTATCTTGTCTTTTTCAAAGGGCGTGACGTGGACGTTATGACGGAAGCCTTTAAGGAGTTTGCCGCCAAGAAATTAAGCCGGGAGAAAAAACCGTCAATCCGCAAGGCGTTAGCCGCCTTTAAGGAAAAAGCAAAGCAGAGAAATGCGAACCGGGAGAAAGTAAAAAACAAGGACAGGGGGCGTGACAGATGAAACCGAACATCAAAAAGCTGCTTATCCTCAATGCGCCGTACCTGCTCTTTGTATGGCTCTTTATGAAGATTGGCGAAGCGTTCCGGCTCTCTCCGGGGGCTGACCTCTCCGGGAAGCTCCTACACATCATGGAGGGCGTGACAGCCACTTTTGAAAATCCATTGCCAAGCCTTAACGGGCAGGATTTTCTTATCGGCGTTGCCGGGGCGGTTATTATGCGGATTGCCGTCTACCTAAAAGGCAAGAACGCCAAGAAGTACCGCAAGGGCGTTGAATATGGCTCTGCAAGGTGGGGCAACGCAAAAGATATTGAACCCTACATTGACCCGGACTTTTACAACAACGTCCTGCTGACGCAGACGGAACGGCTTACCATGAACAGCCGCCCCAAAAGTCCAAAGTATGCGAGGAATAAAAATGTGTTAGTCATAGGCGGTTCGGGCAGCGGCAAGACCCGCTTTTTTGTCAAGCCTAACTTAATGCAAATGCACAGTTCGTACTGCGTGACAGACCCCAAAGGCACAATCGTTTTGGAGTGCGGAAAGCTCTTAGAAAAGGGCGGGTATCGGATAAAAATATTAAATACTATCAATTTCAAGAAGTCCATGCACTACAACCCCTTTGCCTACCTGCACAGCGAGAAAGACATATTGAAACTTGTCAACACAATCATGGTAAACACCAAAGGCGAGGGCGAAAAGTCGTCCGAGGACTTCTGGACGAAAGCGGAAAAGCTCTACTACACCGCACTAATCGGCTACATCTACTACGAAGCCCCGGAGGAAGAAAAGAATTTTACGACCCTGCTTGACATGATAAACGCAAGTGAAGCGAGGGAGGACGACGAGGACTTTAAGAACCCCGTGGATTTGATGTTTGACCGTCTGGAAGAAAAAGACCCGGAACACTTTGCCGTAAAGCAGTATAAAAAATACAAACTTGCGGCGGGCAAGACCGCTAAATCTATCTTGATTTCATGCGGCGCACGTTTAGCCCCGTTTGACATTCGGGAACTTAGGGAACTCATGGAAACGGACGATTTGGAGCTTGACACGTTGGGGGACAGGAAAACCGCCCTCTTTGTCATTATCTCCGACACGGACGACACATTCAATTTCATTGTTGCCATGATGTATACGCAGCTTTTCAACCTCTTGTGCGACAAGGCAGATGATGTGTACGGCGGCAGGCTTCCCGTACACGTCCGCTGCCTGCTTGATGAAGTGGCGAATATCGGGCAGATACCCAAACTGGAAAAACTGATTGCCACCATACGAAGCCGGGAAATATCCGCCTGCCTTATCTTGCAGGCGCAGAGCCAGTTAAAAGCCATTTACAAGGACAACGCCGACACGATTGTAGGGAATTGCGACACGACCCTTTTCTTAGGCGGCAAGGAGAAAACCACGCTCAAAGAAATGTCGGAGCTTTTAGGGAAAGAAACCATAGATTTATACAACACTTCCGAGAACCGGGGAAAGGAAAAGACCTACGGGCTGAATTATCAGAAATTAGGCAAGGAGCTTATGACACAAGACGAGCTTTCCGTCATGGACGGCGGCAAATGTATCTTGCAGGTAAGGGGCGCACGCCCCTTTTTCAGTGACAAGTTCGATATAACCAAGCACCCAAGATATAAATTCCTTTCCGATTTTGACAAAAAGAATGTATTTGACATTGAGAAGTATCTAAAACGCCGCCCGGCAGTTATCAAGCCGGAAGAACCGTTCGACCTCTACGAGATTGACGGGGCAGATTTGCAGGAGGACACAGACCATGAGCAGACGTAACACAAAGACAAAAGAAAATGACATTGAAAGATTTCTGATGAATGTTGCGGAAACCGCAGAAAACGCATTGCGGGAATACTGGGAGGAACGGGACGCAGAAAACCGCCTTTATGCAACGGAGTATGTCACACGCCGGGGGCTTATCCCGCAACAGTGACGGCAGGAAAGCCGCCCTTTTGCATAGCAGCCGGGGAGGATATGGGGGCAGGGGAAAAGGCGCAGGGAAAAGGGCTTTGCGTCATGGAAATGTGCATAACAGGCTATTCCGTCATGGAAAACGCCATTCACAGCACATGGAAAAGCAAAGTGGAGCTTTCCCACGTCCTGCAAACAGCGTTTCCCACAACTCCATGAGCAAGGCAGTTATACACATTCCCACAACGCCGGGCGGCGGCTGAAACTCCCCCTCTCCCCCATTCATTCATTTATTTATAAAAACGGAGGTACATATCATCAAAAACGTAAACACCGGGTACATGGTTCGTGCGCCCACAAAGGGAGCGCACCACCCCTTTACAACTGAATACCGCCACGCCGCAGCACCTACGCAGCGTGGGGACAGCCGCCAAGACTGGCGGCTTTTTTCATACCCAAAAACCATTTTCCAAGCCGCAGGAAACGGCAGAAAGCGAGGGCTATATGGCATTTTTTAACAGCGCAGTAAACGTATTGCAGACACTTGTTATCGCATTGGGCGCAGGTCTGGGCGTATGGGGCGTTATCAATCTCTTAGAGGGTTACGGCAACGACAATCCGGGGGCGAAAAGTCAAGGCATGAAGCAGCTTATGGCGGGCGGCGGCGTTGCGCTTATCGGCACAACCTTAATCCCGCTGCTTTCCGGGCTGTTCGGATAATCCGGGGAGGTAGCCGCTTATGGAGAGCATATTTGAAGCCATTAACGAATGGCTAAAGGAGCTTTTAATCGGGGCGATTAACGGAAACCTGTCAAATATGTTCGGGGACGTGAACGAGAAAGTAGGCACGATAGCGGCGCAGGCAGGGCAGACCCCGCAGGGGTGGAATGGCGGCGTGTTTTCCATGATACAGAACCTTTCACAGACCGTCATTCTCCCCATTGCGGGACTTGTCATTACTTATGTGCTATGCGTGGAACTAATCAGCATGGTTACGGACAAGAACAGCCTGCATGACATTGATACTTTCATGTTCTTTAAGTATGTATTCAAAGCGTGGGTAGCCGTCTACCTTGTTACCCACGTTTTTGACATTACTATGGCGGTCTTTGACGTGGGGCAGCATTTAGTCAACAGTGCGGCGGGCGTGATAAGCTCCGACACCGCTATTGACGTGGAAAGCACCCTTGCCGCAATGACCGCCACAATGGAAACAATGGAAGTCCCCGAACTGCTTTTGCTTGTAATGGAAACCGCCCTTGTTAGTATGTGCATGAAGATTATGTCCGTACTGATTACGGTTATCCTCTACGGAAGAATGATAGAGATATATTTGACCTGCTCCGTTGCCCCTATCCCCTTTGCGACCATGACGAACCGGGAATGGGGAAGCATTGGGAACAACTACCTAAAAGGCTTGTTCGCATTGGGCGTACAGGGCTTTTTCATCATGGTATGCGTTGGTATCTACGCCGTGCTTGTAAATGAAATGGTAATCGCCGCAAACCTGCACAGTGCCATTTTCAGCATAGCCGCCTACACCGTGATACTCTGCTTCTCCCTCTTTAAGACGGGAAGCCTTGCAAAGAGCATTTTCCACGCACATTAGATTTCAGACAACGCCCCATGCGGGCAGAAAGGAGGACAACAAATGGCGTATGTCACAGTACCCAAAGACCTTACGAAAGTAAAGACCAAAGTTGCGCTGAACCTTACCAAGCGGCAGCTTGTGTGTTTCAGCATGGCGGCAGCCGTGGGCGTTCCCCTGTTCTTTCTCCTAAAAGGCAGCGTCCCGCAGACAGCAGCGACCTTTCTCATGGTTCTTGCCATGCTCCCGTTTTTCCTGTTCGCCATGTACGAAAAGCACGGACAGCCCCTTGAAAAAGTGTTAGGCAACATCATAAAAGTGTTTTTCCTCACGCCAAAGGAACGACCCTACCAGACGGAAAACTATTATGCCGTCTTAGCGAAGCAACGGAAACTTAACAAGGAGGTAACAGCCATTGCGAAAAAAAGCTATCAAAGACAGACCGCAAAACCAGCAGGCAAAAGAGAAAATCCGGCTCACACGGGCAGAAAAAAAGCAGATAGCCGCCCTCATGCGGCAGGCAAAGGGGGACGGGAAAAAGCGCACCGCACAGCAGACAATCCCCTACTTGCAGATGTACCCGGACGGGATATGCCGGGTAAAGGACAATCTTTTCTCAAAGAGCGTTGAGTTTTCCGACATCAACTATCAGCTTGCACAGCCGGACGACAAGACAGCCACCTTTGAAGCCCTTTGCGACTTCTACAACTCCCTTGACAGCTCCGTAGGCTTGCAGCTTACCTTTGTGAACCGCATAGCCGGGCAGGGGGACTTCTCAAAGAGTATCGCCATACCGCCGCAGCAGGACGGCTTCGATGATGTGCGGGAGGAATACGCCGCCATGCTCAAAGAACAGCTTGCAAAGGGCAACAACGGGCTTGTGAAGCACAAATACCTCACATTCACACTGGAAGCCGACAGCCTTAAAAATGCAAAGTCCCGGCTTTCCCGACTGGAAACGGACATATTAAACCACCTCAAAATCTTAGGGGCGGCGAACCGACCCCTTGACGGGAAAGAACGGCTTGAAGTGCTGCACGGCATTTTCCACCCGGACGGGGACAGGAAATTTTTATTCAACTGGAAATGGCTTGTACCGTCCGGGCTTTCCACGAAAGATTTCATTGCGCCGCCCTCATTCGCTTTCAAGAATGGGCGTATGTTCGGCATGGGCGACAAGACCGGGGCGGTATCGTTCTTGCAGATACTTGCGCCGGAACTCAATGACCGCCTGCTTGCCGACCTCTTGAACGTAGACGGGCATTTATTAGTAAACCTGCATATCCGCAGTATCGACCAGAGCGAAGCCATAAAGACCATTAAGCGCAAGATAACCGACCTTGACGCAATGAAGATAGCCGAGCAGAAAAAGGCGGTACGCAGCGGGTACGACATGGATATAATACCATCTGACCTTGCCACCTACGGCGGGGACGCAAAAGACCTCTTGCGGGACTTGCAGAGCCGCAACGAGCGAATGTTTCTCCTTACCCTGCTTGTGGTAAACCTTGCGGACAACAGACAGCAGCTTGACAACCAGATATTCCAGACGGCGGGCGTGGCGCAGAAAGCCAACTGTTCCCTTGTGCGCCTTGACTATCAGCAGGAAGCCGGGCTTATGTCGTCCCTGCCTTTGGGACTGAACGAAATCCCCATACAGCGGGGGCTTACCACGTCAAGCACGGCTATTTTCGTGCCGTTTACCACGCAGGAGCTTTTTCAGAACGGGGAAGCCCTCTACTACGGCTTGAACGCACTTTCTAACAACATGATACTTGCGGACAGGAAGAAGCTCAAAAATCCTAATGGTTTAATTTTAGGGACACCGGGCAGCGGCAAGAGCTTTTCCGCAAAGCGTGAAATCACAAACGTATTCCTTGTTGCGGACAAAAAGGACTGTATCTTGATATGCGACCCCGAAGCAGAGTACGCACCCCTTGTCAACCGGTTAGGCGGGCAGGTAGTGAAAATCTCTCCCACAAGCCGGGATTTTGTGAACCCTATGGACTTGAACCTCAATTATTCCGAGGACGAAAGCCCCCTGTCACTGAAAAGCGACTTTATCCTTTCCCTTTGTGAGCTTGTCGTTGGCGGCAAAAGCGGCTTAGAGCCAATCGAAAAGACCGTGATTGACCGTGCCGTGCGGGAGGTTTACCGTGAGTACCTTGCCGACCCCGACCCGGCGAAAATGCCGATACTGGAAGATTTATACAACGCACTAAAGAAACAGCCGGAAGCGGAAGCCGCACGGGTAGCCGCAGCCCTTGAACTGTATGTGCATGGAAGCCTTAACGTGTTCAACCACCGCACCAACATAGACATACATAACCGCCTTGTCTGCTTTGACATTAAGGAATTAGGAAAGCAGCTCAAAAAGTTAGGTATGCTCATCATACAAGACCAAGTTTGGGGACGTGTGACCGAGAACCGGGAACGCCACGCTAACACATGGTACTATTCAGACGAATTTCACTTACTGCTGAAAGAGGAACAGACGGCGGCTTACAGCGTGGAAATCTGGAAGCGTTTCAGAAAATGGGGCGGCATACCCACGGGCATAACACAGAACGTCAAAGATTTGCTTGCAAGCCGGGAAATCGAAAACATTTTTGAAAACAGCGATTTTATTTATATGCTGAACCAAGCAGGCGGCGACAGGCAGATTTTGGCGAAGCAGTTAGGCATTTCCAACAAGCAGCTTTCCTATGTGACCCACTCCGAAGCCGGGCAGGGGCTTATCTTCTACGGCAACGTGATACTGCCCTTTGTAGACCGCTTCCCCACAGACACAGAGCTTTACCGCATAATGACGACACGCCCGGAGGAACTTGCCAATGGATAAGAAAACCGCCCTTACCGTACAAAGGACTGACCCGGAAACGGCGGTTGCGTTTATCAGAAGATACCACTATTCAAAAGTGCTGCCCCGCCTTACCCGCCATTATTTGGGGATTTACCGGGGCGGGCAGCTTTCCGGCGTTGTCCTCTTAGGTTGGGGGACGCAGCCTTTACAGACGATAAGAAAGATTTTTCCGGCGCATGACCTTACAACAGCGTCCTATCTTGAAATCGGGAAGATGTGCTTTCTCCCGGAACTGAACCACACCGGGTATTTCGGCAGCCTTGCGCTCTCCGCACTCATACGTTGGGTACGGGACAACACGGGCTGCCTTTTCCTTTACACCCTTGCGGACGGCATTATGGGGAAATGCGGGTATGTGTACCAAGCGGCGAATTTCCGCTATCTGGGGCATTTCACGACAAGCGTTTACCGTGACACAGCCACCGGGGAGAAGATACACCCCCGGAGTGCCGGGCAGCTTTTAGCAGAAAACGCAGCGTTGGAGGGCGTTGCAAAAAAGAACTGGCTGACCCATGACTTCTGCACCGCAAAGGGGATTGAGAAAATAAACGGGCGAATGTTCCGCTACATCTTTCCGCTGACCGGGGAAGCAAAGAAAACCTTGAACAGCTACCCGCAGTATAACGCCATGCCCTACCCCAAAGACAGGGATTTATATTTTGCCGTCCGCACAGGGCAAAGGCAGTACAGGCAGATACCGCCGCCCCGGTTCGACCGGGACGTATGCCGCTACAACCCGCAGAAATACGGGCAGGCAGAAAGGAGGTAACAGGGCTTGCAGGAATTTAAGGCAACGGCAAAGACCACGCAGAAAATGACCCGTGACGGCGTTGTGGAAACCAACCAAGCCACCGGGGAGCAGACCAAAAAGAGCCAAAGGGAAACAGACGATTTTTCCGGGGACACAGCGGAAAGCATGACCGGGAAAGCCCTTGACCGTGCCGCCACCGAAAGGCAGCGTCACAAGGCGAAGAAACGCAGGAAGAAAGCGAATAAAGCCGCCCAAAAAGCACAGGAAGCCACAGGGAAACAGACAACCCGCCTGCAATTCAAGGAGGAAGAACGCACCGACCCGGAGCTTGCAAAGTATGTGAAGAAATCCGAAAAAGCCGCTGATAAACTGGAAGCGGCAAGGGAAAAGATACCCAAGCAGAAACGCATTAAGGCGGCGAGGGAATTTGACGAAGCCACCGGGCGGGCAAAGACCCGCCTGTATTTTGAAAAGACCGACAAGCCCCCAAACGGCAAACTCCACCACAACCCGGCAGACCGCCCCATGCGGGAAATCAAGAACTATGTGCATGGGAAAGTGGGCGAGGTTGAGAAAGACAATTCCGGCGTTGAGGGGGCGCACAAGTCGGAAAAGGTTGCGGAACGGGCGGGCGGCTACGCAAGCCGGAAGCTGAAAGAGGGCTACCGCAGCCACAAGCTAAAACCCTACCGACAAGCCGCCAAAGCGGAAGCAGCGTCACAGAAAGCAGATACAAACTATCTCTACCACAAGACGCTAAAGGAGAACCCGGAGCTTGCGTGCAACCCCCTCTCCCGTTTCCACCAAAAACAGCAGATAAAAAAGCAGTACGCAAAGGAATTACGGGGTGTTGGGAAATCGGCGGGAAAGACGGCAAAGAACACCCGCAAGGCGGCACAGAAAGCCGGGGAAGCCACGAAAAAGACAACGGACTTTATCGCCCGCCACTGGAAAGGCATACTGACCGTGGGCGTGTTCCTGCTCTTAATCGTGATGATATTTACCGGGCTATCTTCCTGCGCCGCAATCATACAGGGCGGCGTTTCCTCAATCGTTGGCACTTCCTACACCGCCGAGGACGAAGCAATCCGGCAGGTGGAAGCCGACTACAAGGAACTGGAAAGGGGCTTGCGGGAGGAAATCGCTGACATAGAAACGGACTACCCGGACTATGACGAATACCAGTACCATTTAGACGAAATCGGGCACAACCCCTTTGCGCTTGCGTCCTACCTTACCGCCAAGCTCTACGACTACACACGGGAGGAAGCGCAGGCAGAAATACAGGCATTGTTTGAAAAGCAGTACACCCTTACCCTGCGGGAAGAAATACAGACACGCTACCGCACGGAAACCACCACCGACCCGGAAACCGGGGAAACCGCCACCGAGGAAATCCCCTACGATTATTACATTCTCCATGTGACGCTGACAAACAAAAACATTGAAACCCTTGCCGGGGAACTCCTTACCCCGGAACAGAAAGAAATGTTTGACGTTTACATGGAAACCAAAGGCAACAAGCCGGACGTGTTCGGGGACGACTACGCAACAGGAACACCGGGCAGCGGGGAATACACAGACTACGAGATACCCCCGGAAGCCCTCTCTGATGAACGCTTTGCCGCCATGATTGCGGAAGCGGAAAAATACTTAGGCTACCCCTATGTATGGGGCGGCAGCTCCCCGTCAACGTCCTTTGACTGTTCGGGCTTTGTGTGTTGGGTAATCAACCAATCCGGCGTTGGGAGTGTCGGCAGGACAACGGCGCAGGGCATTTTCAACCACACCACGCCCATAACACCAAGCGAAGCCAAGCCGGGGGACATTATCTTTTTCACGGGGACGTATGACAGCGGTTCGGCGGTTAGCCATGTGGGGATTTATGCAGGAAACGGCATGATGATACATTGCGGCAACCCTATCTCCTACGCTTCCGTCAACACCCCTTACTGGCAGTCGCATTTTTATTCCTATGGCAGACTTCCATAAAAATATTTAGTGTCAATTAAGTTTGATAATTCTGCAAACAGGAGGGATATTTTTCTATGATGAAACTGGAACGTATCATTGCGGAGATTGAGAAAACAAAAGACACAATCTCCAAACAGCAGGCAAAACTTAGGGAACTGGAAGCGCAGAAAACCGAAGTTGAAAACCTGCAAATCGTACAAATGGTAAGGGCGTTACGCATGACCCCGGCAGAGCTTTCCACCTTTTTACACGGCAAGCCGGACAACGCCGCAGCCACTACCACAGCAGCCGCAAACAGCAGCCTTTTTTCAAGACAGGAGGACACCGAGAATGAGTAAAAAAATCTTACATACCTTTATCGCACTTGCCGCCGCCCTTATCCTTACGGGCGGCTTTTCCATGACCGCCTACGCAGGCGGCGGGGAGGAATACGAAACAGAAGAACCCACGCCCGCACCAGAGCCGGAGGAAACAGCGACCCCAAGCGACCCGCTGACCCCGGAGGGGAACGCAACCCTTGTTGATGATATTTGGGGCGAGAACAAGCAGCTCATCACAGTAACCACCAAGAACGGCAATTATTTTTATATCCTCATAGACCGTGCCGCCGAGGGGGAAAACACCGTGCATTTCCTTAACATGGTGGACGAAGCCGACCTTATGGCACTGATTGAGGACGGGGAAAAGGAAGAAACAACCGTCATGCCGCAGACCTGCACCTGCAAGGAGAAATGCGAAGCCGGGGCGGTCAACGAAAGCTGCCCCGTGTGCCTAAACAACCGTAATTCCTGCACTGGCATAGAGAAAGAAACCGAGCCGGAAGCCGAAGCCGAGCCGGAGAAGCCAAAGGACAACAAAGGCACAAAAAGCCTGCTCCTGCTCTTTCTTGTGACGCTATTTGCAGGCGGCGGGGCGTTCTATTATTTCAAGTACATCAAGCCAAAGGACAGCGCAAAGGGCAGCCCGGACTTCTCCGATTTTGACTTTGACGAGGACGAAGATACCGACTATGAGGACGAAACCGATTATGACAGCTACGGGGACGATACAGAGAACGCAGAGGACACCGAAGCGGAGGAAGAAACAGGGCTTGAAGATGATACGGAGGGCGGCGTATGACGTGGTTCACAGACAGCCCCTATGAAAAGATGATGACACAGAAACCGGGACACGGGCGGCACGGGGACAGCAAGCCGCCCGTCCCCCGTTCCCCGGCTTGTACTGGCTGCCCTTACAACAAGGGGCTAGCCCCTTGTATTGGGTACTGTATCAAGAAGTTGCAGGCAAAGAAAAGCACCGAGCCGGAACACTGAAAGGAGATATTTTATGCAGTTAGTAATCGCAGAAAAACCAAGCGTGGCAATGTCAATCGCCGCCGTGATCGGCGCAGACGAAAGAAAGGACGGCTACATGGAGGGCAGCGGGTATATCGTTAGTTGGTGTGTGGGACACCTTGCGGGGCTGGCAGACGCTACCCACTATGGGGACTTTAAGAAATGGCGTTATGAGGATTTACCAATCCTGCCCCAAACGTGGGAAACCGTCATATCCCCGGACAAGGAAGAACAGTTTGAAACCTTAAAGAACCTCATGCACAGGGCAGACATGGAAGCCCTTGTATGCGCCACGGACGCAGGGCGTGAGGGGGAACTCATTTTCCGCTTTGTCTATGAAAAAGCCGGGTGTAAAAAACCATTCAGACGCTTATGGATAAGCAGCATGGAGGAAAGCGCAATCAAGAAAGGATTTGACGATTTGCGGGACGGACACGACTACGACCCGTTATATCATTCCGCACTATGCCGGGCAAAGGCTGACTGGCTAATCGGTATCAATGCGACCCGCCTTTTCTCCGTCCTCTACAACCACACCTTGAACGTGGGGCGAGTACAGACACCGACCCTTTCCCTGCTTGTGGAACGGGACAACGCCATAGCGGATTTTCAGAAGAAAAAATATTATGTGGTACATATCGGGGGCGGCACTTTTGAAGCGGCAAGCCCGGCATACGGGGACAAGGCAGAAGCCGAAAAACTCCGCAAGGATTGTGACGGGAAAACCGCCGTCTGCACTTCCCTTGTCCGGGAGGAAAAGACCGAGAACCCGCCCCGCCTTTATGACCTTACGACCTTGCAGCGGGAAGCAAACAGGCTTTACGGCTACACCGCCAAGCAGACCCTTGACTACACCCAATCGCTCTATGAAAAGAAGCTATGCACCTACCCCCGAACGGACAGCCAATATCTCACGGACGATATGCTCCCCACCGCTGAAAATATTGTGTCCGGGCTTTTCGGCACACTGGACTTTGCAAAAGGCGTTGACCTTGCCCCGGACTATTCCCGGATATTAAACAGCAAAAAAGTGACCGACCACCACGCAATCATTCCCACCGCCGAAGCAGTAAAAACAGATAAGGGCAGCCTGCCCGAAAGCGAAAGGAATATCCTGCTTTTACTCTCCATGAAACTGTTGTCCGCAACGGCGCAGCCCTACCGATACGAAGCCGTGACCGCTTCCTTTTCCTGCGGCGGCGTGACCTTTACGGCAAAGGGAAAGACCGTCAAATGCGAGGGCTTTAAGGAACTGGATCGCCGTTTCCGTGCCACCTTGAAAACGAAGCCGGAGGACGGGAAAAGCACAAAAGAAAACCCGCTGCCGGAGCTGACCGAGGGACAGGAAATCACGGCAAAGGCAGCCATAACCGAACATGACACAACACCCCCGAAAGCCTATACGGAAGATACTTTATTGTCCGCTATGGAACGGGCAGGAAGCGGGGACATATCAGAGGACGCAGAGCGCAAAGGCTTAGGCACTCCCGCCACCCGTGCGGCGGTACTGGAAAAACTTGTGCAGGCGGGCTTTGTGGAGAGGAAGAAAAAGCAGCTTATCCCCACCAAAGACGGCAAGAACCTTGTCGCCGTCCTGCCCGACACCCTCACAAGCCCGAAGCTGACCGCCGAATGGGAAAACGCACTGACGGAGATTGCAAAAGGGAACGCCGACCCGGACAGCTTCATGCGTGGCATTGAAGCAATGGCGGCGGGGCTTGTGAAAGAATATGCCGCCGTCCCGGAGGAAAAGAAAAAGCTGTTTGCGCCGGAGCGAAAGGAAATCGGGAAGTGTCCCCGGTGTGGCTCTCCCGTCTATGAGGGACAGAAAAATTTTTATTGCGGCAACAGGGATTGTGCGTTTTCCATGTGGAAGAATGACCGCTTTTTCACGGGCAAGAAAAAGGAGCTGACCGCCGCCGTTGCCGCCGCTTTACTTAGCAAAGGCAGGGCAGCCATGAAAGGCTTGTATTCCGAGAAAACGGGCAAGACCTATGACGCTGACGTGCTGCTTGCGGACACGGGAGAAAAGTATGTCAATTACAAGATTGAGCTGAAAAAGACCAAGAAGCCAAAACCCAAGAAGTAACCCACAGAAGAATAGCAAGCATAGGGATTGAGTACCCAATCCCGTAAAACCCCCACTTTTCCGTCCTGCGGACTTGTGGGGATTTTGCTTGTTGGGAAGTGTCCCAAACCCTCTAAAAAATCAAAAACCGAGAAAGGAGCTATGCCAATGAAAGATGATTTTACCGTGCTGATACAGAACCGCACCGAGTTTGAAAAGGGCAACCCGGCGACCGTGTTCCTCTCCCTGCCCGCCACAAAAGAAGAACTCCACGAAGCCATGAAAGCACTAAACATCACAGCCGATAACCCACAGGATTTTTTCTTGAACGGCTATTCCACCGCCGACAACAGACGGATTGAGATACCCTCTGACTGGATAAGGGACGGCGACCTTGACAGGATAAATTTCCTTGCTTCCCGACTGGAAGAAATGACCCCGGAGCAGCTTGAAAAACTGGACGCTGTTATGCACAGCGGCTTCAAGCCGGAAAGCCTTGACAAGCTGATAGACCACACCTATAACACAGATTTTTATTCCTACATTCCGGGAATTTTAAGCTATAAGGAATTGGGCGATTATTTCCTCAATGACAGCGGCAAAGTGCAAATGCCGGAGGAATGGAAAGCCGGGATTGACAAGGAAAGTTTCGGCTTCAACGCCGCACTCCATGAGGACGGGAAGCTGACCGACTACGGTTATATCGCAAGAAGCGGGACGGACTGGAAAGAGGTTTACGCCGGGCAGGAAACGCCGGAGAAATACCGTATCATGGGCTACCCCGAAGCGGAACGCACCGCCCCGGTTGACATAGCCGCCGCCAATCCCATACGCCCCATTGAATTAACGGCGCAGAAGCCCGCCGAGAAGATGAAAGAGATAACGGACAGACTGGAACAGGGCATACAGGATTTATTCGAGAGTGACCGCTTCAAAGAATATTTGCAGGTAATGTCAACATTCCATGATTACAGCTTTAACAATACCCTCTTAATCGCCATGCAGAAGCCGGACGCAACCTTTGTAGCGGGCTACACCTCATGGAAACAGAAATACGGGCGGCAGGTAGTAAGCCATGCAAAAAGTATCAAAGTGATTGCCCCGTCCCCCTACAAAGTGAAAAAGGAAGTTGACAAAATCGACCCCAAGACCCAAAAGCCCGTGATTGGCAAAGACGGAAAACCCGTCAAGGAAGAAACGGAAGTAACCGTCCCGGCGTTCAAGGTGGTTTCTGTCTTTGACGTGTCCCAGACCGAGGGAAAGGAGCTTCCCACTATCGGCGTTGACGAGCTGACTGGGAACGTGGCACAGTACGCCGATTTCTTCAAGGCAACCGAGCAGGCAAGCCCCGCCCCGGTAGGATTTGAAAAGATAGAAAGCGGCGCAAAGGGCTACTACTCACAGACCGAAAAACGCATTGCCATTAACGAGGGCATGAGCGAGTTGCAGAACCTTAAAACGCTGATACATGAGATTGCACACGCCAAGCTGCATGACATAGACCTTAACGCACCCGCAGAGAAGCAGGCAGACCGACCAGACCGCCGCACCCGTGAGGTACAGGCGGAAAGCATTGCCTACGCCGTGTGCCAACACTACGGGCTTGACACTTCCGATTATTCCTTTGCCTATGTTGCAAAATGGAGCAGCGGGCGGGAACTGTCCGAACTGAAAGCGTCCCTTAAAACTATCCGTGACACCGCCGCCGGGCTGATTGCCGACATAGATAAAAACTTTGCGGAGCTGACAAAGGATAAGGAGCAGACGCAGGCACGGGAAGCGCAGGCAGAAGAACCCACGCCGGAGGAAACACAGCCGGAGCAGGACACCCCGCAGGAGGAAAAAACAGAACCCACGGCAGAGCCGCCGCAGGAGGAAAAAGCAGCCACGGAAGAACCCGCCAAAACCGAAGCGCAGGCAGAACAGCCGGAAGATACTTTCCCCACCCCCGACCCCAACGCAGAGCCGGTTGTAACAATCCTTTGGAGCGAACACAGCCGTTTCCATGACGGCGAAACCATGAGCCTTTCCGAAGCAAACGCCCTTATCGGAAGCCTTGACGAAGCCACCGTTTCCGAGGACGGCTACTATAAAACCAAGTTCCGCATTGACTTTGTAATGGACGGGCAGCCGGATAATTATATCGGACGGCAGGACTTAGGGGACGGGGACGGCACTCTCATAGAGCATATCGAGAGCTACCATGCCTATTATGAGAATAACGAGCAATGGGATAACCACGTTTTGAAATACGGCGGCACGGAAGCACTGGAAGCAGACAAGGCACAGCGGGAAATGCTCTTGCATGAGTTTGTCCCCTATCTGAAACTGCACAATAACCTCTCCAAAATGGAGCAGGCTGCAACAAAGGCACTGGAAGAAAACAGCGGCATGACCGCCACCGAAACCGCCTACCACACCGCCATGAAAGAGTATGTTTCCAAATGCCGGGCAATGGTAAACAGCGGAGATTACAGCCTGCCACCCGTCCCGCAGCTTAAAGACTTTGACACGGAGCTTGAAGCCTACAAGGAACACGTCAAGGAGGAAATCGCACAGGAAGCCGCAGACGCAGGAATGACCGTGGAGGAATACGCCGCCAATGGCTACGAGCCATACAATACAGAACTGCCCGACCCGTCTATCAGTGTAAAAGATATGCAGGAATACGGCTACTCATGGGACGGTATGCTGCCCCTAAAGGAAGAAGCCGCCCTGCACCTTTACGAAAAAGAGGATATGCAGATTTTCCTACTCCATGCGGACGGAAGCGAGAGCATACCCGGCAATGCGGAGGATATAGAAAACCATGCAGAGAAAGGCGGCATTTTCGGCATACACAAGGAGGACTGGAACGCCCTCACAGAATACCGTGCCATGAAAGAGGAATTGGCGGCAAGTGCGCCGGAAAAAGAAATGCGCCTGCTCTACGGGAAAGGGGACGCTTTCGGCATTTATCAGCTAAAGGACGGGGACGGTATGCGTGATTACCGTTTTGAGCCTTATGACCGCCTGCAAGCGGCGGGGCTTTCCGTGGAAGCAACGAACTATAACCTTGTCTATACCGCAGAGCTTACGCCGGGGACTTCCCTTGAAGATATTTATACCCGCTTCAACATCGACCGCCCCGAAGATTTTAAGGGACACAGCCTTTCCGTGTCGGATATAGTGTTGTTTCATCAGAACGGGGAAAACACGGCGCATTATGTTGACAGTATCGGTTTCACGCAAGTACCAGAGTTTTTACGGGAACAGAAACAGCTTACCCCGGACGAGCTGACGACTGGCGAGAAAATCACAACGCCGAGGGGGAGTTTTTCTGTAACCGCCATGAGTCGGGAGCAAATGGAAGCAGCCGGATATGGCTTTCATCATCAATCAGACAACGGAAAATATCTGATTATGGGGAATGGGACAAGGGCGTTTGCCATTGCAGCGGAACAGCCCGAAAACCACTTGAAAGCCGCCGAACAGTCCACCGAGCAGAACGCAAACATGATTGACGGTATCATCAACAACACCCCCGCCGCTGACGGACTGGAAGCCGCCGGGGAGCAGATTTCTCTTGAACAGTACGCCGAAACACTAAAGCAAGACGAAGCCCAAAAGAACGCCGGGCAGGAACAGGACACCACATCATTAACAGAATTACAGCAAAAGGCGGCAGAGATAGCAAAAGGATATGAAAAGCTGTCTATGCAGGAAAGGATTGACATTATCGTACAGTCATTCGGCTGCACGTCCGGCAGAATTGAAACGTCCCCCTGTACGGGAAAATGGAGGGGTACAAGCGATATTTTTATCCGACTTGACAATGGAACGTCCCTGCCTATCGGCAACCGCAGGACACCGCAAGCCAAAACCGCAAAGATACAGAATGAATTTATCAATAGTGCATTGGCACGGTATAACCCGGAGATTATCAAGGCAACAAAGGAAGCCGCCATTGACGCACTTAGGCAGCGGGAAATAAAGGATAATGAGATTGCCGCACAGAAAGGCTTGAAGCCCTACACCCTGCTAAATGTAGAGTTTAATGACAGTACAGCCGAAGAAAGCAGCGGGCATATGGGCTGGTATTATGTGACGTTAGCTGTTGGCAGCGAAATCCACCCCCATATGGAAACCGGACTACATCATGCCATACTGGACGGGAAAGTAAGCGGAACACTCACAAGGGAAAATTATTTTGTGGCGGGGGCATTGAAAGAAAGTGACGTTGACTATGTTTTCAACAACGTAGGCTTTTCCTCAACCTCTAGCCTGTATTCGCTGCCTGTCCGTGATGAAGTGCGGGAACGTGCGGAAAAAACCCTTGCGGAGCGCAGCGAAGCACAACAGGCAGCCCCGGAAGCGAAAACTATTTACTACACAATCAATGAGGGGGCTGCCCGCCGTGCCAATGACGCAAACAGCTTTTACGACTACAAGCCCGGCAACGCAACCGCAGAATACAGGCAAATGGTAGATAAAGCCGTGGAGATTGGGGAACACCAGAAAAAGCGGGTAGACCCCATGTACCATGAAAAGATTGACAGCCTTGTTGACACCTACGCCCGGAAACTTGCCGAGAACATGAACAGCAGTTTTTCCATTGAAGCCCGTGTACCCTCTATCCTCATTGCGGGCGGCTCAAATTTCCCGGTACGCAAAAAGGAAAAGCAGAACGCCGCCCGTGACAGGAACATGGAGGACTGGAACGAGATACAGGGCTTGCTTGACAAGATACGCAGCACTGGCATGGGCGGTATCAGCGCAGACGACCCGCAGGCAGTACAAAAACTGGAAGCCAAACTGGAAAAGCTGCAATCAGCGCAGGACACCATGAAAGCGGTAAACGCCTACTACCGCAAGCACAAGACCCTTGACGGCTGCCCTGCCCTCTCCGCTGAACGTATCGAGAAAATGAAAGCGGAAATGTCCTCACAGTGGCACATACAGGATAAGCCCTATCCCTCATGGGCTTTATCCAACAACAACGCAGAAATACGCCGGATAAAAGGGCGAATTGCGGAGCTGACAAAAAAGCAGGAAACCGCCTACGCCGGGTGGGAGTTTGACGGCGGCACGGTGGAAATGAACCGGGAAGATAACCGCCTGCAAATCTTCTTTGAGGAAAAGCCGGACGAACAAACCCGTGAAACCTTAAAGGAAAGCGGCTTCCGTTGGTCACCCAAAGCCGGGGCGTGGCAAAGGCAGCTCAACGACAACGCTATCTATGCCGCTGACCGTCTATCCTGCATAAAACCTTTATCCGGGAAAAGCCCCGTGGAGATACAGAAAGAAGCCCGCACAGCCGCCAAGACCGAGAAAAAACCCTCTATCCGGGCGCAGCTTGCACAGGACAAGGAAGCGTTGAAAAACGCCCCGAAAAAAGCAGCGGAAAAGACCAAAAAGCAGGATTTAGAAAGGAGTTGAACCATGCAGAAATTTGAAAACGTGGATATATTAAAATCCCTCAAAGCAGTCATGCAGACCCACACGGAACACTTTCAGTCTGATTTTGACATAGACATAAAGATTTTGAAGCAGGCGGCAAAAAGCCCGAACCCGGAGGACAAAAAATATTTATGGATATGCCGCCCTGCCGGAACATGGTGCTTGCGGGAGCGTGACACGTTCATCAAGGACACACGGGAGCATAACACGTTCTGTTTCTACGCCGAGCAGACACGGGACAAAATACTTGCCTATGCCGTAGAGCTGACCGGGATTGAAAAAGGCAGGGTAACAGGCAGCCTTTATGAACTGGACTACCAGAAGCATTATAAGCACGTCAAGGACGCTTCCGTACCTGCCGGAGATACCAAGCTGATTTACGAGAACGGGGAACGGACGCAGGAAGCCGGGAAGCGCATTACCGGGGACGCTGACCCCAACTTAGGGAAATTCCTAACCTTTGAGGAACAGCCCAAAGACCCCTCCGCCCTGCAAAGCGTTCTCCGGGACGAAAAGGATAGCCGGGAACGCTCCGCTTGTGGTAACATTAAGGAACATATCGAAAAACTGTCCGGCAAGGGCAGGGGGAAAAAGCCGTCTTTGCGAAAGCAGCTTGCACAGGACAGAGAAACCGTAAAAGCCGCCCCCAAAAAGCAGGCGGCAAAGACCACAAACAAGGGATTGGAGGTATAAGCGTATGGGACAATTCAATTTTGAGGAAACAAACCTTATCTACTGTTACAGGAGGAAAACAAGGGCTGATACGGTGGCGGCAATGACCGCCGCCCTGCCCTACATGGAAACGGAGATACAGGAGCTTGCAGGGCGCACAGCGGAAAAGCTGAAGAAACTGACCGAGGAAGAATTTGCAGGGCTTGTGTTTCTGCCTGCTGAAGATATGGAGTAAGAAAACGCCGGGGAATGGCAGCTTATACAGTGCCATTCCCCGGTATCTTTTTTATGCCCTTGTGGACGCATAGAAGCCCTTTTCCGGGTGCACTACAAAACACCCCGAAAATGCCCTTAAAACGCCTTATAACGCTTTCCAACCTATATGATTATTGCATAAAATACACCTACAAATGTCAAAGTTAAAAAAATAATTTCTAAAATCAATGCCATTTTCTTTGTTAATGCTATCTTTTCCATAAGAATAATCTTTATCATCATACAAACTGCTAATATTATAAGAGTAAATACCGCCTGCACTATAATGCCAGTATACCATGGAGCAGATTTCATATAATATAGCTCTGAATGTTTTAGGAAATACCAGTATTTATACAACCCAGAACCAATGAACACACCTACAAAGCAACCCATGATAATATTTAATATCC
>VSNG01000017.1 GCA_009774175.1 Lachnospiraceae bacterium | reverse complement strand
TGAAAAAGCAGTAATGGCAATAATTGCAAAAGTAGATCAAAGAAGAAAATACTTTGAGTTTTTTCATGGATTGAATATGTCAGAATGTAAGGAAGTTGCACTGATATGCTTTTGGTATATTAAATTACATCCTATATGTGCGGTAGATAAGTCAGTATTGGAAAATGATATAAAATATTTGGATTCCATAAATGAAAAGTTAGCTGTATATTATATTATTGTTTCATTACAGGCTATGTTAGAAAGTCGCGGGCTGTCAGCACAAAAATTGGATGAACTTCCTCCGAAATACATTAAAGAATTAGTGTATTCATTTACATACCGCGACATTAGTAAAGAGGCTTTAATTCTTTTAGTTGAAAGTATAGCACTTTTGTTGGGATTAGATCCATATGGTGGAAATATAACTTCGTAGTATGAGAGATACAAAAAGGGACACCCCATTCCATTTTAGGTGTCCTTTTTTCATACCCAAAATTCATGTTGAAATAAAATTAAAAATGTTTAGAAATTTTGAAGAAAGGCAGGCAAGCGTATGAAATTCCAATCACACATCCCCAAACCTCCATTACTAAGCAGGCTAAAGCTATTATCAGTAGGCTTGTTTACAGCACTAACCTGTTTACTCATCAACCCAATCACCGCCCACGCCGACCTAACTGCTGGTGCTGCGAATGCAATAGCAGATAGCGTGGTAGCGTCGTACAACGGCACCCATAGCGATAACCACGGCGGCACCTCACACATTGTCAACGGTGTAGCCTACACCCGTACCGGCTACCTCTGTTACCTCCTCACCAAAGACGGCTCCCCAGTTGGTCTTCCAGCCTACGCCTTCTATAGCCCCGGATACAATGAAATACCAGGCTCCCGATGGGTTTGCACCTCCCGCAGAGGTCAATCAGTCAGCAGTTGGAAAGGAGATGCTAAATGGGGAGTCACTCCGTGGGAAAATAATGGTAGCCCATCAAATGAAGTAAAGATCCGAGATTGGTTCCTAGACGCATCAAGTGGAGTAACCAACGCTCAACAATTCGTGAAAGATTGTTGGGGGCCAGCGGCACTCAAGAACTTCGAGTCCGACAATTACATCCTCGTCCTTGAAACCATCATGAATTTCCAATACAGCGTCAAAGGAGGAAATGGAGGAAGCAGTGACGGCTCGGGATTAGACCTAGCTACTAAAGCTAACATTTACTCGTCATGTTACCGTGAAACGAAATCATATGTAAAAGGTTTACCAGACATACCATTATCAGAAATGATGAAGGGTACAGGTGCAAAAGATAGGAAAGAGTTAATTTATATCCTTGCAAATCAGGCATATGAGAGAGCGCTTGCAAAGTTACAGGCAGGAAACTTAGGCTCCAATCGTACCTTCACCTCCGATCCCCTCATAGGCACCGTCCCCAACCTCATCACCTACAAAAAAGGCAACACTGTTTTTGATTCCTATACGAACAAAGTAGCCCCTCATTCTGAGAAAATAAAGGTAAATGAGGCAGGGTTTACAGCATACACAGGCACAGGTGCATTAAGTGATTCCGAAGTTCAATCCTATGGTGTAGCGATGTTGATTATTCATTGTAAGAGTGACGCTATCCACACTTACTGGGAGCCTCATGGTTCCCCTGGCAACCCAGAGCCACGTATCCCCAATAAAACAGGAACATGTAACATCGTAAAGGGCTATTATAAAGAGAATCTCACTACAGGAGTCAAACAATCCCTAGGAGTTTACTACGAACTAGATGTAACAAGTAACATCATAGTAAGTGGCGAACCCACCTTTGAACTAGTGGAGTGTTAATATTTTAATCGTCCAAAACGTATTATTCAAAAATTAAATCATACCCCGTCAAATATCCCATCAAAAAGTTTCGTCAAAATTACCATATTGATTTTGGAATAACGCCTGTTTAGCTTTTCCCAACGCATCGGGCATAAGTTTACATAACAATAAAATCCGTCCAAATTCTTCTGCCATTCTGCCAATGGACGGCAGGATTTTTTTGTGCTACCCTACCCCAAAAGGGAGGGGACAAGAATGGGCGTGGAATACATCGAAGGCGGATTCAAACTAAAATTCGGAAGAAGGCGGACGCAAGTAACGACATATGAGAATATGCCGCTACAAACGTCAAGCCCCATAAAAAAGGATAAGCAAAAAGAAATCAAACGAAACATTCCAAGCGACTATGCTAATTTTAATTACCATAATCGAATGAAAAAAAGGCGGCAGGAAATCCGCGAAATCTGTTGGAATAATTTCGATTTGCCCGATGTGGTCATGCTGACACTTACCTTCGACCAGAAAGGCAATGTAGAAAAGAATTTTACACAGCTTGAAGACGCACATCGAGAGTTTAAGAAGTTTATTCAGCGTGTAAACAGTCACTATGAGAATTTCCAATATCTTACAACATTTAGTAGACAAAGCAACGGAAATTGGCACTACCATGTAATGTGCAATTTCCAACATAGCATTGCCAATAAAGAAATTACGAAGCTTTGGAAGAACGGGATTACTTATGTCTCTTATATAAATACACGAGAAAAGTACAATAGTGCGGTTCAGTATCTCACTCATAATATGGATGAATCAGCAGACGCATTAAAGGGGAAACATGGGTATCTTTGTTCGCGGTCGGTTGAGCGGGATATCAAACTTGTTTCATGGAGAGCAGAGCAATCTGATGAGTTTGAGGAAGCGTTTCAAAAAGTGAAACAGGAAAAGCGTACAATTTTGTACGAGACCAGAAACCCGTTAGGAATCAAGGGAACCCGCGTAAACGAGGAGACAGGGGAGGCTTTCGAGGTGCATCTTCAAGACAGGGAACTCACTCCGGCACTAGAGTATGCGGGCTATGAGAAATGGGAAAGCATTTACACCCATCTGACATCTTCAGCGGATTTTTCAAACAAATTTAAGACGCTCAAGCCCGCCACACTCCGCCCTAAAAAATTCAAGCGGACTAATTCGTAATAATGGCAGAACAGTATACCGCGACATTCGATTCAATTTAATATATACGTCCCCTCTAAAGCGTTGGTGGACACTGATTACAAAAGATGGCAAAGAGACAGTGTGAAAAAACGGATAACCAAGTCCTCTGGTCAGATAACAGTATGGTAAAGGTGTAAAGTAAAAACCACTGACAGCCAAAACAGCAATTATGTGATAGGAAAGCAAAAAATTTGATGGAGGGAAAGTGAAATGTTTTACACACCGTTTCTTTATGAGATGAATCAATTAAGGATAGGCATACGCACGAATGTCAGACCATCAGCCACAATGACTTTGTGCTTTAGAAGTCCTCATGCCTCATGTAAGACAGACAACTGGCTCGGCGGCAAGCTGCTCAGACTGTACACTGCTTATTACAGAAAAGTTATGCGGGAATCGGGAGGAAAATTCTGGGACACGGATACGGGGAAGCAGGAGAAAGACTTGTATAACACTTGACGGAGGTAAACTGACATATGATGGGGATCAAATTAAAAAGTCAGCGTAGAGGTAACTGGATAGGCATAGCGATTGTTTATCCGAGTGGAGCAATGGAAACAGTCGCAATGATTCTGATGCCGCCGGACAATGACTGGCGTGCCACCATAGAATTTTATGACGAACTAATCAGATTATATAAAAAACGTCTCAGCAAATGTTTATAGTTTCCAATGCTATCGGTATACAGCATTGACCGAAAAGAAAGCCTGCTCTCATATGCAAAGGCTTTCTTTTTGCGTGTATGACAATATTCCCAGAATAAAGAAAAGAGAGATTTTTATACAAACCTCTATTTCTCATTTTATGAAATGCCAAAAATGGATTTTAATATTATTTTATGAAAACACAAATTTTGAGCCATCGGGTAAGTTTTATTTTTTTGAAAAAGGAATGAAAAAAAGGGAGTTCCAAGGAGGTCAGCGCGCAGAAATGGAAAAGGTGGAGAAGATGGTGGAGAAAGTTTATCATTTTTCATTTGCCGGCATTGTCCGATGTGCAGACAACAATCCAATTTTTCAATTAACCCGAATAGCGGCATGGTTTATGGGGCATTGGTCAAGGAACAGGGATAGCGATAGAGTAACAGGATAGACAATCACAATTCACCCAACGTAAATATCAACCATGCCACAATCTGAAATATCAGCCGACTCCTAAAGAAAAATCACCGATACATATCGAATCAGTCGGTCTCGTCACACCGCTGTCAGACCTTTTTGCAAAAAACTTCGCCTCGTCCGTGTTCAGTGCGGACTCGTACCCATAAAACAGGGGGATATAGAAACAGGGCTTATGGATATAGGTGTTATCTTTTTATATTTTGGAGGTAACACTTATGTATCGCAGTAAGGCAGATTCAGAACAGGCAAATAGTGCAGAATACGGGAAATCAAAACCACATAACTATGTAAAGAGTAATCGGCTAAGAGATGTTTACATGGATTTAGGAACAGAGAACAGAATAGTTTGTTCGTTAACGTATCAAAACAGGCAGGTGCAGGTTACTCTTGCATTTCCCGAACAGACAGACACGAAAGCGGAGCAGGATTTTGTCAGCAGGCTCAAAATGGTTTATCTTGAAAAAATCAAAACAGAGGCTTGCCAAAAGGAGAATTTGGCGTTACCATCTCCCACCACGAAGGAAAAGGACTAAGGAAAAGGAGGAAAATGGTCATGCCTAAAAAAGTGAGAACCTTGTTGAGAGTATCATCAAAGCAACAGTTACATGATGACGACATACCCATGCAGAGGGCGGAGGCGAAGCAGTACATAGCCAGGCGCGATGACTGGGAGTTTGACAGGGAGTATATTGAAAAAGCGGTATCGGCATACAAGAACAATGTGGAGGAACGGGAAGTTTTGCAGGAAATACTGTCGGATGCCCGTGACCATCAGTTTGATGTTCTGCTCACCTATATGTCGGACAGGATCGGCAGGCAGGAAGAATACAGCTTCTATGTCGCCACACTGAATCAGCTCGGCATAGAGGTCTGGACAATCAAGGACGGTCAGTTAAAAACAGAGGAACATATAGACAAACTGTTAAACTATATCCGATTCTGGCAGAACGAGGGGGAAAGCAAAAAGACAAGTATGCGTGTGAAAGATACGCAGAAAGAGTTGGTAAAGTCTGGAAAGTTTGTGGGTGGAAAAGCGCCATACGGCTATCGGTTAGTCCCTTCCGGCATGGTCAGCAATCACGGGAGGCTGCTCAAGAAACTTGAGATTGTGGAAGAAAATGCACGGGTAGTCAGATTGATATACAGTCTGGCAGTCAATAAAGGCATGGGATATGAGAAAATAGCGAATGAGTTAAATGCGCGAAACATTCCGGCGATTACGACAGACAAGTGGAAAGCAGGAACCATAAGAAGTATCTTGACAAACCCTGTCTATATGGGCTATCTGGCAATAAACAGGAGAATCAACCATAACGGGTTTATCAGATTAGACAGGAAAGACTGGATTTATTCAGAGGAACAGATACCGGAACTTGTCATTGTTTCGCAGCAGACATGGGAGAAAACGCAGGAAATCAGAGAAGCCCGAAAAAATAAAATCAATACCTCGAAACAGATATCCGCTAAGGAGTATAAAGAGCAGTACAATGTGCCGTTTTCCACAAAAGGGAAACTTGCACTGATTGGTCTTGCCACTTGTGGATATTGCGGGAAACGCTTAAAGAACGGGAGTTATTGCAACCACTGGACGACAAAGGCGGGAGAAAAGAAAATATCCTACGCGGGCAGATATGTATGCCCGTCAAAATGTGAAAAGCGCAGCAGTTATTCGCAGAATTATCTGGAGGGGATCGTGTTTGGGGTGGTTGAAACTTATATGGAGCATCTGAGATCCATAGATATCACGGAAGAAATAGAAAAAATGCAAAGTCAGCAAAGACAGGGCATAGAGAAGGAACTGGGAACCATTCATAAAAAACAACAAACCTTACAAACAGATATCCGAACACTGGAAGAAAAGATACCAGAAGCAATCAGAGGGGAATATTATTTCAGTGCCGAGAAACTTTCTGCCATGATCAAGGAAAAGGAACAGGAAATGGTGGCGTTAGACAAAGAAGCGGAACAGGCAAAGAACAGGCTGTCACAGGTGGTAAATCAAAATAGCGATTTGGAGAAGTTTATCACCATGGTGCCAAATTGGAAGGAGGAATTTCAAAATGCAGATACGCAGACCAAAAAGATGTTGCTGTCTGCCCTCATTGACCAGATAGAGGTAAAAAACGATGATATCAACATCAAATTTAGGATACGACTGGAGGACTTTGTATTACTTGAAAGTATTGGTTTACCTACCATTCGGTATAAACCCGGTTCAGGGTGAAGGACATAATGGCCAGCGTGTTTGCATAGATGGCGCTCTCGGGCCAGGTGGCGTAGATTTCGGAGGACACCACGTTTTTGATATAATCCCGGTAACGGACATAATAGTTTTGTGCGGTGTAATCGGAAGGAACGCCGTCATGTACAATAATATATTCAGGAATGACCACACGGCTTAAGACGATTTCGCCGGATTCGTCCATGGGCTTGATCTCGTCCTCGGGAATTTTGGGCGGATAGTCGCCATAGAGCGTATGATCGGGAATGGCGATAATTTCTTCCGTATCCTGCGTCGTTTCTGTGGGCGTCATTTCAATATTCTGGATAGCGGTAACATCCGGCAGCACTTCCACGCCGGATACAATGACAGGTTCATAGCCGGGGGCTGTGACGGATACGGTATATTCCGAGTAGGGCATGGGAGAATTCGGGGTCAGGCTGTATTGCAGGGGCGGGGTTTCCAGATCAATTGCCCCGGTCTGCCCGGAAGAGTCAGTATTTAGTGTCTCCAAGGTGGAATTTGGCTCGCCGGTGAAGGAGATGGTAACTGACGCGTTTTCTATGGGAATCAACCCTACGTTTGCGGTTACGTTGATCTGTAGTTTTCCGACTGCCGCATTTTCATTCTGTCTGGTTCCTGTATTTGTCTCTTCTCTGTTTACATCCATCCTGATACCTCATTTTCGGGAAAGCATTTCTCTTAACCCTATGATATGCAATGAGGGTTGCACATGCTACCTTGTAAATGATATACTATCCATATGGTAGTGGACGAGATTTTAGACGGTAAATTTCATGTTGACGACGGTTCTTTGGAGTTTTCCTGCCCGCGAGTTACTCTGTCCCTTCAGGCAGACACGGCCTGCGAGGGGTCTTTTTTCGTGTACGGACCGGAGGGGGGCCTGACGGAGGGGGAGGTGTTTTCCTCTGATCTTCGGATGGAGTGCGTCTCGACCCGTTTCGGCGGCAGTGAAGACGAGATATTGTACCGTTTTCATGCGGATGGGATGGAAGCCGGGACGGAAGCGGCGGGTTCGTTCCATATTATTTCAAACCGGGGAGAGTACTATCTTCCCTTTGAGGTTAAGGTGCTTACGGACGAAATTGTCACGAGCATGGGCGAAATCCGGAATCTCTTTCATTTTACAAATCTGGCAAGAGAAAGCTGGGACGAGGCGGTCAGGCTTTTTTATGATCCCAGCTTCAAAAAGGTGTTTAACGGCCATGACAGGCAGTACTATGCCGCTTATAAGGGTCTTTCCTCTGTGCCGGGGAATGAACATAATGTGGAAGAATTTCTTCTGGAAATCCATAAAAAGAAACCGGTGGAATACATACCCGAGGAGCGGGAAATCAAAATAGAAGATCCTGTGGAAGCGGTGAGGTATGCCCTTGTCATCAACAGAAACGGCTGGGGGTATACCGGATTGCAGATTCGGGCGCAGGGAGAGTTTCTGAAACTGTCTGAGGAGACGGTGGGGGACAACGAATTTCTGGGTAATATGTACCGCCTTTACTATAGTATTGATCATAAAAAGCTCCATAACGGCTATAATTACGGCGCGATCCTGCTTGTACGGGAGAACGGCACGATGCGGATTCCGGTTGTTGTGGTGCAGCATGCCGCAGACAGACGGATTATGGGATCCCGGAGAGAAAAGAAGCAGCTCATGGTACAGCTGATGGAATATTATCAGGCTCATCGGTTAAAAAAGATCGGAACATCGGTCTGGCTTGCGGAGACGGAAAAGCTGCTGTCCCGTATGGAGCAGCTGGACGATCAGGATACGGCCGTGAAGCTTTTCAGAAGCCAGCTGCTTTTGTCTCAGGAGCGCGGTAACGAGGCAAAATGGCAGATTGAAAAATTACAGGACAGGGCAGGCGCCGAGGGGGAAAAGAATCCGGCCCTGTGGTGTTACTATCTCTATCTGACTACGCTTGTCAGCGATGAGGTTTCCTATGTGGACGAGGTGGCGGAGACGGTTGGGAGAATTTATGAGAGGAGAAGGGGAGACTGGCGGATTGCCTGGCTTTTACTCTACCTTTCCGAGGAGTATACCCAGAGTCCGTCCCGCCGGTGGATGCTTCTGGAAGAATTGTTTTCCCATCACTGCACTTCGCCGATGATATATATTGAAGCCTGGAATATTCTGTGTATGAATCCGGCCATGCTTCGAAAGCTGGATCTCTTTGAGGAACAGATATTGACCTACGCAGTCAAGAACAAAGCGATGCAGGGGGAGGTTCTGTTGCAGCTGGTGTATCTTGCGGGACAAAAGCGAGGGTATTCCGAGAGCCTGTTCCGTATCCTGAAGGGCTGTTATGAGCAGACGGAAAATAAGGAAGTGCTGCACGAGATCTGTTCGCTGCTCATTAAGGGAAACCGCTTCGGGGAGGCATATTTTTCCTGGTATCAGGCCGGAGTGGAGGAGAATCTTCGGATTACGAGGCTGTATGAGTATTATATGATGTCGCTTCCGGCGGATTTTGACGGGGAACTTCCCCGGATTGTGCTTTTGTACTTTGCCTATAAGAGCGATCTGCATTATACGGTTACGGCATACCTTTATGCCTATGTGCATAAACACCGGGAGACTCTGGAAGATATTTATGTAAACTATGTGGACGCTATGGAACATTTTGTTCTGGAGCAGATAAAAAAGGGCAGAATCAATCGGGATCTGGCATACCTTTATACGAATTTCGTAAATCTGCCCATGATTGACGAGCAGACCGCAAGGTCTCTGGTGTCCCTTCTTTTCATGCGGGAAGTCAGGACAGAGAGAACAGAGGCTAAAGAGGTGATGCTGGCCTACCCCTGCCGGGCGGATATAAAGCGTTTTCCCATGACGGAGGGCAGGGCCTTTGCGCCTGTTTACGAGAGCGGCTGTAAGATTCTTCTGGGAGACGGCATGGGGAACTGCTTTACGGCCAGCGTGGATTATTCCGTGGAAGAGCTGATGAATCCCGTCAGGCTTTCGCTCATGATTGCCCCTTTTGTAAGAAATCATCTGGGCTATGCGGTTTTTGCCTGTTATGAATATCAGCATGCCTTTGCGGTACAGGAGGATAACGCGGATCTTTTTGTGCTTTTGTCCGTGTCTGACAGAATTGAGGAGGCGGAAAAGCAAAAGATCCGGCCCATGGTAGTGGATTTTTTCTATGAGAAGGACAGGATGCGGGAACTGGACGAGTATCTGCTTGCCCTGCAACCTGAGGATGTGGGCCGTTCGGACAGGGGAAAGATCGTGCGCTATATGGTAAACCGCGGCATGTATGAGGAGGCGTACAGGTGGGTCAGACTGTTTGGCCCTTACGATATTGATGCAAAGACGCTTCTTAAGCTGTCGAGCAGGCTTTTGGAGCTTACGGAGACGGAAGACGATCCTCTGATGAAAGGGATACTCTTTTATGTGGTGCAGAAGGGTAAGTACGACGATAATGTCCTGAATTATCTGGTGCAGTGGTTTCGCGGCACAATCAAGGAAATGCGCGACGTGTGGCGTATTGCGCAGTCTTTCGGCGTGGATACTTTCAAACTGTGCGAGAGGATGCTTGTACAGATGCTGTATACGGGCGCCCATGTGGGGGAAAAGCTTGAAATTTTCCAGTCTTACAGTAAAAGCGGAGGAAGCGAGCGAATCAGGGCAGCCTTTGCGTCGGCCTGCTGCTACGATTATCTGGTGAAGGAAGAAATAGCGGATTCCTATGTGTTTGAGAGCGTGCGCCAGCTTTATCAGGAGGAGGCGCCCATTCATCCGGTTTGTAAGATGGCATATCTGCGCTGTTATGCCGACAGGGAGCGGAGTGCGGAGGAAGAGAAGCTGTGCGCGGAATTTCTGGAATCCCTTCTGGCGCAGGGAATTGTGATGCCTTTTTACAGGAACTATTTTGGCAGTGTGCCCCAGCTTAGCGCTTATCTGGACAAGACCATGGTGGAGTACCGGGCGGAATCAGGCGCGCGGGTGATGATCCACTATCTGATTCAGGATGATACGGAGAGCGGGCAGGAATACGCTCACGAGGAGATGCCGAACATGTTCGGCGGTATCTGTGTTAAGGAGTTTATTCTTTTCTTCGGGGAAAAGCTGCAATACTACATTACGGAGGAGACGGCGGGGAAGGAACAGCTGACGGAGAGCAATGTGATAAACAAAAGCGACGCCGGAGAGGATGGCGCCGAGGGGCGGTTCGGTCTGTTAAACGATATTATGATCGGGAAAACCCTGCATGATTATGATACAGTGAGCGATCTGCTTCTGCAGTATTTCAAACAGGATCATATGGTGGGGCAGATTTTTGCGCCCCGCTAGGAAGAAGGAAAAACGATGTTTCTGGAGCGCAAAGAGGAGGAAAAACCGCATAATGGGAGCGTGTTTGCAGGTTACGATCTGGGGGAGCGGTATACCCAGATCAGTTACTGTTTTTTTGAGGAAGGGGACGTGGAGACGGTTGCGCCCGTGATGGGAACGAAGCAGTATAACATTCCGTTTATGTTATGTAAACGAAAAGGCACGAATCAGTGGCTCTACGGAAAAGAAGCGGTGAAGAGCAGCGAAGAGGAGGATATGTTTCCGGTGGAAGGTCTGCTGACCCTTGCGAGAGAGGGCGGGGAGATCGAGGTTGACGGAGAAAGCTATGATCCGGCAGCGCTTTTGACGCTATTTATCAAAAAGAGCCTTGGGCTTTTGAGCATCATTGCCCCGCCGGAAAACATTTCCGCCTTCATGTTTACGGTGGATGGTATGGATGACCGCATGGTGGAGATTCTTTTGCATGTGGCGGCCAATCTGAATCTGAAAACCGAACGCGTTTATTTCCAGAGTCATACGGAGAGCCTCTATTCCTTTATGCTGCACCAGCCTTCCCAGCTGTGGGCCTATCAGGTGGTGATCTGCGAGCACGACGGCAGATACTTAAAAACCTACCGCATGGAGTGTAATAAGAGAACAACGCCCATCGTCGCCCTGATTGAGGAGGCCAGCTACGAAACGCTGGTGGTGCCCATGGAGGAAGAGCCGGAGGATGTCAAGAAAGACGCGTTTCGTCTGGCTGACGAGCGGTTTCTGGGCATTCTGGAAAATCTTTGCGAGGGACATGTCGTCTCTTCGGCTTATCTTCTGGGAGACGGTTTCAGGGAGGAATGGCATAAAAGATCCCTGCAGTTTTTATGCCGCAACAGACGGGTGTTTCAGGGAAATAATCTGTTCAGCAAAGGGGCGGTTTACAGCCTTATGGAAAAGTTCTCGCCCAGCGAGGCAGGACAGACTCATATCTTTCTCGGGAAGGATAAGCTTAAGGCAAATATCGGGATGCATGTGCTGCGGCAGGGAAAAGAGTCCTACTATGCGCTGCTTGACGCCGGGGAGAACTGGTATGAGCTGCATAAATCCTGCGAGATCCTTCTCGGGGAGGAGAAAAGCCTTTCCTTTGTGGTGACGCCGCTTACGGGAAAGAATGCCGAGACACGGACCGTTCCCCTTACAGGAGCGCGGGAGACGGGCGCGCCTTTTACCAGATATGCGATTGAAGTGGACATGGCGTCTCACGATACGGTGCGGGTTGTTGTGACGGATTTGGGGTTGGGAGAATTTTTCCCGTCGAGAGGCCAGCGGTGGGAGGAAACGTTTCAGATTTCATAAGCTGAGGGACAAAAGAGAAAATGGGCAGTAAGATGATTTTGGGAACCGGCAGGCGCGCCGAGAATCCCTATCACATGGAAAGATTTTATGTAAACCTATATTCGGTGGAGGAGCTCTGCTTTCTGCTGGTGGACAGGGCGGAGCTCCTTGACGGGGATATTATACAGCGGGGGATGATCCGGTGGCTGGAGGAAGAATGTGATCTGAGCGATCTGGCCCATGAGCTGGATGCGCTGATAAACCGTAAAGGCACTACGGCGGCTTTTGTGGGCGCGATTCTGGAGTATGTGAATATCTATCCGGCGGACGTGATAGAGAGAACGGAGGAGATTGTGAGGGGCAACGAGGGATTAAGCCCCTATGAGAGGCAGAAGGCAAAGGCGGATTATCTGCTGGGTGAGAAGCGGTATCTGGCGGCTTTGCAGCAGTATCAGAATCTGGCCTACGGCGTGCCTGACAACGAGAAGCTCCTTCTGGCAAGGCTTTATCATAATATGGGAGTGGCCTGCGCGGGCATGTTCCTGTACGGACAGGCGGCCGACTGGTTTAAAAAGGCCTATGAGACCGACGGGAAGCGGGAAGGGCTGACGATGTATCTGGCGGCCCTGCGTATGGGAAAGCAGGAGAAAGCATATATTGATTATATCGCGGAGCATCCCGAGTATCACGATTTATCCCTGGAGGTGGAGCGGATGATAAAACGGGCGGAAGGTTCCTTTGAGGGAACGGACGAAAACAGGATGCTTGTCACTTATCAGGTTATGAAGGACGAGGGGGCGGGAGCGCTTGGAAGCTCAACCCCTTATTATGAAGAGATCGAAAAGCTGACCGCAGGACTGAAAAGTAATTACCGCAGGAGCATGAGCTAGAAAACGAGGAGGAAAAATGGGTTTTATAAAGAGGCTGCTTGAGAAATTCCGCAAAGATTACG
The DNA here is from genome assembly GCA_009774175.1 of Lachnospiraceae bacterium. GTDB lineage: Bacteria > Bacillota > Clostridia > Lachnospirales > Lachnospiraceae > UBA3282. The sequence goes on along the minus strand of VSNG01000017.1, from coordinate 56,647 downwards.
ATGAGTACGACGAGGAAGAATGGGAAGAGGAGGAGTCTTCGCGGGAGATTGATTTTAATAACAGGGAACAGAGAAACGACTATGTAAGAAACTGTCTGGAAAAGATGGCGGAGGCCACCAAAGAACTGGAGAATCTGAACTTTGAGTACAACATGGTCACGTCTTATCTGAAAGATATGGAAGAGATCGAAGCGCTGCCGCCGGAGGAGAGCGAACAGCTTAAGGACTGTGCCAGACGGGTGGCCCTGTTACAGGAGAGAAAGACTGATTTCATGGGACGTCCTCATCGGATTACGGACGAGAAGTACCGCATGGTGGAACGGATGGAAGACCAGATGGAGGAAGCCTTCGAGAAGATCACGGAGGCCGAAAACTATCAGGAGCTGATTCGTAAGGATTTAAGCCGTCTGGAGGGAGAAAAGCACGCTTACCTTTATCGGAAAAGCGAGGTGATGCGGCTGATTTCGGACACAAAGGGCATGGCTGTGATCTGCGTGACGGCGCTTGGCCTGTGCGCGCTCCTGCTTCTCTTTTTGCAGTTTTTCCTGGAAATGGATACCCAGCTTGGCTATCTCGCCACAGCGGGCGCGGCGGCCATTGCGATTACCATGATTTATGTCAAGCATATGGACGCAAGGCGTGAGCTAAAAAGGGTGGAGACGGGGATCAATAAGATTATCCTTCTACAGAATAAGGTAAAAATCCGCTATGTGAACAATACCAATCTTCTTGAATATCTCTATATGAAGTACGGCGTGTCAAGCGCGAAAGAACTGACTGAAATGTGGGGGAACTATAAAATTGAGAAGGAAGAGCGGGAGAAATTCCGCAGGGCGGAGCTTGACCTGGATTACAACGAACAGGAGCTTTTGCAGATATTGAAGTGTTACCAGATACAGGATCCCGCCATCTGGCTGCATCAGACGGAGGCCATTCTGGAACCAAGGGAGATGGTGGAGATCCGTCACAACCTGATTATCCGCAGACAGTCCCTGCGGCGGCGTATGGATTATAATAAGGAAGTGGTGGCGGGCACTTCCCAGAGAGATATCAAGGCTCTGGTGGAGAAATACCCTAAATATGCAAAGGAAATCATGAAAACGGTGGAAGAGTACGAACAGAAGTTCAATGCCAAATAGAAGAGGCGGAAAGGAATAAATTATGAGCACAGACAGATACGTGAGCCCTTTATCGGAGCGGTATGCCAGTAAGGAGATGCAGTATATTTTTTCTCCTGACATGAAATTCAGGACATGGCGGCGACTTTGGATCGCGCTGGCGGAGACGGAAATGGAGCTGGGCCTTTCCCAGAACGGAAAGCCCGTTATTACGCAGGAACAGATCGACGAGCTTAAGAAGCATGCGGAGGATATCAATTACGATGTGGCGAAGGCCAGAGAGAAAGAGGTGCGCCATGACGTGATGAGCCATGTGTATGCTTACGGGCAGCAGTGCCCCGGGGCGGCGGGCATCATTCATCTGGGGGCAACCTCCTGTTATGTGGGCGACAATACGGACATCATTGTGATGCGCGAGGCGCTTAAGCTTGTGAAAAAGAAGCTGGTCAATGTGATTGCGGAGCTTTCCAGGTTTGCCGAAGAATATAAGGCGCTTCCCACGCTGGCCTTCACCCATTTTCAGCCGGCGCAGCCGACCACCGTCGGCAAGCGGGCAACCCTCTGGGCGCAGGAATTCTGCATGGATCTGGAGGATCTTGATTATGTGCTTGGCAGCCTGAAGCTTTTGGGTTCCAAGGGAACCACAGGAACGCAGGCTTCTTTTCTGGAGCTTTTTGAGGGAGATCAGGAGACGATTGACAAAATTGACCCCATGATTGCGGCAAAGATGGGCTTTGAGAAATGCTATCCGGTATCCGGGCAGACCTATTCCCGCAAGGTGGATACGAGAGTCTGCAATATTCTGGCAGGCATTGCGGCATCCGCCCATAAAATGTCAAACGATATCCGGCTGTTACAGCATCTGAAGGAGGTGGAGGAGCCTTTCGAGAAAAGCCAGATCGGTTCCTCGGCCATGGCTTACAAGAGAAATCCCATGCGCAGTGAGCGTATCGCGTCCCTGGCCCGTTTCGTGATGGTAGACGCGCTAAATCCAGCCATCACTTCTTCCGTTCAGTGGTTTGAAAGGACCCTTGACGACTCTGCCAACAAGCGGCTTTCGATTCCCGAGGCTTTTCTGGCGGTGGACGGGATACTGGATCTTTGCCTGAACGTGGTGGACGGTCTGGTGGTGTACGATAAGGTGATTACGAAGCGGCTGATGAGCGAGCTTCCCTTTATGGCTACGGAAAATATCATGATGGATGCGGTCAAGATGGGCGGCAACAGACAGGAGCTGCACGAGAAGATCAGGGAGCTGTCCATGATCGCGGGCGCCCATGTGAAACGGGAGGGGAAGGAGAATAATCTTCTTTCGCTGATCGCGGCTGACCCGGCCTTTAACATGAGCGGGGAGGATCTGGAAAAGACAATGGATCCGGCGAAATATGTGGGACGCGCGCCCCTGCAGGTGGAAAAATTTATCGAAGAAGTGATAAGACCGATTTTGGAGGAAAATAAAGAGCTTTTGGGCGTGAAGGCGGAAATCACAGTCTGACCGTCGAAGCTGCCGTCAGATACGGACGGAGGCACAGGGGCATCTGCACTGTCCGGCGGCATCAATTATGGAAGTAAAAGAGAAGGCGACAGTATGGAAAGGGAACTGGATTTTGAAAAAACGGCGATGCGGGTATCCACAGTCAGTATTGTGGCAAATTTCATTCTGACTGTATTTAAGCTGGCGGCAGGCGTGATCGCCAGCTCCGGGGCCATGATTTCCGACGCCATTCATTCGGCATCGGATGTATTCAGCACCGTTGTGGTTATTATAGGGATTCGGATATCCAGAAAGGCCTCGGACAAGGATCATCCATACGGACACGAAAGACTGGAATGTGTTGCGGCTATTGTGCTTGCCACCATTCTCGCCTTCACTGGTCTGGGGATCGGGTATACGGCGCTTAAACAGATCGTGGGCGGAGATTACGCAAATCTTTCCGTACCGGGTCGGCTTGCCCTTGTGGCGGCGGCGGTCTCCATTCTGGTGAAGGAAGGTATGTATCAGTACACAAGAATCAGCGCGAAACGGATTGATTCCAGCGCTCTGATGGCGGACGCCTGGCATCACCGGTCGGACGCCCTTTCTTCTGTGGGCGCGCTCATCGGTATCGGCGGCGCGAGGCTGGGCTTTCCGATTCTGGATCCGGCAGCCAGCGTGGTGATTTGTGTGTTTATTGAGAAAGCGGCCTATGAAATCTTTATGGATGCTGTGGATAAGATGGTAGATAAGGCCTGCGACGAGGAGACGGAGAAGGGACTGGCGCGGTGCGCGCTGGATCAGGAGGGGGTGCTTGGCGTGGATCTTCTGCATACCCGGGTTTTCGGCAATAAAATTTATGTGGATATTGAGATTCGGGCCGACGGGGAGGGGACTCTGCGGCAGGCCCATGCCATAGCGGAGCGGGTTCACGATTCCATCGAGAAAAACTTTCCAAAAGTCAAACACATCATGGTGCATGTGAATCCGGGAGTTCCCCTTCACGGCCGCTGATCCCGCGGAAAGACCGATATTTATGCTATTTCTTGATACCGTAGCAAAATTATAATATTGTATGTTTAGCGTCAAGCCGTATGGGAGGAAGAGTAGTATGGTAAATTTAGTCATCATATTGGAAGCTTTTGGAATATGCCTGACTATTCTTGCTTTGTTGCTTTTGCTGAACGGGGATGGAGCCAAAGAGCAGAAACTGCTTATTATTATTATGTGCGGTTCGCTGGTACAGAATGTGGGCTATCTGCTGGAGCTGGTGGCGCCCACGCTGGATGCGGCCATGACGGCGGTGAAGGTGGAAAATATTGGCTATTCTTTTGTGCCGCTGTGTTATTGCTGGTTTATTTATATTTATTGCTATATTCATCCGCCGAAAATATTTTTGAGGTTTCTTGGCGTAATCAATTTTATTGCGATGTTTTCGCCGTTTTTTAACTGGTACAGCCTTGTTTACAAAGAAGTCCGATGGGTGGCGGAGCCGGATGGATTTTGTCACGTCAGCATCACATATGGGGCGTTGTATGTGGTTTTTCTGTTCAGCCGTATTCTCATTCCATATATCCTTTGCATTTACACTTTGGGAAGGGCTATCCGCGAGGGGGCGGACCGACAGGTAAACCGGCAGTATTGGATGATCCTTGGAATATCGACCCTGCCGGCTATTATATTGCTGGCATATGTTTGTAAAATTGTAAATGTATTTGACCTTACGCCGTTGTCGCTGTCACTTTCCATGTCTTTGGTTGTAATCATGATCTGGGGGCGCCGCAATTATGACTTCCGCCATCTGGCGGCGGAAAAGGTTCTGGAAAGTCTGGGCGACGGTGTGATCGCGCTGGATGATCAGGACAGGTTGGTCAGCTATAACAGGGCGGCTGCGGAGATTTTTGCCGGCCTGTCGGCGCACAAGCCGGGGGAAAATATTCATGTGGTGGAGGATTTTCGTGAGGAAATCCTGAACGAGGACAGTCCCCAGAGCTTTTCTATCAACGGTCAGCACTATGAAAGCCACAGCAAACGTATTGTGGATGTAAACGGCAGAAAACAGGGCAGCGTTATTCTGGTTTTGGATATGACGGACATAAGGGCCTATATTGATGAGATTAAACGCGTGCGGCAGCAGGCGGAGAAGGCCAGTATTGCCAAGAGCGAGTTTCTGGCCAATATGTCTCACGAGATACGCACGCCCATGAACGCCATTATCGGTCTGAATGATATTATCATGGAGGACTGCGAGGACACGGAGATTTACGATCACGCAAAGGATGTACAGTCTGCGGCCAGAAATCTGCTGACGATTATCAATGACATTTTGGACCTGTCCAAGGTTGAAGCGGGCAAAATGGAGTTGGTGTGCGTGAATTATTACCTGAAAACCGTGGTTGACGAAATCATAGCAATGATGGATATGGCGGCCTCCCAGAAGGGGCTGATTCTGAAATACGAGTGCGACGATACCATTCCCAGCCGTTATAACGGTGACGACGGCAGAATCAAACAGATATTGATTAATATCATAAACAATGCCATAAAATTTACCGCAAAAGGGTATGTGCGCGTCTATATTACCGGAAAACCGGGAAATGGCGCGGACGAGGAAATGCTCACTTTTCATGTGGAAGATACCGGCTGCGGCATTCGGGAAGAAGATCTGGAAAAGATTTTTGAGGATTTCAGGCAGGTGGACTCCAGGAGGAACAGAAGCGCAGAGGGCACCGGGCTTGGCCTTGCCATCGTAAAGCATCTGGTGGAACTGATGAAAGGCCAGATCGACGTGGAAAGTACATACGGAAAGGGAACTACGGTTACGATTACGGTTCCCCAGAAAATTGTGGATACCTGTCCGATTGCACAGATGCCCGAAATCGTGCCGCCGGAGCAGAAGCTTACAGATTTCTTTACCGCGCCTGGCATAAAGGTGCTCATTGTGGACGACAATGCGATCAACCGAAAGGTGGCCAGAAGCTTTCTGAAAAATTACAGGTTTGACCTGACCGAGGCGGAAAGCGGCCCGGAAGCGATAGAGTTGGTGCGCGCCGAAAGATATGATATAGTATTTATGGATCACATGATGCCGGGCATGGACGGTATTGAGGCTGCGGAAATAATACGCAGGGACTGTGGGGAAAACGGGACTGCTCCGGTTATGGTTGCCCTGACAGCCAACGCCATGGAGGGGATGCGGGAGCATTTTCTTTCCTGCGGTTTTCAGGATTTTATTGCAAAGCCCCTTGACAGGAGGGAACTGAATCAGCTTCTGCTGCGTTGGGTGCCGGAGAAGTACAGACAATCCGAAAACGTGAAGGAGGCCGTGCCTCTGGATCCGAAGGCCGTTCAGATTGAAGGGGTGGATATGGACGCCGCCATGGAATATTTTTCAGGCGACGAAGGAACCTTTATGGAACTGCTCGAGATTTACTGTGTGGACGGCAAACGCAAGATAGAGCTTCTGAGCGAGCTGGCGGAATCAGACATATTACGATATCAGATAGAGGTGCACGGCCTCAAGAGCGCATCCGCCAATATCGGCGCGATGGAAGTTTCCGCCATGGCCCGTGCGCAGGAGAACGCTGCGGCCCAGGGTGACAGAGAATTTATCGCGGAGCAGTTTCCGCTGCTTCTGGGAGAATATGAAACGCTTTTGGAGAATATCGAACAGTTTTTGGAACGGCAGAAGCTGGAAAATGAGAGCAGGGAAGAGCTGCCGCCCCTGTCTGTACAGGAACTGCGGGAACAGACAGCGCAGGCGCTGGAAAACCTGAAGCATTTCCAATCCCGGGAATGTGCGGAAAAAGTGGAGAAATTGTTGCTTCATGAACTGCCAAAGGACGTGTCCGAGCGTCTTTTGCAGATTCGGGAACAGCTGAAATTATATGAGGATGACAATGCGGAGGAACTGCTTGGTCAGCTTCTGGATATACTGGAAAAGGAGGAGGAGCGCAAATGAGTCAAACGGAGGGTGGAAATTCCAAAAAGTGCATTTTAGCAGTGGATGACAGTGCCATTATTTTGACGCGGATATCCAATACCCTGAGTAAAGATTATGAGGTAGTTACCGTTAATTCAGGAATGCGGGCTCTGCGGTATCTGAAGGAGGAAAAGCCTGATCTGATTTTAATGGATATTAAAATGGCGCAGATGGACGGTATAGAGACCCTTCGGGAGATCCGCACGATGGAAGACCGTGAGGACATACCGGTGATTATGCTGACCGGTGTGGAGGATAAGGACGTTGTTGTGGAGAGCGCAAGGCTGGGGATTGACGATTACATATTGAAGCCGTTCTATTCGGATGAGCTGATAAAGAGAATCCGCCGGGTGATTGATCAGGAAGAGCAGTAGAGCTGCGCATTTTGATGAGGAGAGGGAGAAAGGAGAAATCCAGATGACAAAGAAGCAGAAAAAAGTATTAATACGAATTTTAATTGCGGCGGTTCTTGTGATTGTCTGTCAGTTTATCCCTGTACACAATCCGTATCTGCGGCTTTTGCTTTTTATGATACCCTATCTGGTTATCGGCTATGATATTTTGCGCAAGGCATTTCTTGGCATTATTCACGGGGAAGTTTTCGACGAAAATTTCCTGATGGCGGTGGCTACTGTGGGAGCCGTGCTTCTCGGGGAGTACACGGAGGGCGTGGCCGTTATGCTCTTTTATCAGATCGGAGAGCTGTTTCAGAGCTATGCCGTGGGGAAGAGCCGGCGGAATATTGCAAAATTGATGGACATCCGTCCCGATTATGCAAATGTGGAAGTGAACGGCCGCATGGAGAAGGTGGACCCGGATGAAGTGGAGATCGGTACGCTGATCACGGTACAGCCCGGCGAGAAGATTCCCATCGACGGTGTGATAGAGGAGGGGGAAGCTTCCTTAAACACCAGCGCGCTGACAGGCGAGAGTCTTCCCAGACAGGTCGGCCGTGGCGACGAGGTGATCAGCGGGAGCGTGAACATGTCGGGACTTTTAAAAATTCGTACCACCAGAGAATTTGGCGAGTCCACGGTTTCCAAAATTCTGGAGCTGGTGGAAAATTCCAGCATGAAGAAATCCCGGTCCGAGAATTTTATTACCCGTTTTGCCAGATATTATACCCCGGCGGTGTGTTACGGCGCGCTGGCGTTAGCGGTTCTGCCGCCGGTGTTGGGGTTGGTGTTCGGATATGAGCCGCAATGGGCGAAATGGCTGACAAGAGCATTGACCACATTAGTCATAAGCTGCCCCTGCGCATTGGTTATTTCCATTCCATTAAGCTTCTTTGGCGGGATCGGCGGCGCTTCCGCCAGAGGGATACTGGTGAAGGGGTCCAATTATTTGGAGGCGCTTTCTGAAACGAAGTATGTGGTCTGCGACAAGACAGGCACGCTGACAAAAGGGGTTTTTGAGGTTACGGGCAGCAAGCCGACGGCAGGTTTTACAGAGGAGCAGCTGATCGAGTATGCGGCCCTGGCGGAGAGCTATTCCAGTCACCCCATCAGCAAGAGCCTGCGGGAGGCCTACGGTCGAAAGATCGACACAGGCCGCGTGACCGATGTGGAGGAGAGCAGCGGGTACGGCGTCCTTGCCCATGTGGACGGACAGTCTGTTGGGGCGGGGAATGCCAGACTTATGGAAAAGCTGGGATTTACTCCCATGAAGATTGAAGAGCCGGGCACGCAGGTGCACGTGACGGTTGGAAACGATTACGCCGGCTGTATTTTGATTTCTGACGTGGTGAAACCGGGCGCGGCTGCTGCGTTGGCTGATTTGAAGAAGGCCGGCGTTCGAAAAATAGTTATGTTAACCGGAGACGCCAGATCAGTGGCGGAGTCCGTGGCGTCGCAGCTTGGCGTGGACGAGGTGAGGAGCGAGCTTTTGCCAAAAGATAAGGTGATGGAGGTGGAACGTCTGCTTGCCGGAAAGGGCAGGAAGGAGAAACTGGCCTTTGTGGGGGACGGCATTAACGACGCGCCGGTGTTGTCCCGGGCGGATCTGGGTATCGCCATGGGGGCGCTTGGTTCCGACGCGGCAATCGAGGCTGCGGATATTGTGCTGATGGACGACGATCCGTCAAAGATCGCGCTGGCCATGCAGATTTCGAGAAAAACGCTCAGGATTGTGCATCAGAATATTGTCTTTGCGCTGGCGGTTAAGCTGGCATGCCTTCTGCTTGGCGCCGTCGGGCTGGTAGGCATGTGGTGGGCAATTTTTGCGGATGTGGGCGTGATGATTCTGGCGGTGCTGAACGCCACGAGAGCGCTTGCAGCCGGGCGGGGGAGGAAGCCGAAAAGCGATTCGTAACAATATTGTAACATTTGTTTTAAATTTAGTATGTCTTTCTTGCGCAATATGTGATAAAATAGAAAACGTGAGTGGAGGTGACCTTATTTATGAGCACAGATTTGCGCAAGAGAAAGATCACTTATACGATAATACTGACATCTGATTCTCCAAGGGCGGACGCGAGGAGAATGCACATTAAGACGGGCGCGCTGGCGGCGGTCTCTTTTGTGCTGTTTGTGGCGGTTATCTGTTATGCGGTGTATGTTACCATTACCATGGCAGGTTCCAGAGAGCGGAATGAAAGGCAGCTGGAGCAGATCGTCCGGATGAAGGAAGAGAACGAAGCGCTGACGGCGGAAAAGGAACTGCTTGCAGAGGAGAACGCCACGCTGGAGGAGACGCTTAGCCGGAAGGAAGAGCAGGAGCACGAGCTGGTGGCGGCCCATGAGGAAAACTATATTCCAAAGGGATTTCCCATGAGCGGTGCGGCACAGATCAAGGAGGAAGGCACGGCCGGGGGTGAGGATGCGGACGCAGACGCACAGGACGGTGATGCACAGGACGGCGATGCGCAGGACGACGCTTTGAAGGTTGAGGCAAACGCCGACTGGAAGGAACTTATCTTTGTGGCGGCGGAGGGCACCAAAGTGGTGGCGACCGCACCCGGTACGATAAAAGAGGTCAGGGAAGCGGAAGGCGAGGTCAGCTATGTGGTGATCGACCACGGTAACGGTTATGTTACTACTTATCGGAATCTGGGAAGCCCTATTGTGGAGGAAGGCAGTCAGGTAGTGAAGGGCGTGGCGCTTTTCCTGGTTGGCGAAGAAAATACGGAGACAGGTTACAGCATCCGCAAGGATGACAATTATATTGATCCGCTTGAATTAATTGAGATCAAAGGATAGGGAGGAAATTATGTTGGGAAAGAAGACAGCAGAACCGATTAATGCGAAGATTAGCAGCGTCATAGGCGCTGACATGGTAGTGGAAGGCGATATCCGCGCAAAGGAAGCCGTTCGTGTAGAGGGCAGCGTGACAGGCGACGTGGTGACGGAGGGCGCGTTGATTATCAGCGCCAGCGGTAAGGTGAAAGGAAATGTTAAGGGAAGCAGCATTATCATTGGCGGTTCGCTGGAGGGCGATCTGACTTCAGGCGGCAGAACAGAGGTGGTTTCCACCGGCAGGGTGATTGGTGATATCCGAACGAAGAGCCTGGTGGTGGATGAGAACGCGGTATTCCAGGGACAGTGTACCATGAATACGGAAGGTATGTCTTCTTATGCAGCAGGTGCCCAGGAGAAAACAGAGGAACCGAAGAAGGAAGAAGAGCACAATTTAGAAAAAGAGAACAATAACGGCAGTAACAATAAATGGAATAAGAGATAAACGAAAGTGGAACAGTTATCTTTATTTGACAGGGAAATGCCACAGCCGCTGGCGGCGAAGCTTCGCCCCACAACGCTGGAAGAGTATGTGGGGCAGGCGCACCTTTTGGGAAACGGGAAGGTGCTTCGAAGGCTGATCGAGCAGGATCAGGTTTCCTCGATGATTTTCTGGGGGCCGCCCGGCGTGGGAAAGACGACGCTGGCAAGAATCATAGCGAACAGGACAAAATCTTCGTTTATAGATTTCTCTGCGGTGACAAGCGGGATCAAAGAGATACGTACGGTCATGGAACAGGCCGAGAAAAACAGACAGTACGGCGTGAGAACCATTCTGTTTGTGGATGAGATACATCGGTTTAACAAGGCGCAGCAGGATGCCTTTTTACCCTTTGTGGAAAAGGGCAGTATTATATTGATAGGCGCAACGACTGAAAATCCGTCTTTTGAGATCAACAGCGCTTTACTGTCACGCTGTAAGGTGTTCGTGCTACAGGCCCTTACGGCGCAGGAAATCAAGGAGCTTCTGACCCATGCCCTGAAAGATCAGAGAGGCTTTGGAAATCAGACGGTGCGCATTACCGATGGGCTTTTGGAAATGATAGCCGTCTTTGCCAACGGCGATGCAAGAAACGCTCTCTCCACTCTGGAGATGGTGGTGTTAAACGGAGAGATGGATGCGCAGGGTGCGGTTACGGTGACCAAGGAAACGCTGGAACAGTGCACTATGCGCAAATCCCTTCTGTATGATAAAAAGGGAGAGGAGCATTATAATCTTATCTCCGCGTTACATAAGTCCATGCGAAATTCTGACCCGGACGCGGCAGTCTACTGGCTGGCCCGTATGCTGGAAGCCGGGGAAGATCCTCTCTATGTAGCAAGGCGGGTGGTTCGTTTTGCAAGCGAGGACGTGGGATTGGCCGATCCACGGGCGCTGCAGATTGCGGTGGCGGCATATCAGGCCTGCCATTTTCTCGGAATGCCCGAATGCAACGTGCATCTGACGCAGGCTGTGGTTTATGTAGCCATGGCGCCAAAGTCAAACGCAATGGAGGTTTCCTACAATGAGGCGAAGGCGGACGCCACAAAGGATCTGGCGGAGCCGGTGCCCCTTGTGATCCGTAACGGGGTTACAGGGCTGATGAGAGAGCTGGAATATGGGAAGGGATATCAGTATGCCCACGATACGGACGAGAAGCTGACAAATATGCAATGCCTGCCGGACGCCCTGGTGGGACGGGAATATTACCGGCCTGCCGGGATGGGCGAAGAGGCGGCACTGAAAAAGAGGCTGGAAGAGATCAAGGCATGGAAAAAGGCACACGCAGCGAAGATGAAGGAATAGTCTTGTATAAATCAAGGAGGAGTTTATTATGGTAAAAGCAGTGGTGGGCGCCAATTGGGGCGACGAGGGCAAGGGCAAAATCACGGATATGCTCGCAGAGAAAGCGGATATTATCGTGCGCTTTCAGGGTGGCGCGAACGCGGGTCACACGATTGTGAATAACTACGGTAAGTTTGCTCTGCATACGCTGCCGTCAGGCGTGTTTTACGGACATACCACCAGCGTGATCGGCAATGGCGTCGCGCTCAACATTCCCATTTTGACGGACGAGATCAAGTCCATTACGGACAGGGATGTGCCGATGCCTAGGATTCTGGTGTCGGAACGGTGCCAGATCGTAATGCCTTATCATATTTTATTTGACCAGTATGAGGAGGAGAGACTCGGCGGTAAGTCCTTTGGATCCACCAAGTCGGGAATTGCGCCCTTCTATTCTGATAAATATGCGAAGATCGGTTTTCAGGTCAGCGAGCTTTTTGACGAGGAAGGATTGAAGGAAAAGCTTGGCAGAATCTGTGAGACGAAAAACGTGCTTTTGGAGCATCTGTACCACAAGCCGAAACTCAATCCCGACGAACTGTTTGAGACCATGATGGAGTACAGGGAAAAGATCGCTCCTTATGTGTGCGATGTTTCCGCCTATCTGGATCAGGCGTTAAAGGATGGTAAGACTGTTCTTCTGGAGGGGCAGCTCGGCACTCTGAAAGATCCGGATCACGGAATTTACCCGATGGTAACATCTTCTTCCACGCTGGCGGCCTATGGCGCTATCGGTGCGGGAATTGCGCCCTATGAGATCAAAGAGATCATTACGGTCTGCAAGGCTTATTCGTCCTCCGTGGGCGCGGGCGCGTTTGTGTCGGAGCTTTTCGGGGAGGAAGCGGATGAGCTGAGACGGCGCGGCGGCGACGGCGGCGAGTTCGGCGCCACCACGGGACGGCCCAGAAGAGTGGGATGGTTTGACTGCGTGGCCTCCAAATACGGCTGCCGGATGCAGGGAACTACCGATGTGGCGTTTACGGTGCTGGACGTACTGGGATATCTGGACGAGATTCCGGTCTGCGTAGGATATGAAGTGGACGGCGAAGTGACCACGGATTTCCCTGTGACATATAAACTGGAAAAAGCAAAGCCGGTGCTCAAAAAGCTTCCGGGCTGGAAGTGCGAGATACGCGGTATTAGGAAATACGAGGAGCTGCCCGAAAACTGCCGCAGATACGTGGAGTATATCGAGGAGCAGATTGGGTATCCTATTACCATGGTATCGAACGGTCCCGGCAGAGAGGATATTATTTACAGAGAGAGCCCGCTGAAAAAATAAGGCGGCAAAGGGAAAATAAAAGGCAGCGGGGTGAAATTCCGCTGCCTTATCTGACTGAGACAGACTGCGTCGATGACGCTGATATAAGGTAATGAAAAAAGGAGGGATATTTTATGTTACTGGAAAATAAGGTTGCGGTTGTGACAGGCGGAAGCAGAGGAATCGGTTACGCAACTGTGGAGGCGTTTCTTAAGGAAGGCGCGAAGGTAGTGCTTTGCGCAAGCCGTCAGGAAACGGCGGATAAGGCTGTCTCCAAACTGAAAGAAGTTTATGCGGATGCCGTTGTGGAGGGGATTTATCCGAATCTGTCCGATTACGCGGCGGTAAAGGAAGCCTTTGACGGTATCGTAAAGAAATATGGGAAGATAGACATTCTTGTCAATAACGCGGGCGTGTCGGAAAGCACCCCTTTTACGGATTACACGGAAGAAACCTTTGAGAAGGTTATGGATCTAAACATCAAGGGCGTGTTTAACTGCTCCCGGGCGGTGAGCGAGCATATGACTGCGGCAGGAAGCGGCGTGATCTTAAATACCTCCTCCATGGTAGGGACGTACGGACAGCCGGCGGGCATTGCCTATCCCACATCCAAGTTTGCGGTGAACGGTTTCACCCTTTCTCTGGCAAGGGAGCTGGGGCCCAAGGGAATCCGGGTCAACGCGGTGGCGCCCGGCATCACTTACACCGATATGATGCGAAACGTGCCAAAAGAAGTGATTGATCCGATGATTGCGCAGATTCCACTCAGAAGAATGGGACAGCCGGAGGATATTGCCAACGCGTTTGTCTTTCTGGCGTCGGACATGGCTTCCTATATCAGCGGGGATATTCTGCATGTTGACGGACTGGCCAGATGCTAGATATGTGAGATGCCATACAATATATTATGTAAACCAATTTGCACAGGACAGCGTGCAACGGAATGATAAGAGTTATGTAAACTAATGATGCGCTTCAGAAGCAAAAGAAAGCATAAATAATAACAGAATGGAGATAAAATGATTACCACACTGATTTTTGATATAGGAAACGTACTTGCGGATTTTATCTGGGAGGAATACTATCGGAGCTTCGGGTTCACGGAGGAAATTCTTGATCGTCTTGCAAAGGCTACGGTAAAGGATCCCATGTGGAATGAGTATGACAGGGGCGTCATGACTGACGAGGAGGTTTTGCAGGGGTTTATTGACAATGATCCCGGAATCGAGAGGGAAATCAGGCTGACTTTAAAGGATGTGGGAGCCATGGTCAGACGGAACGACTATGCGATTCCCTGGATCAAAGAGCTGCAGGGAAAGGGGTATCGCTGTCTGTATCTGTCAAACTTTTCCGAGAAGGCGCGTAAGGAATGCGCGGCTTCGATGGATTTTCTCCCTTATATGGACGGTGGCATCCTTTCCTATCAGGATAAGGTGATCAAGCCCATGCCGGAGATTTATCAGCTTTTGATTGACCGATATCAGCTTGTGCCGGAGGAATGCGTCTTTATGGATGACACCCTGCGAAATCTTGAGGGGGCGGAAAAGTTCGGCATACATACGATTCATTTTAAGAATCAGGCGCAGGCCATAGAGGAGCTTAGGAAGCTGGGGGTGGATGCGTAAAGCAATGCAGTTGGGTAAAGAAAAAGCGATTCTCCGTTGGGGAATCGCTTTTATCGTGTCTTTGATTATTTTGCCATCAGCTCCTCCGCCAGCGCCTCAATCTGTGCGCGGCTCTCATCGTTCAGGGCGGAGCGGATCTGCACGGTATTTTCCGTGAAAGTGATGTCTTTGCAGCTTTCCAGTTTCGCCCGCATGGTTTTTGCCGCCATGGGAGCCCAGGAGCCGTTTTCGATCAGGGCGACGGTGCGGTTTTGATAGCCGTGTCCGATCAGTTCGTCAATAAATTCCCGCATAAACGGAAAAATTTCAGCGTTGTAAGTGGTGGTGGCCAGCACCAGCTTGCCGTAGCGGAAGGCGTCTTCCACGCATTCAGCCATATCTTCTCTTGCCAGATCGGCAACAACCACCTTTGGACAGCCCTTTTGTGTCAGCTTTTCGGCTAACAGCCCGGCGGCCGTCTTGGTATTGCCGTAGACGGAGGTATAGGCGATCATGATACCCTCTGACTCCACGCCATAGGAGGACCAGATTTGATATAGGTTTACATAATATTCAAGGTTTTCTTTCAGGATCGGGCCGTGCAGGGGGCAGATAATTTGAATATCGAGAGCCGCCGCTTTTTTCAGGAGGCTTTGAACCTGCATGCCATATTTGCCTACAATGCCGAAGTAGTAGCGGCGCGCCTCGCAGGCCCAGTCCTCGTCTGCGTCCAGGGCGCCGAATTTGCCGAAGCCGTCGGCGGAAAAGAGAACCTTGTCTTTGACGTCGTAGGTAACCATGACCTCAGGCCAGTGAACCATCGGTGCGGCCACAAACTGCAATGTATGCGCGCCAAGATTTAACGTATCTCCCTCTTTGATGATCTGCCGTCTGTCAGTGTAGTCCGTGCCGAAGAACTGGCGCATCATGTTGAAGGCGGGAGCGGAAGCGACGATCACCGCATCGGGGTAAGCTTTGACAAAGGCGTCGATGCTGGCGGAGTGGTCCGGCTCCATGTGTTGGACAATCAGATAATCGGGAGTACGGCCGACCAGTACGTCTTTCAGGTTTTCCAGCCATTCTTCCTCAAAATTGGTGTCCACCGTGTCCATTACGGCGATTTTGTCGTCGATAATGACATAGGAATTGTATGCCATGCCGTTTTCAACAACATACTGTCCCTCGAAGAGATCAATGTCGTGATCGTTTACGCCTATGTATTTGATGTCGTTTGTGATTTGCATAATGGAATCTCCTTTTCGTTTGATTTTATTACCAAAAAATTATATCATAAAATGTATGATAAGGAGAAGAATTTTTATGAGAGAAGAATTTTGCAGAACAGCAATGCTTCTGGGCAGGGAAGCGATGGACAGGCTGACGCATTGTCGTGTGGCCGTATTCGGCGTGGGCGGTGTGGGCGGTTATGTGTGCGAGGCGCTTGCAAGAAGCGGCGTGGGAGCCTTCGACCTGATTGATAAGGATCAGGTGGCCCCATCCAACATAAACCGGCAGATCATTGCGACCCACAGCACGGTTGGCAGATATAAGACAGAGGTAATGCGGGAGCGCATTCTTTCCATTAATCCGCAGGCAAGGGTGTGCGTGCATTCATGCTTTTTTCTGCCGGAAAATGCGGACAGCTTTCCCTTTACAGAATATGACTATGTGGTGGACGCAGTGGATACGGTGACGGCAAAGGTTGAACTTGTGCTGCGGGCGCAGGCCGCGGGTGTGCCGGTGATCAGCAGCATGGGTGCGGGAAACAAGCTGGACGCTTCCGCTTTCTGTGTGGGGGACATTTATGAGACGAAGGTATGCCCGCTGGCAAGAGTCATGCGAAGAGAACTGAAAAAAAGAAATGTGGATCATCTGAAAGTGGTGTACTCGGAAGAAGAACCAGTCGGGCCCCATAGTGATGTGGTGGGGAGCGTGGCCTTTGTACCCTCTGTGGCAGGACTTATCATCGCCGGGGAGGTGGTAAAGGATCTGGCGGAGGTACGGTAGAATACAGGGTTCAGTGATGCTCGGCCGGACTGTCTGCATTCTGCCCGGTTTCGGTATTTGTATGCTGCGGCGGGCGGTTTTCCTCCTGCCGTTTTTTTAAGAGCTGCAGAGACCAGAGTAGGAGCCAGAGCAGAATGGGCAGGCCGATGACGGAGCCCAGCCATCCGGCGAAAAGCCGTTCAGAGTTACCGGGATTAAAGCAGACCAGAAGTAATCCGCCTACATACAGGCAGACCAGAAGAATAATACATGCAAAGGCTGCGATCCGCCTGGGCGTTATTTTTTTCCCGGTTGTTTTCCGGCTGCTTTTATTCGTTTCAGATTGGGGTGTATGCTGTGGCATAATTTGATTCTCCTGTTAAGGTATTTCTTGTAATTTAACATATTTCCAGCGGAATGGAAAGCGGTAAACGAAAGAAAACGGTCTCATTGTATTTCAACCGTTACTATGGTAAAATGGAAGCCATTATATGACGGAAAAGGAGACTGAGATGCATAAAATGACGCTGAACGGCGATAACTGGCTGATGAGGATCGAGGGGGAGCAGGATATTTACGGCGTGAACGGGCGGGATATCCCGGCGGTGATTCCCGGCTCTGTTTACGGAAATTTGCTGCAACAGGAGCTGATGCCGGATCCCTATGAGGGGATGAATGAACTGGACGCATTGAAACTGATGGAGAACAGGTTTCAGTTTCAGACGGTCTTTTCGCTTACAAAAGAGCAGACGGCGGGGGATTTTTGCCTGCTTCGATTTGACGGGATTGATACGCTGGCTGACATCTATCTGAACGATATTTTTCTGGGACATGCGGATAACATGCACCGTGTCTGGGAATTTGATATCAGGGAGACGGCGGTGGAGGGAGAAAATGCGCTTCGGGTGGAAATCGCTTCTCCCACGCGTTATATCGAAGAGGAGAATAAAAAGATTTTTGCCGGCGGTTCCTGGGACGCCATGCTTGGTTTTCCCCATCTGCGCAAGGCCCATTGTATGTTCGGCTGGGACTGGGGGCCGAGACTGCCTGACGCAGGATTGTTTCGTGAGGTGTCGGTGCTGTCCGGCAAAAAAGCAAGGCTGGAACAGGTTTACATAACACAAAACTGGAGAGAACAGGAGAAGGGGAGCACAGCTGTATCCGACGAGAATGGAACGGATGATTCGGTTGACATAACTTACAACGTTACCCTGGAGGAGTTTACACAGGAGAAAAGCCGCGAAATCAGAACGGCCCTCTACGATCCTGACGGTGCGCTGATTGAAGAGAAATCTGTCAGGTTTTCGGCGGATGGCAGAGAGGACGAGAAGGTGCAGACCGGGCACAAAGCAGCGGACGGCAGAGAGGATGAGAAGGCGCAGATCGGGCATGAAGCGGCGGAGGGCTGGGATACGATTACCGTGCGCAGCCCGAAGCGCTGGTGGCCCCACGGCTTTGGCGAACAGCCCCTTTACCGGGCGGAAGTGACTCTTGTGGGAGAAGATGGAGAAGTACTGGACTGTTGGAGCTGCAGAATCGGTCTGCGCACCATGACGATAAACCGGGATAAGGATCAGTGGGGAGAGTGCTTTGCCCATGAGGTCAACGGTGTTAAAATTTTTGCCATGGGAGCGGATTATATTCCGGAAGATAATATTTTGTCCCGTACGGCGCCGGAGCGTACCCGCCGCCTTCTGGAGGATGCCGTGGCGGCCAATCACAACTGTATCCGTGTCTGGGGCGGCGGTTATTACCCGGAGGACTGGTTTTTTGATATCTGTGACGAGCTGGGACTGATTGTGTGGCAGGACTTCATGTTTGCCTGCGCGGATTATGAGCTGGACGCGGATTTCGAGCGGAATATCAGTGCGGAAATCCGGGATAATGTGCGCAGAATCCGACACCATGCCTGCCTTGGTCTGTGGTGTGGGAACAATGAGATGGAGACCCAGACGCTTGACGGGGCGTGGAAGCCGTCTGTCAAGCAGAAATGCGACTATATCAAGATATTTGAATACATTATTCCGAAAATTCTGGAAGAGGAAGATCCGGAAACCTTTTACTGGCCTTCCTCGCCTTCCTCGGGAGGAAATTACGATGATCCCTGGGATGAGAACCGGGGCGATACCCATTACTGGGCGGTGTGGCACGGAAACAAACCCTTTACGGACTACAGGAATTATTATTTCCGTTATATGTCAGAGTTCGGGTTCCAGTCCTTTCCCTGCTTAAAGACGGTGGAAGCCTTTACCGCGCCAAAGGACCGCAATATTTTTTCCCGCGTTATGGAGATGCATCAGCGCAATACGGCCGCCAACGGCAAAATTATGTCCTATCTTTCCGCAACCTATCTCTATCCCACGGATTTTGAGATTCTTTTGTATGCGTCCCAGCTTTTGCAGGCGGAGGCCATTCGTTACGGGATTGAGCATTTCAGAAGAAACCGGGGCCGATGCATGGGGGCGGTGGTATGGCAGCTAAACGATATCTGGCCGGTGGCGTCCTGGTCCAGCATCGACTATTTCGGCAGATGGAAAGCGCTTCACTATGCGGAGAAGAGAGCGTTTGCACCGGTGATGATTTCCTGCGAGGAGACAGGAGAGCTGTCTGAGAGACCTTTTTGCGTGGCCCAGCCTGCTCCCATCGAGAAGTCGGCAAGACTCCATGTGGCCAACGAAACCATGGAAAGGGTGTGCGGTCTGGTCAGATGGGCCCTGCGGCGCTCTTCGGGAGAAGTGATTGTAGACGGCGCGCAGGAAGTGAGCGTGGAACCGCTGTCAGGGCAGTGGCTTTCCAGAATGGATTTTTCAGAGTACGACGAGTTGGAGGTTTACATAAGTTATTCGTTTGAACAGAACGGCGTTGTGGTATCGGAAAATACCAGCCTGTTTACGGCGCCCAAGCATTTCCGGTTTCAGGATCCGGGGCTGAGCCTTCGAAGAGAGGGCGATACGCTGATTGTCAGGGCGCGGGCATATGCCCAGAAGGTGGCTGTGGAAGGGACGGATGGAGATGTGAAGCTGTCTGATAATTTCTTCGATATGAATCCGGGAGAGCGCAGCATTAAGATTCTGGAGGGAGACGCTTCGGAATTTACGGTTAAATCCGTGTATCAGATCCGCTGAATAATTTTTGAAATAATTTTGATTTTTCTCTTATCCGCCGTGATTGCAGGCCGGGCGTTTTATCCGCCTTGCCGAATTTTGTAAGCGTGTCTTGTGCCACGTTGTTTTCGATGCAGCGATATTTTTTTGCATGGCTCAGCGCCACGCTCAACACACGCTTTACAATCAAGGCAGTAGAGGCTTTACAGTCTTTTTCGTGGAAAATATTGCCATGCGTTAATCCCCCGCTTTCGTCGGGGTCTTGGCTCCATTTGTCCTCTATATATTAAAGTCAGCTTACAATCAGGTGAATTTCCCTTTACATTTTTGCACTTACTGTGCGCTGATTGTATCAACGATGGACATATTTCGTATTCTTTTGATCGGCCCATGTACCGCTGCAGCAACCGAGAAAAGTACAATCAAAACAATTACTATCAGTTTTCCCCACGGGATCAACCACGGGTCGCCCCATTGACGGCTTATCAACAAATCAAACAGGAACTTGTTGCAGACCACTCCCAGGGCAGCGCCCACGATACTTCCTGCGATTGCATAGGTAGCCGCCTCCGCAATAATCATTTTGGAGAGTTGACGGTCGCTTAGGCCGATGGCCCGAAACGCTCCATATTGCTTTGTGCGCGCCGCAACATTCATAGCGATGCTGTTGATGATATTGAAAACTGTAATCAGAGCAATCAGCGCCAAAAAACCGTAGAGGAATAACCAGACGCAATAGTAGATGCTCAAAGTGCTGCTGTTATCCAGCCGTTTGTCAACAAAGGAATAGCCTGCTCCATAGGTACGGTGTATGGCATTTACCTCTGCATCCGTAGCGCGATTTGTCAGCTGCATATCAATGACCGTATAATCTGACTGACCCGTTAATTGCCGGAATGTATCTTCGGAGCAAATGATCGTTCTGACATCAGCGGAATTGTAGAACGGACTATCAGAGAGCATCCCTGTAATTTCTATTTCTGCCGTTTGTCCATTAAGGTTTAACGATACCGTATCACCAATTTGGATGGTGTTCTGTGGCTCATACACGATCAGTCCAGTATTCAGCTCATTTTGCACCGTATCCAAAGAGCCGCCCAGCATATAACTCTTTGCCCAATCAAATTGCTTTTGCTCATAAGAAATCAAATCTGCATGCTGCTCCTGCCCATTGGCCGTAATTGGCACATTATACGCAAACATCCGGCCATACGCTGACTTGACAGCCGCATTATTTTTCAATTCATCAAGATAAGCCCGATTGACAGAGCAAGCATTATCCGGGCTTACGATAGATATATTCGGTGTCCACGGGTGTAAAGGCCGCAGAGTATGGTTTATAAACTCAATGGTAACAGAAAAAGCAAGGAAAAGAACAATGCTAAGTCCAAAGGAGCCGACCATCAGGATAAAATTCTTGCGGCTGGATTTTGCATGGTGAATACCAAGCGCGGCATCAACTTTGAACAGGCCTGTATTGGCTGCTTTCTTGACGGGCTGGGTATCATTTGCATTGCCGGAAACCGCAGACAGTGGAGAAACCTTTGCGGCTCTCTTTGCGGGGATACGAGCGGCCAAGAGTACAGTCAACAGCCCGACAACCACACCTGCAATGATACTTGGAAAACTTGTGCTGAAAAGAGGCATCGCTCCAAAGTATTCCGGGCTTAAAAGCCGCAGGATAAAGCAAAGTATCCATATTACAACAACGCCGATCACAACACCGACAGGAATTGCGGTTTTGCACCAGGTAAGGGCCTCTTTGCGTACCAGCCGCATAACCTGTTTAGGCGTTGCTCCAACACAGCGCATCAATCCATAAAATTCTGTACGCTGTGCTACATTACTGTTCAGACTGCCTGCAATCATCATAATACCCGCAAACAGAACGAGTACAAACAGGATAGCGGCGGCAGCGTAGACCTGTATCATAAAGGAACTTGTACTTTGGCCCAGCAGACCAAGCAGCTTCGTGTTTTCGGAAACCTGATCGTTTGATAAGCCGCATTGAGACTTCAAATTCTCAATTTTACTCTGCAGGTTCACGGTACTGGTAAACTGAACATAGTAAACAGTGGGATAATCGGTTAGTCCGTCGCTCCCGTTTGTCAAATAAATGTCATACAGCTTTTCCGTTGTTAAAAATACGCCGTAGGTATCACTGCTCATTAGATTGGCGGTATTTTCCACAAAGCCTGACAATGTAAATATCAGTTTGAGGCCAGCGGGAGTATTGATCGTAATTTCATCCCCAATATGCAGGTCAAGCATATCCTTGGCGCTTTCTGTCACCATCGCTTCAGTATCAGTTTTTGGGAAAGTTCCCTCGGAAAGCATATTGGGAAATATCTTTGCAAATAGACGATCATTGCTGCCGCAAAGGACAACTTCGGTTTCCGCTAAGAGGTACCCTTGTTTTCCCTCATAGTTAAGCACATTATATGGGGCAAATGCAGCAACATCAGGCCGTGCCGCTATGACCGCCGCATCTTCGCTGCTAATATTTTGAATGCCAATATGCCAGTTGCCGGTTTCCGCCTGCGTCTTGAGAATCTGACTGCGGATAAACATATCTGCCATGCCGAAAATAGTTGTTACCAAAAATACAGCCAGAGCAATACAGACGATAGACATTCTGTTTTGCTTTTTATGCACCTTTGCGGATATGGGAACGAGATCAAGATAACGCTTCATCCGATTTCCCTCCCAAATCCGTAAGAACGCCATCTGTTACCCGGAAAACCCGGTCTACGGAAGCTGTCAGGCTTTCGGTAATCCAGGAGCAAAGGAAACGTAATATTGTGCTCCACGTTCGGTTCAGAAACGAGCTGAAAGGACTGGAAGATAAAACCGATATTGCGCCGCCGAAAAATCGTGCGCTTTTCCTCTTTCATGGAGAATAGATTTTGCCCATCCATGAGAACACTCCCGGAAGTCGGTGTGTCCAGAGCGCCGATGCAGTTCAGCAGGGTACTTTTCCCAAAGCTGGACTCTCCGACCACAGCGGCAAACTCTTCCTTGTTCAATGAAAAAGAAACATTTTTTAGAGCGTCTACTTTGGCCTCGCCCTTGCCATAGGTTTTACACAAATTTTGTATTTTTAGAATTTCCATAGGATTATTAGCCTCCTTCACCAAAAAGATAGCAGATACAGCTTACAATCAGATGAATTTCAGCTTACAATTCCGTGAGGAAAGAAATTGTAAATGTCTATGTAATAATATTATGTAAACTAAATGATGTTATACTCCCCAAAAAAGGCGATGTATACCGACCGCGCCATTATAAAATAGATAGATCGTCAAGAAAAATATGAATGAGATCACCTATGAATATAAGGACGGTAAAAATATTCTGAAAATATGCAAGGAGATATAGCATCTATGTCGCAGCAGCAGGATCATAAGAATCTGTACAGAGAAATCGTAACCAATCTGCTGGAGGGCGTTATGGTAATCAGCATGAAGGGAAAGACCACCATGTAAAATCCGGCGGCGGAGCAGATGCTGGGTCTTACCCAGGAGGATATGGGGGATTCCTTTGTCAACGTATTCTTACCAGAGAGGCGGCGGGGATTTCTACGACTTCTTTCTGGTGGATCAGGATCATCTGGCGTTAGTGATTGCGGACGCTCATGGTTTAACATTTACATATATTGATTGATTAAGACATAAGACAACATTTTAGAGGATTCTTATGAGTGTATCATTACAAATCTGCTAAAGGAAGATTTTCCGATAGATGAGGTGAAAAAGCCACCTCCAAAATGTAATACATTCAAGAGGCTTCGCCGCAAATTTTTGTATTCTTGTCAAGAGCTTTTTCTAAAAAGATACAAAAAAGGGCAGGGTACATATTTTTACATACCTTGCTCTGTATAGAACGTCCTTGCTAATACCTTAACTAAATGACATTGAAGCTGTTAAAGCGTCTGGCAGATGGAATGGGAATGACTTTAAATTGGAGTTTGTCCACAAGAGTCCGGTGAAAGGATGAAACAGCAGAAAAGCCCCCGGAATACATTTCACGATTCCGGGAACTTTCCTGTTATTAGGGGAGGATAAGTATTACTTATCTTTAGCGTATTATCATTGTTGCCCAATTTTGGCAGGTTATACATAAAATATAAATAATTTTACTTTTTTTCTAAATTGGTATATACTTAAGGAAAAATGCGAAGACGCATCAGTTCGGTGCATGGAACAGGACAGGCATTGAACCAAATTACAGGATAAGGGTGGTACGGAATTATGGCTTTATTACAACAGTGGCGCGATATGGCGTATTCAGAGACGGCAAATAAAGGAGACTTACAGAGACTCTGGTCTGCTTATTTTCAGAAGGAAAAGGAAATCTATGCCCAGCTTTTAAAGACCCCGGACAAGGCGGTGAAGGGTACGGTTAAGGAGCTTGCGGATAAGTATGAAGTCGATCTGATGACCATGGTTGGATTTCTGGACGGCATTAACGACAGCCTGAAAAAGGCGAACCCCATCGAGGAGATGGAGGAGGACACCAAGGTAAGTCTTGGCTTTGACAAGGAGCTGCTTTACAAAAATATGGTGGCGGCAGGCGCGGACTGGCTTTATGAGCTGGAAGAGTGGAACGATATTTTTGACGAGGACAAGAGAAAGGCTCTTTACAGAGAACAGAAGGAATCCACGACGGTTCACAAAGATAAGAAGATTTATCCCAACGATCCCTGTCCCTGCGGCAGCGGCAAGAAGTATAAGAAGTGCTGCGGAAAAAATGCCTGAAATTTCCCTTTACTTTTAGAAGGATTGCGCATACAATAAAAATATGATTTTAGGATAGAGCAGAACACGTTGACGAGAAGAGTAGAATGTGGAAAGTAACAGAGAGAAGCGCCGTGAGCTGAAAGCGCTTTTGCCGGAAACATTTGAAAACCGACTCCGAGTGGCTTTAATACAGCCCGCTGACTTACGTTACAGTCAAACGAGAGGTTTCGGCAGGCCGCTTTGCGGCAGACGGAGCAAGAGAGGTGGAACCGCGTAACATTACGTCCTCTGCATTGCCATAGCGGCATTGCAGGGGACTTTCTGCGCGTACAGGCAGAGTCAGAAAGCGGCACAGACAGGAGTCGTGCCTGTGTTTTATGCCTCATTATATGCGTACAAGCCGAATCGGAACATGAAAAGGAGGAGACACAATGACAACTACGGAATGGAAGGATATGGCGACAGATGTAAAGAATCGGACGCTTGCCGCGGCAAATGATGAGTTTACCCTTACGAAACTGAACTTCTGCCTGATCGGAGCGATTTGTTTTCTGGCGGGAATCTGTATCGGGACGCTTGCCGCGCCGCTTTCGCAGGGCGTTCATGTTTTATCCCATAATGTGAACAACGGCAGCGGAAACGGAAGCAAGAACGGGAATAACTATGGCAATCAGTATGGGGATGACGAAGAAGGAGGTAAATCATGAAAATCACACTGAAAGATGGCTCTTTTAAAGAGTATGCACAGGCAATGAGTATTTACGACATTGCGCTTGATATCTCGGAAGGACTTGCCCGCGCGGCCTGCGCCGGGGAGGTGGACGGAGAGGTGAAGGATCTGCGGACCGTCATTGACGCAGACTGCAGCCTGAATATTTTAACGGTCAATGACCCGGAAGGGCTGCGGGTTGTCAGACATACGGCATCCCATGTTCTGGCGGAGGCAGTGAAGCGTCTTTTCCCGGAGGCAAAG
Source organism: Lachnospiraceae bacterium (assembly GCA_009774175.1). Taxonomy (GTDB): domain Bacteria; phylum Bacillota; class Clostridia; order Lachnospirales; family Lachnospiraceae; genus UBA3282. The sequence continues at coordinate 31,348 of VSNG01000017.1, read as the reverse complement.
GTGACAATCGGGCCGGCAATCGAAGAGGGCTTTTATTATGATTTTGACGCCGCGCCTTTTTCCAGAGAGGATCTGGATAAGCTGGAAGCGGAGATGAAGAAGATTATCAAGGAAGGGCACAAGCTGGAACGGTTTACGCTTTCCAGAGAAGAAGCCATTAAATATATGGAAGAGAGGAACGAGCCCTACAAGGTGGAGCTGATTCAGGATCTGCCGGAGGATGCGGAGATTTCTTTCTACGATCAGGGCGGCTTTGTGGATCTGTGCGCAGGCCCTCATCTGATGAGCACGAAAAATATTAAGGCATACAAGCTGATTTCCTCCTCCATGGCATACTGGCGGGGCGATTCCGAAAGGGCGCAGTTACAGCGTATCTACGGTACGGCTTTTTCAAAAAAGGAAGAGCTTGCGGCATATCTGGAGCATCTGGAGGATATCAAGCGCCGCGACCACAATAAGCTTGGCCGGGAGATGGAGCTTTTCACTACGGTGGATGTGATCGGGCAGGGACTGCCATTACTTTTGCCGAAGGGTACAAAGATGGTGATGAAGCTGCAGCGATGGATTGAGGATCTGGAAGATAAGGAGTGGGGCTATGTGCGGACAAAGACCCCGCTTATGGCAAAGAGCGATCTGTATAAAATGTCCGGGCACTGGGATCATTATAAAGAGGGCATGTTTGTGCTGGGAGACGAGGAAAAGTATAAGGAAGTGTTTGCCCTGCGTCCCATGACCTGTCCTTTCCAGTATTACTGTTATAAAAATACGCAGCACTCCTACCGGGATCTGCCCATTCGATACGGTGAGACTTCCACCCTTTTCCGCAATGAGGACTCAGGCGAGATGCACGGTCTGACCCGTGTGCGTCAGTTTACCATTTCCGAGGGGCATTTGATTGTAAGACCGGATCAGATGGTAGAGGAGTTTAAGGGATGTATCGCACTGGCAAAATATGTTATGTCAACCTTGGGACTTCTGGATGATATTACCTGGCATCTGTCCAAGTGGGATCCGGAAAACCCGGAAAAATATATTGGAGAGCCGGAGGTCTGGAATGAGACGGAGGCCCATATCAGAAATATTCTGACGGAGCTTGACCTTCCCTTTACGGAGGAAGTGGGAGAGGCTGCTTTCTACGGGCCGAAGGTAGATATTAACGCGAAAAATGTGTATGGTAAGGAAGATACCATGATCACGATTCAGTGGGACGCCCTTCTGGCGGAGCAGTTCGATATGTATTTTATCGACGCAAACGGCGAGCGCATCCGTCCATATATTATTCACAGGACTTCCCTTGGCTGCTATGAACGGACGCTTGCATGGCTGATCGAGAAGTACGCGGGCAAGTTCCCCACATGGATGTGCCCCGAACAGGTGCGTGTACTGCCTATTTCCGAAAAATACGAGGACTATGCGGAGGAAGTCAGAAAGGAGCTTGCGCGGGCTGACGTTGACGTGACGGTGGACAATCGTTCGGAGAAGATCGGCTTTAAGATCCGCGAGGCCAGACTTGCCAAGGTGCCTTATATGCTTGTGGTGGGCGCGCAGGAGGCGGAGGATAAGACAGTGTCCGTCAGAAGCCGCTTTGCCGGAGACGAAGGCGTGAAGCCGCTTTCAGATTTTATAGACCAGATCTGTAAGGAGATTCGCACCAAGGAAATCCGCAGGGAAGAAGTACAGGAAGAGAAGAAAGCGTAAAGAGAAGAAGGCATAAAGAGAAGAAAGCGTAAAGAGAAGAAAGCGTAAAGAGAAGAAAGCATAAAGAGAAGAAAGCATAAAGAGGACAGGAGTACACAGAGCGTATGAATGTCAGAAAAAAAATGGCGGGCAGAGATATCGTGGGCTTACTGCTGCTTGCAGTCAGTGCAGCGCTGCTTGGCAGAAGCCTTGCGCTGTGCTTTGCCAGAGATATCTGGTATGATGAACTTTTCACCGTGGGAATGATCGAACATTCCTACGGTGATTTGATTGCGTTTACGGCAAGGGACGTGCACCCGCCGCTCTATTATTGTATCGTCAGGTTTGTTGTTGAGTTATGTAAACCAATTGCAAAGCAGGCTGATCCGATTATCATTGCCAAGCTGGTTTCAGTTATTCCCTATTTTGGACTGTTTGCTTACAGCGTGACTTTTATTCGGAAGAGATTCGGGCTGTTTACCGGCGGTCTGTTTTTCTTCTGTGTGATCGCCATGCCCCAGCTTTCGGCCTATACGGTGGAGGTGCGGATGTACGGCTGGGCCCTGTTTTTTGTGACGGCGGCGTTTCTGCATGCCTATGGGACGGGCGATATGTCCGCAGAGATCAAAATGGGCCGTCTGCATGGCGCAGCCCTCGTGGTTTATGGACTGGCTGCCGCCTATACCCAGTACTTTGCCTGTGTGGCGGTGGTCATGGTATACCTTTATGTGCTGCTTGTGTTTATGCGAAGGGACAGAGGCCGGATCAGAGAGTGGTTTTTGTGGGTGGGGATATCCATAGCGGGCTACCTTCCCTGGCTTTTGGCGCTGTATCGTCAGATCACGACGGTGCGGGAAAACTATTGGATTTTGCCGCTGACCTGGCGATCCCTTGGGGGCTGCGTGAAATTTTTGATGAAACCGGCATTTGCGGACGAGCGGCTGAATACGGTTTTGGCGGTGCTGCTGTTTACGGTCTATATTGCTATATGGGGATATCAGGCGGTAAAACTCTACCATAGTGGAAGAGAAAGCGAGAGATTCTGGTTTGTCACTGCGGGAATCGGCGTGCTGGCAGGACTGGTGTTGTTTGGATTTGCGGCGTCGTTTCTGCTTCGTCCCATTTTTGTTTATCGGTATATGATCCCTGCGCTGGGGTGCTTCTGGCTATCCTTTGCGCTGGGCGTGGATTATATATTATGTAAACCCAAAATCGGAATTGTCGTTACGATTCTGGCTGTTGTCATCGGCTTGCGTGATTACCGGGCTTTTATGGGGGAGGAGGAGTATAAGGCGGTCAACATGAAAGAAACGCAGAAAGCGCTTTCTCTGATTGGCCCGGAAGACGCCGTTCTCTATAACTTTGATCAGGTGCAGGCGGTGACAGGGTATTATCTGCCGGAAAGGGCGGAGCGGTTTTTGTGGCGCGCGGAGGGGGAAACGCTGATCCAGGAAATCACTTCGCCCTGCGGTTCTTTGCAGGATGCAGGGGAAATCAGCCGGCTGCTTTCGGGGACGCAGGAAAAGGAAGGAAAAACCATCTGGTTTATCGGCAGCTTCAACAGCCGTGACGACATTGTGGACGAGTGGCAGAGCGCCGGACTTAATGTGGAAGAAAAGGGCAGCTTTTTGCTGGAACGTTATTGGTTTAATCTGTATAAAATTTCAACTTCTGACCATACTACTTTTTAGTGGAAGGGGTGCGTATAAAAATCAGATAAGGACGCCCCGAAAGGAGGTATTATGGCGGAGTTAAAATGTGGTGTGTTAAATTGCAGCTATAATCAGGAGGACTGCTGCTGTAAGGGGGATATCATGGTGGGAGGCAGCCACGCCTGCGACTGCGACGGAACCTGCTGCGAGAGCTTTTCCCAGAGACGCGGCGATTCCTATGTCAGTTCTCTTGACCATCCGTGCAGAACCATCAGCATCGACTGTGAGGCGGCGAATTGCGTGTATAATTCCAATTATAAATGTCACGCCGATCATGTGGATATCAGAGGCGTGGGCGCCTGCGACTGTAAGCAGACATTGTGCGCTACTTTCAGAGAGGCCTGAAAATAATTGGTGATTGTCAGTTTGCAGTTTTTATATTACAATAGGTATATTAGGCGCAGGCCGTTTGGCTTGCGTCTTAAACTATACGGGAAAGGCAAACGATTTATGAAAGTTATGAATAGGAGAAAAGCAGGCTTCCTTTTGCTGCTGGCATGGACCTGTATTTTTACGGCCTGCGGGGGCGAGGACACCGTACATACTACCGCGCAGGTTTCCGAAACGGAGACGGATATTGCAGAGAGCGGAGAAACCTCAGAGATAAACGATGAAGAGCCAGGCGCAGGCGAGACAAACGATGAAGAGCCAGGCGCAGGCGAGACAAACGATGAGGACACGGACAATGAAGAGGCGGAATCGTCAGATGATGAGGAGAAAACTGTCAAAGCGGCGGCCAGGGGAAGTTTTATGGCGCCGGTGGAAATGGACGAGGATCTGAAAAATCAGCTGGCGGAAGAAATGTTACAGGAAAATGAGATGGACACTTCTGTGGTGGAGAGCGCGCCTGTTACGAAGGGATGCAGCTTTACCCTGCCGGAAGCCTTTTCGGAGTCGGAGGATATTGAGGGCATGTATGTGACCAGACGGTATCCCATTGACGCTTCCACCATATATTATGTGGCGCTTGGCAGAGACGTGGCCCTGCAGCTGATGACGGAGGAGACCTTTAAGGCGCAGGCGGAAGAAAATTTCCGCAAGGAATACGGAGAAGACATAGAGGTACATATCGACAGCTTTGAACGGATTCGGATCGACGGCTGTCCTGCCTTCCGCATCCGATGCCATTATCAGGTGGGCGATACGCAGATGTCACAGCTGGAGTACGCCATTAACGCGGATAAGAGTTATGTGATCACCTATTCCCAGACGGATGATTATGACCGCATGGAAGAGTATGAGGCCAGTGCGGAGACAATTCATCTTGATTTTTGATCGCAGGGGTATTGACATCTACGGAAGTATTATGTTATTGTAGTGAATGTGCGAGAGCACAGACAATCAAGCAGAGTATCCACTCTCACCTTGCAACGACAGGGTTCGCAAGCGTTCATAGCCTTCAACTTTTCTCTTGGGGAGAGTTTTTTTGCAGGTGTTTATGACCGGGTGGATAGGTATGCTGTCCACTCTTTTTATTGCGTAAAAATGCGTCAGTTTTCTTATGAAGATGGAGGGTAAAACGATTAGCGACTTATTTATTAATGAGCAGATCAGAGACAGAGAAGTACGGGTGATCGGTGCAGACGGAGAACAGCTTGGCGTTATGCCGACCAGAGAAGCGATGAAACTTGCGGAGGAAGCAGGGGTGGATCTGGTTAAGATTGCGCCTACGGCGAAGCCGCCGGTTTGTAAGATTGTGGATTACGGCAAGTTCAAGTATGAGCAGGCCAGAAAAGACAAGGAAGCAAAGAAAAAACAGAAGATTGTGGAAATTAAGGAGATTCGTCTTTCCCCCAACATTGATACAAACGATCTGAACACAAAGATCAATGCTGCCAGAAAGTTTATCGGTAAGGGTGACAGGGTGAAGGTTACGCTGCGTTTCAGGGGCCGTGAGATGGCGCACATGAATACCAGCAAACATATTCTTGATGATTTTGCGCAGGCCCTTTCAGATATAGCGGTTATGGATAAGGCGCCGAAGGTGGAAGGCAGAAGCATGACTATGTTTTTAGCTGAGAAGCGATAGTTTCCCGGTTGAAATAAATGATATCTTGGAGTGATATCTTGTAACAGGAATAAAAATACAGGAGGAACAGTAAAATGCCGAAAATGAAAACCAGCAGAGCTGCTGCAAAACGTTTCAAGGTGACCGGAACGGGTAAGTTAAAGAGAAATAAAGCGTACAAACGCCATATCTTAACCAAAAAGACAACGAAGAACAAGAGAAATCTCAGAAAAGCTGCGATGACGGACAAGACTAACGTAAAGAATATGAAGAAGATTTTACCATACCTGTAAGCGTCTTATTTCATAAGACGGCAGCGCAGACTGAGGGATTGTTAAATTTAGGAGGAAAAAGACATGGCAAGAATAAAAGGCGGTATGAACGCCAAAAAGAAACATAACAGAGTGTTAAAGCTTGCGAAGGGTTACAGAGGCGCAAGATCGAAGCAGTACAGAGTTGCGAAGCAGTCTGTAATGAGAGCGCTTGCATCATCCTATGCCGGCAGAAAAGAGAGAAAGCGTCAGTTTAGACAGCTCTGGATTGCACGTATCAACGCTGCGGCCAGAATGAACGGCCTGTCTTACAGCAGATTTATGTATGGCCTGAAAAGTGCGGGCGTGGATATGAACAGAAAGATGCTTGCAGAGATGGCGGTTAATGACGCGGCAGGCTTTACGACCCTTGCAGAACTTGCAAAGGCAAATTTGAAATAATGAAAAAAACAGAAGGACATGGTGTTTAAACCGTGTCCTTTTTTAATAATAGGAGGTTTTTTATGGGAGTATTAGACGGATTAAAACCCGAAAGCGTATTTCACTTTTTTGAGGAAATCAGCCGTATACCGCACGGTTCCGGCAATATCAGACAGATCAGCGATTATCTGAAAGCGTTTGCCGAAAGGCAGGAGCTTTTCTGCGTACAGGATGAAGTTGGCAATATTATTATTGTCAAAGAAGCTGCTCCCGAATATGAGGACGAGGCGCCGTACATCTTGCAGGCCCATATGGATATGGTCGCGGTGGCTGCGCCGGGATATGATATCGACATGAAAAAGGAACCTCTCAGGCTTAAGTTCGAAGAGGGAAAAGTTTACGCCGAGGGGACAAGCCTGGGCGGTGACGATGGAATCGGTATGGCATACTGTATGGCCCTTCTGGCGGCCGACGAAATTTCAACACCCCGTCTGGAAGCGATTATTACTGTGAACGAGGAAGTAGGTATGGAAGGAGCCAAGGCGATTGATCTTTCCATGCTGCGCGGAAACCGTATGATCAATCTGGATCAGGAAGAGGAGGGTGTTTTCATTACAAGCTGTGCCGGCGGCGCCAGCGTGGAAGTGGAAATTCCCATGATCAGGGAGAAAGCGCAGGAGGAAATGATACGGCTGTCCCTTAAGGTATGCGGTCTTCTTGGCGGCCATTCCGGTATAGAAATCAATAAAGGCAGGGGTAACGCCAACTGGCTTTTGGGTTCTCTTCTCTGTGGCCTGTCATTGCGGTATGACGTGAGACTGCTTCATATGAAAGGCGGCATGGCGGATAATGCGATACCAAAGGAAGCCGAGGCCGAAATACTTGTGCGGGAAACGGACAGGGAAGAAGTGGTTTCTTGGCTGGATGCAGAGGCGTCTAAAATCAGAGAGTCTTTGCAAAATGCGGATTCTGGCTTTGTTTTGGAAAAACTCTTCCATAATGGAATAGTTTTGGAAGACTGCTTTTCCAGAGAATCCACAGCAAATGCGCTTGCCTGCATCTGTAAGCTTCCAAACGGTGTTGTGGCCATGAGCAAGGATGTGGAGGGATTGGTGGAGACCTCTCTGAATCTGGGCGTATTGTCTGTACAGGAGGAGAAAATGCGCCTGCAATATGCGGTCAGAAGCAGCATAGATCAGGATAAGGGAGAGCTTTGCAGGCACATGCTGGAGATTGCAGAGCGGATGGGAGCTTCGGCCAGCGTCAGAAACGAGTATCCCGGATGGGCCTATCGGAAAGATTCACCGCTGCGGGAGAAAATGGTGCGGGTTTATGAAGAAATGTATGGGAAAAAGCCGGTTCTTGAGGCCATTCATGCCGGTCTGGAATGCGGGATTCTGGCAGGAAAAATCAAGGATTTGGATTGCGTCAGCATTGGTCCCGATCTGGAAAATGTGCACACTGCGCAGGAGAGTATGAGCGTTGATTCGGTGGAACGTGTGTGGAATTATCTGCTGGATGTCCTGACAATGAAAGACGCAGATTAAGAATGTGCGGCTGTATTTTTCAACAGATATTGACAGAAGCTGAACAAATATCGTAGAGTATAGGTATGTGAACAGCTGTTGTTTGGGGGATATATGGTTAAAATGAAAACGGATAGGACAGATGTGCTGACGGGACTGGACCGATATGAGGTTTTTCTGGAAAAGCTGCAAAGAGAGATCGAGAATGTGGGCGAAGACCGCATTGTAATTATATATACGGATATTAAGCATTTTAAGTATATTAACGATACTTACGGATACAAAGTAGGCGATTCTCTTCTGAAAGATTTTGTGGACGACTTTATGAAGAATAAGGCCGTTATTCTGTGTGCTGCCAGAGTGTATTCCGATAATTTCGTTACCGCCGGCAGAATTGCGCCTGACGGCCCCGGCAACGAAGAATTTCGGGATCTGATTCATCAGTTAAATCGGGATCGGGAGACGAAATTCAGGGAAAAGTATTTAAACAGCAGACTGCAGTTTTGTACGGGGATCAGCGTGACGGATAAGAACAGCCGCAGCCTTGATGCGGAGACGGCGGTTTCCAATGCGAATCTGGCCAGAAAAGTGGCGAAGGAGATGGACAGCGACTGCTGCGTGCTGTTTGACCAGAGTATGATGGAGGGGATCAAGCGGGAGGTGGAAATCACATCCGGCATTCCCAAGGCTCTTGCACAGAGGGAATTTCAGGTCTATTTTCAACCGAAGATTGATACGGAGACCCTTTCCCTGATCGGGGCCGAGGCGCTGATCCGCTGGCAGAAGCCTGACGGCGCTTTTGTTTATCCTGATGAGTTCATACCGCTGATTGAACGGAGCGGACAGGTTGTAGATGTGGACTATTATGTGTACAGGGAGGTATTCAGCTTCCTTGCCAGACGTCTGCGGGAAGGAGAGCGGGTAGTGCCGATCTCTGTCAACGTGTCGAGAGTGCACCTGAACAGAATGCATATTCTGGAGTATGTAAAGTCGCTTCTTGAGGAGTTTCAGGTACCCTGCTCTCTGGTGGAATTTGAGCTGACGGAAAGCATCTATCTGGAAAATACGGAGCGGGCGCTGGATCTGATAAAAGGTTTACATAAAATGGGATTTAAGGTTTCCATGGACGATTTTGGTTCCGGCTATTCTTCGCTGAATCTGTTAAGCAAGCTGCCGATTGATATTATCAAGCTGGACAGGGTTTTCCTGAAAGAAGGGGAGATGCAGGAGAATGACAGGATCATTATTTCCTGTGTGGTGGATATGGCGAAGCGGCTGCAGATCACTTCCTTGTGCGAGGGAGTGGAAACCAGAGAACAGAGCAATTATCTGAAAGAAGTAGGATGCCAGATGCAGCAGGGCTTTTATTTTTCCAGACCGATTCCGCAGGCGGTTTTTGAAAAGCTTCTGGAGGAAAAGGGAGAGCCGGAAGGCGTATTGAATTAGTCAAAAAAGTTTTGCAATAAGGCTTGCATTTCTGGAATGAATTGGTTATAATAGTATTTGTTTTTCGGGGTGTGGCTCAGGTGGTAGAGCGCTACTTTAGGGAAGTAGAGGCCGCAAGTTCAAGTCTTGTCACTCCGATAAGAGAACCTCAGCAATCACGGCAGAAGTGGTTGCCGGGGTTTTTTATTTGCCGGGGAGCAAGGAGGAGGTATGATATGAGCGATTTAAAACTGGTTAAAGATTTTACAGTGGGCGAAGGCTTTTTTGGCAGATACGAAAAGCTGGTGAAGGATGTGGTGCTTCCCTATCAGGAACGGGCTTTAAACGATCAGATCGAGGGGGCGGAGAAAAGCCATTGTATCGAAAATTTCCGCATGGCCGCGAAAAAACTGAAAACCGGAAAATGTGACGGTGAGTTTTACGGTATGGTGTTTCAGGACAGCGACGTGGCGAAATGGCTGGAGGGGGCGGCTTATTCCCTGGCGCAGAATCCCGATGAAGCGCTTGAAAAACGGTGTGACGAGATCATAGATTTGATCGGAGAGGCGCAGCAGAAGGACGGCTATCTTAACACTTATTTTACCGTGAAGGAGCCGAAGAAACGGTGGACGAACCTTCACGAAGCGCATGAGCTTTACTGCGCGGGGCACATGATTGAGGCGGCGGTAGCTTATGCGGAATGTACGGGTAAAGGCCGGCTTTTGGAGATCATGTGCGATATGGCCGATCATATTTACCGCCATTTTATCGAAGAGGGTGCGGAGGGGTATCCCGGTCATCCTGAGATCGAGCTTGCTTTGATGCGCCTGTACCGCAGTACGAAGGAAGAGAAGTATAAAGAGCTGGCAATGCATTTTATCAATGTGCGCGGCGTGGACTCCGATTATTATAAGAAGGAAAAGGAGAAGAATCCATGGCGTGTCTGGGGGAATGATCCTGATGATAAGGAGTACGCGCAGTATCATGCGCCGGTGCGCCGGCAGGACAAGGCAGTGGGACATGCAGTGCGTGCGGTGTATCTTTATACGGGCATGGCGGACGCGGCCATGGAGACGGGAGATACGGAGCTTGCAGACGTCTGTAAGACTCTTTGGAACAATATCACCAGGCACAGAATGTATGTGACGGGAGCCATCGGTTCCGCTTACGAAGGGGAGGCCTTTACGAAGGACGACCATCTGCCAAACGATACGGCATACGGAGAGACCTGTGCAGCGATCGGACTGATCTTTTTTTCCAATAAAATGCTGTATCTTGAGAGAAACGGCAGGTATGCGGACGTGATGGAGCGGGCCCTGTATAACTGTGTGCTTGCAGGAATGCAGCTTGACGGGACGAAATTTTTCTATGTGAATCCGTTAGAAGCGCTGCCGGGGATTTCCGGGGAGGCGCAGACCCATAAACACGCGCTGCCGGTCAGACCCAAGTGGTTTGCCTGCGCCTGCTGTCCGCCCAATGTGGCGAGGCTTTTAGGCTCTGTGGCGGAGTACGCATGGCATATTATACCGGGAGCGCTGTTTTCCAATCTTTTTATAGCGGGAACGCTTGACGTAAGCGACCGCTTTGGCGGGAAGTTGATTTTACAAACAGGATTTCCGTATGATAACACGGTAGAGTATCGCTTTGTACCGACGGAAGGAAAAGCAAGTATGGAGGTACCGCTTGCCATTCGTATGCCGGCATGGAGCAGAGAGACGAAAATCTGTCTGAACGGAAAGGACGCAGATTGTGAAATCCGTGACGGATATGCGTATCTGAAAGGCAGGTATACAGCGGAGGATGTGATCACGGTGGAGTTTGACATGGCGGTAAGGCGTGTGTATACCAGCAATCGCGTTTCTGAAAATACAGGCAGGGCGGCATTACAGCGCGGACCGTTAATTTACTGTGTGGAAGGCGTGGATAACGAAAACGACATTCTTTCCCTGAGCCTGAAAAGGGATGGGAAGGTGACGGTCAGTGAATATATGCCGGATGAGCTGTTCGGGATTCAAAAGCTGTATGCGCAGGGATATCGGGAGACGGTGAATGAGGAGCTTTACAGCTTTGAAAGACAGGAAGCGCAGTCCTGTCAGCTGACGCTGGTTCCTTACTATACCTGGGGCAACCGAGGACTGAATCAGATGCGTGTCTGGATTCCGGAGCGGGATTAGTTTGCAGGTTGCATATTTGCAAACAATCCCTTACAATAGGATTGGACAGGAGCAGGACAGATGCTGGATAAGGAAACCTTTCATCCCCTTAATTATATAAAAAAAGAAGAGTACTCCGGCAGTATGGACGGAATGCGTTACATGCTTGGGCGGGTTCAGAGCGGCGAGGAGGACGTAATCAAGGTCACGGTATGGCCGGAGCCTCTGGGCCTTTACCACACGCCGGAACAGATGCAGAGCATGACGGAGGTGCCTCTGACGCAGGAGGGTGTGGAGCAGGCGGCGGACTGGATCAACGAACAGTATGAGACGAGAAAGGAATACTGGCTGGAAAATCTGCATAAACCGTGGACGGAGGCGTAATTTTACACAAGATTTACATAAATATTTGGTTATATTGTGGAAAATGTAGAAAAATCTTGCAATTTGGCAGAAAAACAGTTTATAATGTAAAAAATGAGTTGACATAAAGCTGATCGCGGCGTAAGAGAATGAGGGGCTTGGAGGTAGCGATATGGCGGCATTAAATTTTAACGCGCTGTTTTTTAATCATGAAATATCTTTTTGCAAGGTGTATAATGCGGAGAGCAAGGATCAGTTGGAGAAACTTTTTGTCTCTAATCGGATTTCCTTTTTTGTGGAGTGGCAGGAGAAGAGCTTCTGGGAGCGTTTTTTGGGTAGCGCAGGAAGACAGAAACAGGTGTTTACCATACATATTAACGAGGCGGACACGACCCTTGCCAGAGATTTGGCGGAGGGGATAGAGAGCGTGCAGATCGCGTCCGCATAGAGGGTATGGAAGAGTTGTTGAAAACAGATGGAATATGTTAGAAAAACCCTGAGAAGCTTCTCAGGGTTTTTTCGCGCATAAGCGGAGCAGGAAGGCAGAGGAAACGGAGTCGGAAAGGTAATAATATAAATGGAGAAAAAGAAAACGGGTGTATGTCCGGTGGCGGGAAAATGCGGAGGATGCCGCTATACGGATACCCCCTATAAAAAACAGCTGAAAATAAAACAGGAGCGGGTGGAAAACCTGCTAAAGGAGTATGGCAGGGTGAAATCCATTATCGGTATGGAGGAGCCTGCCCACTATCGTAATAAAGTGCATGCGGTCTTTGCCTTTCAAAAAGGAAAGGGCGTTGTATCGGGAATCTATCAGGAGAAGAGTCACAGAGTTGTGGCTGTGGAGGGCTGCCTTTTGGAAAATGGAAAGGCAGGGGAAATCATAGGAAGCGTTCGTGAGCTGGCAAAATCCTTTAAGATTAAGGCTTATGACGAGGACAGCGGCTATGGTCTGCTGCGTCATGTGCTTGTCCGTGTGGGACATGCCACGGGAGAAATTATGGTGGTTCTTGTTCTGGGGTCGCCGATTCTTCCGTCCAAAAAGAATTTTATAAGAGAGTTATGTAAACTGCACCCGGAAATTACCACCATTTTGATCAATGTAAATAACAAAAAGACAAGCATGGTGCTGGGGGACAGGGAACAGGTTATATACGGTAAGGGATATATTGAGGACGTTTTGTGTGGGAAGCGGTTTAAAATATCCGCCAAATCCTTTTATCAGGTGAATGCCGTGCAGACTGAGACGCTGTATCGGAAGGCCGCGCAGTATGCGAAGCTTACGGGCAAAGAGACGGTGGTGGACGCTTACTGCGGGATCGGAACCATTGGCCTGTCTGTGGCGGAGCGGGCGAAAAAAGTGATTGGCGTGGAATTAAATAAGGACGCGGTGCGGGACGCTGTTGTCAACGCGAAGAGCAACGGCGCCAAAAACGTTGATTTTTACCAGAATGATGCGGGCAGATTTCTGACCCAGATGGCGGAAGCGGGAGAGAAAGTCGACGTGGTGTTCATGGATCCGCCCAGAAGCGGCAGTAAGAAGGAATTTCTTGATGCGCTTATCCGAATCAGCCCGAAGCGGATCGTTTATATTTCCTGCGAGCCGGAAACGCTTGCGAGGGATTTGCAGTATCTGACGAAAAACAGTGGATATCGGATGGAGGAGGCGACGCCGGTCGATATGTTTCCGTTTACGGAGGGGATAGAAAGTATCGTGTTGCTTTCAAAACTTCATACAAAACAGAATATAGAAGTGGAATTGGAAATGAGCGAGATGGATTTGACTGCGGCGGAGAGCAAAGCAACATATGAGGAAATTAAGGATTATGTGTTGGAGCATACGGGATTGAAAGTCAGTAGCTTGTATATCGCACAGGTAAAACAAAAATGCGGTATTATTGAGAGGGCAAATTATAACCTGCCGAAATCGGAAAAGTCCAGACAGCCGAAATGTTCGCTAGAGAAAGAACTATTGATTGAAGATGCGTTAAGGCATTTTAAGATGATTTGATTGCTTTTCGTTAGTTTGTTCTTGGTAGGTGTAGTTATTTTTAAGGATAAAGGAGGAGATAAGATTATGCAACCTTATAAAGTTTGGTTGTTTTCAGATTTACATTACATTTAAAAATTTGATTGAAAGCACAGTGGCATCGGGATATGAGTTGAATGATATTCTTAATGGGATTAAGAAACTGGAAATGGTAGAAATTGTTCTTGATAAATCTCAAGGTGATGAACCACAGAAAATTTTTGAGTCAATTAATTCAACGGGATTGGATTTAAGTTTAGCGGATTTAATTAGAAATTATCTGCTTATGGATGATGTCAATCAAGATGAACTATATGAGAATTACTGGTCTGTAATTGAAAAGAATGTAGGTTATCGTAATCTTGGAGATTTTGTTATTAACTTCTTGAATTCTCAGATAAGCAAATCTGTGAATAGTAAAAATGCATATCGCTTATTTAAAGAGCATTGTGAAGAAAATAATTTGAGCCATGAAGATGTACTGAAAGAATTAAAAAGAACTTCAAAATATTATGGTGCTTATATAGGAGAAAATCATTACTATAGTTCAGAAATATCAAATTATCTCAAGGCATTTTATACCATAAAGCAAACAACAATTCTCCCGTTTCTTTTCAGAGTTTTTAATGACTATGAGAATAATATTATAGATGAAGAAACTCTTTGTAAAGTATTAGATTATTTGCTTACGTATCTTGTTAGAATCACAGCTTGTGAAATCAATAAGAATCTATCAAAATTTATGAAATCAATGTATGATAGAGTTATTGATGGAAACTATGTCCATTACTATGAAAAAATTGTGATTTTCCTTAACGATTTAAGGGCAAATGACCGTATGCCGACAGACAAGGAATTTGAAGAGGCACTTATTCATAAGCCATTATATAAAAAGCCGATTTGTAAGTTTGTACTCTCTGTAATTGAAAATTCTACAAAGGAACATATTGATATTAGCAATCTTACAATAGAGCATATCTTACCCCAGAAAGAAAATGCTGCTGTATGGAAAAAAGAAGTTGGTAAAGATTATGGAAGAGTATATGAGATATACTTACATACGCTTGGCAATTTGACTATTACGGGACATAATAGTGAACTTGGAACAAAATCATTTAATGATAAGAAGAATATCATTCGTGAAAACTCAAAAGCAAATATTTTAAATAAAGAAGTTTTGTCAGCAGAGAAATGGAATGAAACGTCAATTCTGAATAGAGCAAAGGTGCTTTCTGGTATCTTGATTAGAAAATTTAATTATGTTGAAATGCATTCTGATGTTGACAAAGCGCATGAATTAAGCTTTGGAGTTGATAGTGACATAGATGTTTCTAACACTAAACCGGATGGTTTTGCATTTGTCGGCGAGTATACAAAGGTATCAAGCTGGGTTGATCTACTTACTAAGTTTATGAACCTTGCCTATGATTTAGATACAGAAACGATGGGCGATTTGGCAGCAAAAGATTATTCCATTTCAAGCGCGGATAAAACATACATAAGTAATGATGAGAGAAAGTTCCGTAAAGCGAAACAAATTGATAACAGTGGTATCTTCTTTGAAACTAATCTGTCCTCAAAAAATATCATTTCGTTTATTAAGGACTTGCTATTAAATATGAATTTGGATACAGATGATTTTAGTTTCTCACTTTCAGAAGTACCATTTGATATTAATGATGAAAATACATGGGAAGAAGGGATGTTGCCGGTTGCTAAATTATTCTATAATTTAATGGAAGAACTTATAGACAAGTCGAAGATTACAGCAGAGGAAGTTGAAAAACTGAAAACGAAGGAATACACAAAGAGATTATTCAAAGCAACAGATTATCCGGCAGTTGCGAATAAGAGAACAGATAATAGGGGAAATTCCACGCTTATGCGATATAGAACTAAAAAATTAGATTTTAATGGTGCGGATATTTATATTTCTACGCAATTTTTTGAATCAGATAGGGAAGCTGTAATCGAATGGTATAAAGAACATTTGAGATGATCATTTTTGCTCAAAACATTTATTGTTCCTTGGTTCATGAAATCTAAAAAGTGATTAATGATTGAGAGAAGAAGTAAAAATTATCAAAAAGAGGTAACGAAGTGAATAATCAGGATAATATGAATCAGAAATCGAATATAATTATTTATACAACACAAGATGGTTTGACAAAAATCGAAACGACTTTTGACGAAGATACTGTATGGTTATCCATTGACCAGATGGCTGAATTATTCCAAAGGAATAAATCAACGATTTCAAGACATATAAAAAACATTTTTTCTGAAGGAGAACTAATGAGAGAATCAGTTGTTGCAAATTTTGCAACAACTGCATCGGACGGAAAAACCTATCAAGTTGACTACTATAATTTGGATGTCATTATTTCTGTGGGCTATCGTGTGAAATCCAAACGCGGCACGCAGTTCAGGATCTGGGCGACTAATATACTGAAAGAATATATGCGAAAAGGTTTTGCGTTGGATGATGAACGATTGAAAAATCTGGGTGGCGGCGGTTACTTTAAAGAATTACTTGAAAGAATCCGAGACATTCGTGCTTCTGAAAAGGTATTTTACAGGCAAGTTCTAGAGATTTACGCTACTAGCATTGATTACGATCCCAAAGCGGAAATATCTATTCTCTTTTTCAAAAAAGTGCAGAATAAAATTCATTATGCTATTCATGGTCAAACGGCGGCGGAGGTTATTTACACAAGGGTAGATGCTGAAAAAGAGTTTATGGGACTTACAACATTTGTTGGAAATCAGCCCACATTGAAAGAAGCTGTTGTTGCAAAAAATTATTTGGATGAAAAAGAACTTCGAGCAATGGGTCAACTGGTGTCAGGGTATTTAGATTTTGCGGAACGTCAGGCGGAACGTGAACAGGCAATGACCATGAAAAATTGGGCAGAACATTTGGATCGTATTCTTACAATGACTGGAGAGCAGTTATTGCAGGGAAATGGAAGTGTCTCTCATAAGCAGGCTGTTAATAAGGCAACAGATGAATATAAGAAATATAAAGCTAGAACCATTAGTGATGTAGAAGAGGACTATTTGAACTCAATAAAAATGTTGGAACAAAAGGCAGATAAGAAATAAAAAGATATGTGATGAGGTTTGGACAATAGTGAATATGTTGAGACTGTATGCTTATTATCCAACCCGAACCCACCCCGGCATAAATAAGCTTCGACAGGAGGCAGAAAATGAATAAGATAAAAATTGCTTTTTTTGATATTGACGGAACCTTAATCGACATGAATGCAAAAACAATTTCCAAAAGGATGCTGGAAACACTGGTGCGCTTGAAGGATAAGGGAATGATTCTCTGCCTTGCGACTGGAAGATCGCCAATCACGCTGCCCGATTTCGGGGAAGTTACATTTGATGCTTTTTTGACTTTTAACGGCTCCTATTGTTATGATTCTGAAAGAACGATTTTTAGCAGTCACATTCCGGCAAAGGATGTGAAACAGCTGATTCAAAATGCGACAGAAATCGGAAGGCCGGTTTCCGTTGCCACAAAAGACAGACTGGCGGCCAATGGAGCAGATCAGGATTTGATTGATTACTATGCAAAAGCAAAGCTCAAAGTGGAGGTTTCCGATGATTTTGAAGCGGTGCTTCAGGAAGACATTTATCAGGTAATGACGGGGTGCCGTGAATCGGAGTATGAACATATGATGAAAGATATCAGGCACGCGAAAATTACTGCATGGTGGGACAGAGCGGTAGATATAATTCCGGATGACGGAGGAAAAGGGAAGGCGATTGAGAAAATTCTGGAATATTACAACCTTGATCAATCAGAAGCGATTGCGTTTGGGGATGGAAATAATGATATTGAGATGATTCAAAGCGTCGGCACAGGCGTGGCGATGGCGAATGGGTCGGAGCAGTTGAAAGCGGTAGCGGATGATGTTTGCGGGAATGTGGCGGAGGATGGGATATATTACTATTGTCTGGAGCATGAATTGATATAAGCAAACAGAATAATAAGAAACAGAGTGAAGTTTCAGGGAGGAAATTACCATGAGTGAAATAGAGGATGTAATCAATATGCTGGATCATCTGGCGGCGGACGGCGTCAGCCGCGTTAAAGTGGAAACGTCAGAGAAGGTGATGGAAGGGGAAATGAAGAAGGCGTACCACCACGGCCGCTGCGATGTTGGGAGCCCCTTTGCCACAGGCAGGCTTTTTGATCTGGAGGAGACGGACGGCGGCTGTCAGTAAAAGTCTCACAACTTCTTTTCAAGCAGTATCAGTGTGATGTCGGGAATACTGTTGAAGGTACAGGGTATGATTCTGATTTCACGGTAGCCAAGGCTTTTATATAAGGCGCGTGCCCTTGTATTGATTGCGTTTGTATCCATACGCAGATAGGGACAGCTTCGGGAAGCGGCCTGATTTTCATAAAAAGCGACAAAACTTATCCCGATGCCGCGCTTTCCGGCGGCAGGGGAAACGGTCAGAGTATGCAGAACCATGACCTGCCCCGTCGGAGCCGGGTACTGCCAGTCTCCCTCTTTGTAGGCGTAGACCTGAGACTGATTGATAATGGCGGAAGCAAGAACGGTTCCGTTTTCTTCATATACAAAAATACAAAAAGATCTCCTCTTTCCAATGCTGTCTGCGTCGTATCTCTGGTGGGGTACACGCCGGAAACAATGTCGTCTTCGGATGCCTGTCATGAAGAACATCTACCCCAAAATATAAAATTATGATATAATAATGTCCATGGAAAACTCTTATTGTTTTTTTGAAAACAGAGCGTGCGATTATTTTCCCTGCCATGCGGGGCTTTCTGAATTTAACTGCCTGTTTTGCTACTGCCCGCTGTATCTGAAGGAAAACTGTCCCGGAAATCCCGCTTATATCGAGAGGGAGGGGAGGAGGATCAAAGACTGTACGAACTGTACCTTCCCGCACAGACCGGAAAATTACGAGAAAGTGACGGCAATCCTTAAGGGAAGATGACAAAAGAACCGGGGGGAAAGAGAAAATGCCGAATACCAATGCCACGAAGGCGGCTCTGGGGGAATCCCTGAAAAAACTGATTCGGACAAAAAGGCTGGACAAAATTACGATCAATAATCTGACGGAAGACTGCGGCATCAGCAGAATGGCATTTTATTATCACTTTAAGGATATCTATGATCTGGTGGAGTGGATCTGCGTCGAGGATGGGAAAAAAGCCTTACAGGATAAGAAGACCTACGATACCTGGCAGGAGGGCATGAGTCAGGTTTTTGACGCCGTTCTGGAAAACAGGGAATTTATTTTAAATGTGTGCCGCAGTATCGGCAGAGAGAGAGTAGAAGGGTATCTCTATAAGGTTACCTATGATATCATCCGGGAAGTGGTGGAGGAAAAATGCCGGGGCAGTGAACTGACGCCCAAGCATAAGAAGTTTATCACAGATTTTTACAAGTTCGGTTTTGTGGGAATTATGCTGGAATGGATCGAGCATGGCATGAAAGAGGACTACATGGAGGTTGTGGAGAATATGAGCGTCATGCTTCACGGTAATATCGTTCATTCCATTCAGAACTTTGAGAAGACGGACAGCTTTGAATGAATAACAAAGACAGGAAAACAGCGGACAGCCGAGGCTGCCCGCTCATTTTATTTACAGATCGTAATACATCATAAATTCCGCCGGCGTAGGGATTTCTCCGGCCTTCTTTGCCTCAGCCCGTTTGCGTGCGATCCATACGTCGATGAGCCTTTCGGGAAAGACACCGTCCTTCGTCAGGTAATCGTGATCCTTTTCAAGCGCGTCAAGGGCTTCGTCCAGAGATTTGGGAAGACCCTTGATTTTTTTCTGCTCTTCGGCGGAGAGGGTGTAGAGATTGAAGTCGTAAGGACCCCAGCCGTTTGCGGCAGGATCAATCTTTTTCTCAATGCCGTCAAGGCCCGCCATCAGGATTGCGGCGTAAGCGTAGTAGGGATTGGCGGTTGCGTCCGGATTGCGCAGCTCGAACCGTTTCGTCTCCGGGGATTTCGCGTAGGCGGGGATGCGGATAACCGCGCTTCGGTTGGAGGTTGCGTAACCGATTGTCACGGGCGCTTCATACCCCGGCACCAGACGCTTGAAGGAGTTGGTGGAAGGATTGGTGAAAGCGCACAGAGACGCAATGTGGGAGAGCAGGCCGCCGATAAAATAGTGGGCGGTCTGGCTTAAGCCTGAATATCCGTTCTCATCATAAAATACGGGCTGCCCGTCCTTTTTCAGGAGCATATGCACATGCAGGCCGCTTCCGGCCTCCCGATAGATGGGCTTGGGCAGGAAGGTAGCCGTTTTGCCTTCCCTCGCCGCCATATTTTTAATTATGTATTTTACGATCATGGTGTTGTCCGCCATTTCAGGCATATCCGCCAGCTCCACTTCGATCTCCATCTGGCCGGGGCCGCCCACCTCGTGGTGGTGGTATTTCACCTTGATCCCCCATTTTTCCATTTCCATGCAGATGCGGCTTCGCAGGTCGTAACCCACATCCTGCGGCGCGGCGATATGGTAGCCGCCGTGGGTTACTTCGTAACCGTTGTTGCCGGGATTGTCCAGGGCGCAGTTCCAGTCGGCCTGTCTGGTGTCGATCCGATAAGCGCATTGTCTGGGGGAAACCTCATAGCGGGCGGAATCGAAAAGATAAAATTCAAATTCGGGACCGATGACCATCTGATCCGCGATTCCGGTCTTTTTCATGTAGTCTACGGCGCGCAAACTTACATTTTTGGGGTACTGGTCGAAGGGGGTGTTCTCATTTTTACCGATTACACAGACATTGCCGCACATGGTGAGTGTGGGGACGTCTGCAAAGGGGTCCACATAGGCGGTGTCCGGGTCGGGCAAAAACACCATATCGCTTTTTTCAATGGGAGCGTACCCGTAGTTGGAGCCGTCGAAACCGATTCCATAGACGAAGACGTTCGCATCAAACCGCTCCACCGGTATGGTGATGTGACGCCAGCGTCCGTCAATGTCGGTCATTTTGAAGTCGATCATGCGGATCTCATTCTCCTGACACAGTTTTTTGATTTTTGCACTTTTGTCCATAAGCATATCCCTCTCTTTGGCAGCTGTTGGGAACCATAGTCCTGCACAGCATGGTTTGTATTAATAACAGTATACCATGGAAAGAGAGAATGAGGAATTTTTTTCGGGCCGCATCAGAGAGGGGATATTGAAAATGCGGCCGCGGGAGTGGTATACTTGAAACGTTGAGGTGAATTTATGACGACAAGAGAAGAAGCGCTGCGCTATGGCATGACCTTTTCCGACGTCTATCAGGACATGCCTTTTCATGATCCAAACTGGGTGCTGGTAAGGTGCCGGAAAAATAAAAAAGCTTTTTTATGGACATATGAATATGAAGGCTCCATGCGGATCAACATAAAAGTGGATCCGGAATGGCGGGAATTCTGGCGGCAGACTTATGAAGCCGTGATTCCCGGCTATCACCAGAATAAGAAGCACTGGAATACCGTCATTTTGGACGGAACGATACCGGATGGCGATATCGAGCGTATGATAGCGGAAAGCTATGACCTTGTTTCGGGCGCAAAGAAGAAAAGATAACGGGTGGTATTGTATCCTCTGTTGTCCGAAGGGCGTAAGCTATAACAGGAGTTTTGGGAGGTAGGGACAGAATATGCAGTTATTGGCGGGCTTGATGATTCCTTTTGCAGGTACAACCCTCGGATCGGCAATGGTGTTTTTTATGAGAAACGGGATGCATAAGGGCGTGGAAAAGATGCTCCTCGGTTTTGCGTCGGGTGTCATGATTGCCGCATCCGTGTGGTCTCTTTTGATTCCGGCCATTGATATGGCTGGGGAACAGGGACAGGTTGCCTGGCTGCCGGCCGCCGGAGGTTTTTTGGGCGGAATGGCCTTTCTTCTGGCGCTGGACAGTCTGATTCCGCATCTGCATCTGGAAAGTGAGAAGCCGGAGGGCATGGAAGCCTCGTTAAAAAAAACAACTATGCTTGTCCTCGCAGTGACTCTGCATAATATTCCCGAGGGAATGTCTGTGGGCGTAACCTTTGCCGGGGCGTTGATCGGAGATGCGGGCATTACCATGGCGGGCGCCTTTGTCCTGGCGGTGGGCATTGCCATTCAGAATTTCCCGGAGGGGGCGATTATCTCCATGCCGCTTCGCAGCGAAGGCGTAAGCAGGGGAAGGGCTTTTGTCTATGGAGCGCTGTCGGGAATTGTGGAACCCATCGGCGCTTTTATGACGATCCTGCTGGCCAGACAGATTGTTCCCGCGCTGCCGGTATTTCTGGCGTTTGCGGCGGGCGCCATGATTTATGTGGTGGTGGAGGAGCTGATTCCCGAGGCGCAGGCCGGGGAGCACAGCAATGTCGGGACAGTGGGAGTGGCCGTGGGGTTTGTGATCATGATGATTCTGGATGTTGCATTGTCGTGAGAAGCACGAAGTCTCAAGCGGAAGAATACCAGAAAAGAGATATTTGTCAGACAATCGGAAAAGAGATATTTGCCAGACGTACTTAAGATTAAGGAGAAAGGATGAAAAATGGAACGGAATGATCTGACGCAGGGGAGCGTGGGGAAAAATTTGATTCGGTTTGCGCTTCCCTATCTTCTGGCCTGTTTTATGCAGACCTTTTACGGTATGGCCGATCTGTTTGTGGTAGGACTGTATAACGGTTCGGAAACCACTACGGCGGTGTCCATCGGCAGTCAGGTCATGCACATGCTGACAGTGATTATCGTCGGGCTCGTCATGGGGGCTACGGTTCGTATCGGCAGATATGTGGGGGCGAAAGACGAGCGCGGCGCGGGAAAAACAGTGGGATGCGCGATAGTTCTCTTTTCGGCGTTCGCGGCAGTCCTTACGGTGATATTGCTTTTGGGCGTTAATATAATAACAAATGTTATGCTCACTCCCCAGGAGGCGGTTTCGGAGACAAGGCTTTATCTGCTTATCTGCTTTGCCGGCATCCCCTTTATTACCGCATATAATGTGGTAAGCGGCATTTTCCGCGGCGCGGGAGATTCCAGGCGGCCCATGTATTTTGTGGCGGTAGCCTGTGTGGTGAATATCGCGCTTGACTTTGTTCTGATCGGCGGTTACGGACTTGGCGCCGCGGGGGCGGCGCTGGGGACGGTTCTGGGACAGGCTGTGAGCGTAGTGTTTTCGCTTGTTATGATGCGGGGGCGGGATTTTGGTTTTCAGGTGACGAGGCAGGATATTCGGGTGGACAGGGAAACGGCTGCCCAGATCTGCAAGGTGGGATTACCCATTGCCTGTCAGGACGGTCTGATTCAGGTAGCTTTCATCGTGATTACGGTGATTGCCAACAGCAGAGGGCTCGTTGTCTCGGCGGCGGTGGGAATTGTGGAAAAGATTATCAGCTTCCTGTTTCTGGTTCCTTCGGCGTTCCTTTCGGCAATCTCCGCCATTACGGCCCAAAACATGGGCGCAAACAAGCCGGAGCGGGCAAGGGCGTCCCTTGGCCTTGGCCTTTTGATTACGGTGTGCTGGGGCGCCTTTTGCGCCCTCTATAACCAGTTCCTGCCACAGACGCTGGTGGGGCTGTTTACCAGAGACGCTCTGGTGCTGGCTGCGGGCTGCGCTTATCTGCGGGCCTATGCCTTTGATACGCTTTTCGCCGCAGTGCATTTTTGTTTCAGCGGGTATTTCTGTGGAGATCAGAAGGCGGGTATTTCCTTTGTACATAATATCATAGCGATTGTTATGATTCGTATCCCCGGGGCTTATCTGGCGGGCGTTTATTTTCCCGACAGTCTCTATCCCATGGGGTGGGCTGCGCCCCTTGGCTCTCTTTTATCCGCCCTGATCTGTATCGCTTTTTATTTCTACTACAGGCGGCGGGCATTGCGTGAGGAGATCATGATTTAATCTGCCGGCGCAGGGCCCAGAGCGCCAGCAGGTTTGGCAGCGCCATGAAGCCGTTGATCAGGTCGGTACATTCCCATACCAGACGCATGGGAATGATGGCGCCCAGGTAGATCATGAGAATGTAACACAGCTTATAGACAGGAATGCTTCTGGTGCCGGCCAGATATTCGGTGGCTTTTTCCCCAAAATAGGACCAGCCGATCAGTGTGGTTACGGCGAAAGCGCACAGGGAGACGGTGAGAAATGCGTCTCCCACATAGGGAAGATGGGAGAAAGCGGCGGCGGTCAGGTCGGTTTCTGCGGCGCCGGCAGTGGAAGCCGGGTCATAGAGCATGTTGCAGACAATGACAAGGCCGGTAAGCAGGCACATGACGACGGTATCCCAGAAAACAGCGGTCATGGAGACATAGGCCTGTATGGCGGGGTCTTCGGTGTCGGATGCCGCCGCGGCGATGGCCGCAGTGCCGATGCCGGCTTCATTGGTGAAAAGCCCTCTTGCGATGCCGTAGCGAAGCGCCCGCTGCAGCCCGGCGCCGGCCACACCGCCGGCAAAGCCCGCAAAGGAGAAGGCGTCCTTTAGAATCCAGATGACGGCGGCGGCCAGCTGATGTCTGTAGAGAACAAGTAACAGCAGACAGCCCAGCAGATAGAGAATGGTAATGGCAGGAACGGTGCGCTCGCAGAGAGTACCGATGCTTTTGATGCCGCCAAGAATGACGGCTCCCGTCACCGCGGCGAGAGCAATGCCCACCAGATGGGGAGAAAGTCCGAAGCTTTGGACGGCCGCCCCGGTAACGGAGTTAGCCTGGGTAGTGCAGCCCACGCCGAAAGCGGCGGTCAGTGTGCAGAAGGCATAGAAACCGCCGGCTATATTATTATGTAAACCGTTTTTGAGTACATACATAGGACCGCCGGTATAGACGCCGTCCTTTCGCTTCTGCCGATAAAGCACGCTTAAATAGCACTCGCCGTAGGAGGTGGCCATGCCAAGAATACCGGTGATCCAGCACCAGAAAATGGCGCCGGGGCCGCCGAGGGCGACGGCGGTGGAAACGCCGATAATATTACCGGTGCCCAGTGTGGCCGCAAGCGTGGTGGAAAGGGCGCCAAAGGGGGAAAGATTGCGTTTGCTTTTCCCGGCATGGGACGCATCTTCTGTCGGAAACAGGGAGAGACGGATCGCCCGAAAAAGATTTCTCTGCGGAAAACGAAGTCGGCAGGTGAAATAAATATGGGTGCCCATAAGCAGGACAAGCAGGGGAAAGCCCCACATCAGATCGTTGATTTGTTCTAAGATCGCCATAGTCGTCAGAAAGGGTACATCCTTTGGTTGTTAGCATATCCTATGTGGAATGGCGCGAAAAAAGAACCTGGGAAAAGGGGAACGGAAGGAGGAGAAGCATATGAAAGAGGAGGAGAGGGCAAGGGCCTTTGCGTGGGCGAAAGCACTTTGTCATTATGCGGGTGAAGACGAGACCTTTCTTGGACATTTCTTTGAGATGCTCACAGCTTCGGAGGGCGTATTGAAGGAGTTTCTGTACTATCTGGAGCATCAGAATTTTCTCTGTGAGTATCAGGTGGCGGGCTACAGCCTGATTGACATTATGGTCTGGCAGATGGATCATTTCAAGGCGCAGCTTGACAGGGACCGCACCCAGATGAAGAGTAATGGGGACAGGATGCTTCTGGAAGCGTTTCACACCATGCTGCTGATGGAACAGAATCCGCAATATTATGTAAACTTAATGCAGAGCGAAACCGGAACAGATTATCCGGGAAAATACAATTAGTGATTGTTCGGCTTACGTTTAATCTGGTTCGGCCAAACGGGAGGAAAAACCTATGATAAAAGAAGAAATCAGGATAAAACAGCTTATCGTCCATATATTGGACCCCACGATTGGTATGCCGGTGTTTTCCGATACGGAGCTTGCGTTCGGTTCGGAGGTGGCGGATTTTGTGCGGGAGCATATCGGGCGGATCGGCGGCGGGGACGACGCCAGAGAATGCCGTTTTTACGAGAAGGAATCGGAGGTCTTTCAACTGCTTTCGGCCTATGAGGATGAAAATTTCATAGCGGTGAGTCAGGAGATTGCCGGGTTGTTGTTTGAAATCATGAGCGCCAATATTGACATTCCGCCGGCGGATCTTATGGTGGTTCGGTTTCGGGAGGGGGAGGAAGAGTATCTCGGCCTGCTCAAGATGAACTATAAGGCTCAGTACACGCACAGGACAATGCCTCTGGAGGGCGAGGGCAACAGCAACGAGTTGATCCGGCACAAATCCCTTCTGCCTTCTCAGACGCAGCGTCTCACAGAAGCGGCGATTATCAGACTTTCCGATCTTGCGCTTTGGGTGGTGGAGAAAAAGTATGAGGTCAACGGCGAAAAGACGGATTATTTTTCCTTTCTTTTTTTGAAGTGCAGCGCCCATCTCTCCCACAAGTCGAAGCTGTCCATAGTGGGACGGGCTGTGGAGAGCGTGCAGAAGGAAGGTTTTGCGGAGACGGAACGCTTTGAGAGACAGATGCGGGCCAAGAGTATTATACAGGAGGAAATTGAAGAAAACGGCGGTTTCGCGGTGGAGGAAATTGGGGAAAAAATATTTGACGACCAGCCGGAATTAAAGGCAGCATTTCAGGATAAAATGGAAAAGTATAATATGGTCAGGGAAAAGATCGAGCCGCAGAGTGAGAATACGACGCGTAAATATCAGAATCAGCATCTTTTTACGGATACCGGGATCGAGATCAAAATTCCCATGGAGCAGTATAAGAACCCGGGGTGTGTGGAGTTTATCACCAATCCGGACGGGACGGTCAGCGTCCTGATCAAGAATATCGAGCATCTGGAGGCCAGAATCTGAGTATGGGAACCATTTTGGACTATCTGAAAGAATACGGCGATTACAGTCTGGAGGAGAAGCCCTTCAGTGAAGTGGATAGTCTGGTGATCAGCCAGCTTTCCTATTTGAAGTTTGACGGTATCGTGCCGGGGCCGGAGGAAGAGAGGGCGCCGATGAGTCTGGAGGAGATTGCCGCCCATGGGGACTATGATCATCTCTATGCAGATGAGCGTTATCGGAAGAATAACACAGCTCTGTTTTTGGGAGCGCTTAGGGGCAGGCGTTTCGGGAATATGCGTCTGTGGAATTATGTAAACCGAATTGAACCGGAGCAGGAAAGCCAGTTTTCCGCCGTGGTATGCGGTCTGACCGAAAAACTGGTCTATGTGGTGTTCCGGGGCACGGATGAGAATATTGTGGGCTGGAAGGAGGACTTAAATCTGGCCTTTTCGGAGCCGGTGCCCGGGCAGAAACGGAGCGTACAGTATCTTTCGCAGGCGGCGCAGACATTTTCGGGATCGTTTATGGTGGGCGGCCATTCCAAGGGAGGGAATTTTGCGGTTTACGCGGCCATGCATTGCGACCCTCAGGTGCGGGAGAGGATTGACGCAATCTATGACCATGACGGACCGGGGTTTCGGCCGGAGGTCAGAAAGCAGGGCGCGTGGCAGGAGATAGAGGGACGCATTCACAAGACCGTGCCGCGCTCCTCTCTGGTAGGGATGCTTCTGTATACGGAGGGCGATTACCGTGTGGTGGAGAGTAAGACCATCGGGCTTGCCCAGCACAATCCGTATACCTGGCTGGTGAAGGAAGATGATTTTCGTCTGGCGGACGAGATACGGCCGGGGCGCAGGTTTGTGGATCAGACGCTGAATGAGTGGATTCTGTCGCTTGATCAGGCGCAGATGCACATTTTTGTGGATACCCTGTACCGGGCGGTACAGGCGTCTGAGACGGATAATCTCATAGATTTTTCAGCCCACTGGATTACCTGCGTGCAGAAGATCGGCAAAGCCATAAGCGAGGTGGACGAAGAGACGGCCGATGTGGTGACGCAGATTATGCGGGCTTTTTTTGAGACGGTTTCCCTTCATGCAAAGGAGCTGGCTCACAGTGAAAGGAAGTAGGAGAAAAGGGAATCGCCCCGCCCGTCGGGAAGCCGTTCCGGATGCCATTGCACGGCCAGAACGGGGAGAGCTTTGTGAGTCAGTCCTTCGATCACATTATCTACGGCACGGCAGACCGGGATCAGCCCGTCGCCCATGCGGCCTGCGGCCTGATGGTGGGCGGAATTTACCATGGCGCTTGTGCCGTAGAGCTGATAAAAGAAATCCAGACGGCTCAGTTCACAGCGCCATACGGGATGAAACTGGTCGCAGTCCTTCCATTTGTGCGCGTCGGCGGTGTCGATGTGCTGTATTACGTCGCCGCCGAAATGCACGTTGATCAGCTGCAGTCCCTTACAGATGCCCAGCACGGGCTTTTTTTGTGCCACAAAACAGGAAAGAAGCCGCAGCTGCAGGATATCAAGCTCGGTATCAATGTTTCGGGAACCGCGGTCTTTCTGACCGAAAAAGGCGGGCGTTATGTCGCCGCCGCCGGGGAGAAGCAGATGGGTGGCCTGACAGGCGGTTTCGGGATCGAGGACGGTGCGGTGGAAAACGCCCAGCCGTTCCAGCGCCTTTTCATAGTTTTTTGTATCTTTGCTTCGGCCTGCGATTATCACAGAAGGTTGAGGGGACATGGCGCCGGCTCCTTTTGCGGTGGGAAAGATTACTTTATCATATGCAGAAGGAGAATATTGGTCTGAAAAATTTTTTATCAGACAATTCAAATAATTTAAAAGAAACGGTTGCTTTATGAGGAAAAATCTCATATAATTTTAGATACAATTAAAATAATTTATAGAAATAAAAAGACTTCCTGGAAATGCAGTCGGAATGGAGGTAAGGATGAACGAATTGCAGTATAACAAACCATGGATTTTACAGCGTGCAGACCCGTATGTGTATAGGCACACGGACGACAGCTACTATTTTACGGCTTCTGTGCCTGCCTATGATGGGATTGTGCTGCGCAGGTCGGATACGCTGGCGGGACTTGCGGATGCCGAAGAGGTGGAGATCTGGCATAAGCATGAATCGGGGATTATGAGCTGTCATATCTGGGCACCGGAGCTTCATTATATTGATAATGTGTGGTATATTTATTATGCAGGCGGCGATAAGGACGATGTGTGGAATATCCGGCCTTATGTGCTGGAGTGCCGGGATGCGGACCCTATGACCGGCAGGTGGATAGAAAAGGGCAAGATGGGGAGGGCTAGCGACGATCTGTTTTCTTTTGAAGCCTTTTCTCTGGACGGCACGGTGTTTGAAAATAAAGGGAAATGGTATTACATATGGGCGGAAAAGGTGGGCGTGGGAAAACAGATTTCCAATCTCTACATAGCCGAGATGGAGACTCCCTATAAATTAAAGACCGTACAGGTGCTTTTGACTACGCCGGATTATGACTGGGAGCGCGTGGGCTTTTGGGTAAACGAGGGGCCGGCCGTTTTGAAGCGAAACGGCAGGATATTTATGACCTATTCCGCTTCGGAGACGGGAGTGGCCTATTGTATGGGCATGCTCACGGCGGATGAAGATTCGGATTTATTAGATCCGCTATCCTGGAAGAAGGAGCGTTATCCGGTGCTGCAGTCGGACTGGGAGCTTGGCGTTTACGGGCCGGGGCACAACAGCTTTACCGTGGATGAGGAAGGCAATGATATTATGGTTTATCACGCCAGGACGGAGACGGAAATCGAGGGGAATCCGCTCTATAATCCGAACCGCCATGCGATGCTGATGAAATTTGGCTGGAAGGACGGCAGACCGGTATTTAAGTTTACATAATTTTCACTGTTTACAATCATGTAATTGAAGCCATAAGACAAAGTGGTTTACATAAAATATATTCAGGAGGAAAAAAGAGCAGGTATGGCAAAATTATTTATTAATGAGAAAAACAAGAAGGGGCATATCAACCCTGAGATTTACGGGCATTTTTCGGAGCATCTGGGCAGATGTATTTATGAAGGCCTTTATGTTGGGGAAGATTCCGATATTCCAAATGTAAACGGTATGCGTAAGGATGTGGTCGATGCTTTGAAAGAAATGCAGATTCCCTTACTGCGTTGGCCGGGCGGCTGTTTTGCGGACGAGTACCACTGGAGGGACGGCATCGGCCCCAAAGAAAACCGTAAAAAGATGATAAACACCCACTGGGGCGGCGTGGTGGAGGACAACAGCTTCGGCACCCACGAGTTTTTCGAGCTCTGCGAGCAGCTTGGCTGTAAGACCTATGTGAACGGAAACGTGGGAAGCGGCACAGTGCAGGAGATGAGCGAATGGGTGGAGTACATGACCTTCGACGGCGTCTCCCCCATGGCGGATCTGCGCAAGAAAAACGGACACGAGAAGCCCTGGAAGATTGATTATTTTGGTGTGGGCAATGAAAACTGGGGCTGCGGCGGCAATATGACGCCGGAGTACTATGCCAATCTGTACAGAAGATACCAGACCTATGTGCGGCATTATGACAATGCGGCGCCCATAAAGAAGGTATGCGGCGGCCCCAACGTGGCGGATTATGTATGGACGGAGGGCGTGCTTAAGACCTGTTTTGCGCCGCCGCAGCCCAATAATATTCCCAACGGTTACATGGACGGTCTGTCGCTTCATTATTACGTGCATCCCGGCGGGTGGGACAACAAGGGCAGCGCTACCGAATTTGACGAAGACGTCTGGTATCAGACCATGGAGAAGGCGATTTACATGAAAGAACTGGTAGAGCGTCACGGCGCGATCATGGATCAGTATGATCCGGAGAAGAAGATCGGCATGATCGTGGACGAGTGGGGCTGCTGGTTTGACGTGGAGCCGGGCACCAATCCGGGCTTTCTCTACCAGCAAAACACCATGCGCGACGCGGTGGTTGCGGGCGTTACGCTCAATATTTTTAACAAACACTGCGACCGCGTAAAGATGGCCTGCATCGCGCAGATGGTCAATGTGCTGCAGTCCGTGATCCTGACGGAAGGGCCGAAGATGATTTTGACGCCCACTTACCATGTATTCCATATGTATAAGCATCATCAGGACGCCGATCTTCTGGAGAGCTGTATTGAGGGCAACAAGAACATAGGCACACAGAAGGAATGCCAGGTGCCGTTTTTGGATGAGTCCGTGTCTGTGGACAAGGACGGGTATGTGAACGTGACGCTGACCAATCTTTCGACGGAGGAGGACGCGCCGGTAGAGATGTCCTTTATGGAACTTAAGCCTAGTGAGATTACGGCGGCTGTTTTAAAGGGGGAGATGCATGCCCACAACACCTTTGACGAGCCGGAGAAGGTGAAGGAGGAAGCGTTTACCGCCTATGAGGTGAAGGATGGGGAGATCAGCTTTACCGCGCCGGCAGGCAGCGTAATCAGCTTCCGGATTCGCTGATCAGACTGGAAAATCCGCAAAAAAAGGAGCACGGTTTCGGCTGTGTTCCTTTCTTGTTTCATAGAATCAGGGGGGAAGGAACGGGCTTTTGTAAGAGAAAGGGGTGCAGCCATGGAAAAGGAAACCTGGCGCGTCTGCCGCAAATGTCTCACCAGGGACATGGATCAGGCGGCGTATTTTCAAAATCTGCATGATTATATTGCCAATCTGGACGAGGATTTAAAGGTGGAAACGCCGCTTTATGAAACGCGGCTTTCGCTCTGCAAAGAGTGCGATCTGCTTTTGGACGGCATGTGCAGGGCGTGCGGCTGCTTTGTGGAGCTGCGTGCGGCAATGAAGAAAAACAGCTGTCCCTATGATAAATGGCGCGCTTTTAAACAGGATTATTAAAATGAATAAATTTACGTAAATTTAAATAGTTCAAAAAATACTAAAAAAATTCAAAAAGCTATTTACTATAATTTCCTGCTATTGTACAATATGAACATAAGATAACCGCAAAAAAGAAAAAAATATGCAAGTTGCTTAAT
>VSNG01000016.1 GCA_009774175.1 Lachnospiraceae bacterium | reverse complement strand
CATTTACCGGATTATCAGGATTTACAATAATAGCAATGCCATCAAGAGCCAGTATCGTTTCAGTCAACCCCTGTGCCTTTTCTTCATCCTTTAAGTTACGGCTGGAAAGACCAATATCACAACGTCCCTCTGCAACCGCTGTAACTCCAGAACCGGAGCCGGTAGGATTATATGTAAAGGTTACGCCGGAATTGTTTCCCTCAAAGGCTTCTCCCAAAGCGCCAATGACTTTTTCCATAGAAGTTGAACCGTCCGTAGATACCGATCCACTGACTGTTTTCCCACATCCTGTCATAGCAGTAAGAATAAGTGATACAATCGCAATAAGTGTGACAAATTTTTTCATGATACATTTTCTCCTTTTCTATCTGATATTTTTTGCTCTGTGATTATTATGATAAGTGCTGTCTGTAAAATCAAAAACACAACTTTTGTCAAATATTTGTAAAATTTGCAGACTTATCATTAAAGACCGCATTATGGAAAAGTGCATAACATCTCATTCGTTCCTCTTTTATAACTTTTAGACAATATGTCCAAAAGTGAAAAGCTCTGCATATCATACACAGAGCCATTCTAATCTTTTTCCCTCTATACAGGGCATTGACTTTCCGTAAAACTGATTTTACAGAGTTATACCCGCCTTTCTTGCAAAGTCGGCTTTTTTCGCAATAATTGACGATTGTTTTTCTTTTGAAAGGCAGTTGAATACTTCCTCATAGATGATATTATCTAACTGCATTTTCTTTGCTGTCAGATACAGTGTTGTATCGAACCATTCCTGCCAAAGAGCATCAAACAATGCTCTGCCGTCCGTGAAAGTTGCATCTTCTTCAAAGCCATGCGGCGGCTTGTAATATTTCAGCTCCACAAAGCCGTATCTGCCCGCATCAAGCACCACGATTTTCTCCATCTCGTACAGTTCCGCAAACGCATCAGTTACTTTTTGGCACTTTGCACGTTCTTCCTCTGTAATATAAACTTGTTTTTCCATATTACTTTTGCCTCCATGATTTAGATATAAACCATCTCATTTTTAACTATTTCCTCTGCCCGATATCGGATACTGTTCATCTTCTGAACCCATTCCCATTGATTTTTTGCTTTTAATTCCTCCGTCACTCCTTCGACAATCTTCATCTGTTCCATGATAATATCTAACCGTTTCTCTGCCTGCTCATTCAAATCGGCAAGATATGTCCACAATTCACAAGTCAGTAATAATGCTGTGTAACGTGCTGAATGTTCCTGCTTCAGATAATCCCGATGTAGCCGACCAAAATATCCAATCGGACGGTTTTCTTCCGGCAGTTTCAAATCAGGGATATAATAATCCCCTGCCAGTATATAATCAATACCATTTTCCGTTATCCGTTCCTTTAATTCACTCATACTTTTCCTCCTGAAATACTTTCGTTTTGGTTGATTCAACCCATTATTCCCTTATATACTTTTTCAGACGTACAGAATTGTACCAGATAAAAAGAAATAAAAAAGACATGATTAGCTGAATTGTCGGCTGATCGTGTCCCTGTTCTGTTTATTTTTGTTTTGGGCAGCCAACTCTTCACGAATAAGTATGGCATATCCCTGATGGACGCCGGAAAGACTGAGGAAATACAGCGCGCCCTTTCCGACAGCGAATACCGAAAGAAGCTGTACCTTGAATATTTTTCGAAAAACCTCTGATCCAAGCTTCATTCCAGGGCAGTCTGAAAGGATGTCATTTTATAGCAGTAAAGAGCCGTCACTCCAAACAGCATCCACATCATAAGTTTTTTATTGAGTATCTTTTGAAAAATAGTATACTATAGATAATAGCAAGAGCTTTGCTGTGAACACAGACAAAGGATCAGACATGAGTAATAAAGCAAAAATACGCGAAGAAGCGAAAAAACTCAATCCCATTGACGACCTGATGTTCCGCACGATGGCAGAGGATAAAAATTTCTGTGAAGAAATTTTACGGGTGTTCTTGTCAGATCCCCGACTCTCCGTGCTGGAATCCACATCCCAGTATGCCGGAACGAATCTGCCGGGACGCTTCGTGATCCTTGATGCCAAATGTATCCTTGGGGACGGACGGGACACGGATATCGAGGTGCAAAAGGCAAATGACACCGATCATCAGCGCCGTGTCCGCTACAATGGCGCGAGCCTTACTACCAATCTCACCGATCCCGGTGCAAAATTTCAGAACATCCCCGATGTCTGTGTTGTATTCATCTCCCGTTTTGACCTCTTTAGCGGAAACCGATCCTTGTACCATGTAGACCGTGTCATAAGGGAAACCGGAAAAGTTGTCGATAATGGATTTGAAGAAGTTTACGTCAATGCCAAAGTAAAGGACGGCTCCGAAGTAGCGGAACTGATGGAAGTATTTGTTGACGATGCTGCGTACAACAGCAAATTTCCCGTCACCTCCGGCAGTAAACGCCGGTATAAAGAAACAGAGGAGGGACAGCAGGTTATGTGTGAAATTATGGAAAAGATTGCACAAGAGGAACGTAATGAAGGCAGAATTGAGTTTCAGATGCAGCTTATGATAGAACTTCTGCCGGAAGATATGTAACTAAAAGACCGGGCACAGCCCGGTCTTTCCATTTCCGCTCATCTTTTATCCCTCATAATGTTCCAGCACTACCCCGTGGGCAATGCCCGGAATCGTCTGTCCCTCGTTAAAGCTGGTTTTACTTAAAAGAGCACCCGTAGGTACAAAGAGCACCCTCTTCCAAATGCCCTCCTCCAGCTTCTTCAATATATAAGCCGACAGCACCACCGCACTGCATCCACAGCCGGAACCGCCTGCATCCGTATGCTGCTTTTCACTGTCATAGATTTCAATACCGCAGTCCATATGCTGTCTGGTAATATCTATCTTCTTCTCCGCAAGCAAATCAAACAGAAGCTTCTGACCCACCGTTCCCAGATCTCCGGTGATAATCTTATCATAATCCTTTGGCTCCCTGCCAAAATCCTCCAGATTCTGTTTTATGGTATCCGCCGCAGCCGGGGCCATACATGCGCCCATATTCATGGAATCCTTTACCCCGTAGTCCACGATCTTTCCCACCGTCACGCCTTCCATCACAGCCCGTGTCTGTTTACCCGGCTGGGAGGACAGGATGAACGCCCCGCTTCCCGTCACCGTCCAGGTAGCCGATTTGGGTCTCTGGTTTCCGTATGCCAGCGGAAAGCGAAACTCTTTCTCGGCGCTGGCAAAATGGCTGGAAGTAACGCAGGCCGCCTTCTGCGCAAACCCGCCGGAGATCGTCACGCCGCCCATAGTCAGGGACAGGCCGCAGGTGGAACAGGCGCCGTAAAGCCCCACGTGAGGCAGCTGATATCCCGCCATGCCAAAACTGCTGGCAATGGACTGGCCCAAAAGATCGCCTGCAAACACCATCTGTAAATCCTGCTTCGTAAGATCGGCCTTGGAAATGGCGATCTCAAGGGCTTCCTTTTGCAGAATACTCTCTGCTTCCTCCCAGGTCTTCGCGCCAAATTTGTCGTCATAGCCGACTTTGTCAAAAAGCTCTCCCATGGGCCCCTGCGCTTCCTTACTGCCGGTAACGGATGCGCTGCCTATGATGTACGGTTTCTTTTCAAACTGAATGCTTTGCTTTCCTAACATACTATCCCTTTCCGCCATCGCAATAGCTGCACTGACCGCGTCTTTCTCATTCCATTCAGGAACAGTATGCCGTTTTTCTTATGAAAATATACGTCAGAAAATAGCCGTCCGAATATCTTCTTTCATATCGAGCACTGCCGCACGGGCCGCATCCGCATAGTTTGCTTCCCCGTACTTTGCATAGCTCTCCTGTTGATAGGCCGCAATAATTCCCCTTGAGGAATTGACAATAGCTCCCAGCCCGTCTTCATTGAAAAAGTGCTTTAAGTCCTTCCCCTTACCGCCCTGCGCACCGTAACCGGGCACCAGAATGTAAGACTTTGGCATGATCCGCCTTAAAACCTTTCCCATTTCGGGGTAAGTCGCGCCCACAACCGCGCCGATATAACTGTATTCTTCGCCCATGCAGTCGGCCGCCCATTCGGCTACTTTCTCGCCAACCACCTCATACAGCGGTTTTGCCTCTGCCGCATCCGTGCTGTCTTTTGGAAGCACAAGGCGGTCCTGAAATTCTCCGCTGCTGGGATTGGAGGTTTTTACCAGAACAAAAAGACCCTTTTTTTCCTTCCTGCACACCTCGATAAAGGGCTTTACGCCGTCAGAACCAAGATAGGGATTCACCGTGGCAAAATCTTCCGCAAAGCCGCGGCACATGGTATCGCCCACCTGTACCTGTCCCAGATGTCCCACCGCATAAGCCTCGGAAGTTGATCCGATATCGCCGCGCTTGATATCGCCAATCACCACCAGCCCCTTTTCCTTACAATAAGCAACCGTCTTCTGAAAGGCAGTCAGTCCTTCCACGCCAAACTGTTCGTACATGGCGATCTGCGGCTTCACCGCCGGCACCAGATCGCATACCGCATCCACAATCCCTTTATTAAAAGTGAAAATTGCCTCCGCGGCGCCCCGCAGGGTCTCTCCGAACTCTGCAAAAGCCTGCTTTTTAATATACGCCGGTACAAACTTCATGGTGGGATCAAGTCCCACCACGATTGGCGCCTCCAGTTTCTTAATTTTCTCTGTCAGTGTGTTAATCACAGCGCTTTACCCTCCAAGTCTTTCAGTACGTACTGATTCTCGATATAAGCCGGGAAATCCTTTCTCTTCACCCACTCGTAGCTCCCGTAGTCCTCCGACAGGACAATATTGGGTTCCTCCTCCTCCGGAATGGAGCAGATGTAAGCGATGCCCACACAATGAGTCTCGCCCAGAAGCTGAGACCAGATGTACTCGATTTTTTCAATTTTGCCATTCACGGAAAGCAGCTCCGTAATCGCACTGAGCATGGTGTCGTCCGGCGCGTCCCCATGGGGCACCTCCGCGTCGATAAACTCCCAGATAAACGGATCCGGAATACGGTCGTCCACCCATCTCTTCAAAAGAAGATAGGTATCTCCCTTTTTGATAATTCCCTTTACACGAACATAAGTATTCTTCATAATATGCCTCTCCTTCCTGATTCTTCTATGTAAAATATTATATGGTTATCTTGTCTGTAAAAACTCGTACTCCCGCTTTGCCGTCTCGTCATCAGGGTAGCTGCGCAGATAACTGTTCATCAGGGCCGCCGCCGTCTTGTAATCACCCATATATTCATAGGCGATTACCTCGTTGAATTTCAGGGTCTGCATCATATCGTTTCCCTCGATATTCATTCCTGTCTGAAAGGCCATAAGCGCCGCGTCATACTCCTTTAACTGCATGCGGCACAACCCCAGCTGGTTATATATCTCCGCCTTTGTCTGATCGTATTCCGCGTAGCCCGCATAAATGCTGGCCGCGTAATTGTAATCTCCAAGCGCCTCGTAGGTTCTGCCCAGATAAAGAGCAGCGCCATAATCCGTCGTAGTCTTAAGCCGTTCCAGAAAGCTGCGGGCGTTCTCATAATCGCCCATATAATAACAGATACGGCCCATATCGTAGTCAGAGATGGATTTCTCATTCTCTTTCATGGCGTTTTGCAGATAAACCTGCCCCGCTTCTTTGTAGCCGTACTCCTCCAGCACCATATAAATACGGATCATGCGGTCATAATTCTTCGGATCTTTGGCGATGGCCGTATCAAAATCTGTCTGCGCCGCCTCGAAGTTCCCCTCTGCAAGCTTCACACAGCCACGCAGATAATAAGCGTTCATCTCCTCGGGGCGCAGTCCCAGAATGGCGTCGTACACCTTCGCCGCCTCCTGCATCTGCCCGTTTTTATAATATGCCGTGGCAAGATAATAATTGATATCGAAATCCAGATCCTCCACGATACCGCTGCCCATCTGCAGCGCCGCTTCCAGATAAGTAACAGCTGCCTCATAATCGGTCCTGCCCAGATAGGCAAGTCCCATGCCCCTGTAGAGCAGACGCTTTTCCTCTCCGTTTTCCTCCGCAGTCTGAAACAGGCCAAGCGCCTTATCATAGTCAAGCGCTTCCACAGCGTCCATGCCCTGTTCGGTGTAGCTGGGGGAATCGTCCGCCCCGCACCCCGCCAGACAGACGCACAGCATAAGCGCCGCAAGTCCTGTTCTTTTTTCGCCTGTTTTCCTCTGTCTCTTCACTGTTTATCTCCAAGTTTATCACGCAACTGATCACCTATCTGTGCTTGTTTTATTCTACCTGCATTTTCATGCGCCCGTCAAGGGAGATTTATATCAGGTTTCCGCACACCAGATCCTTCATAATTCCAAAAAACTCCCGCACAAGATTATTGGGCTGAAAATAAATATTCGAACGGGCGGAAATACCGCAGGCGTCTTCAAAGCCAGCATGCCTGGCAAGCATCATCCCCCGAAACACATGAAAATTGTTGGTCACAATCCCCACGTCCTTATCCGTTCTGCCGATAATTTCCGCGCTGAATGCAATATTCTCGGAAGTGTCCGTGGACTTGTCCTCCATCAGGATTCTCTCCGGCGCAATGCCCTTCTCCACCAGATAATCGTACATGCCCTGCGCCTCGGTGCACGGCTCGTTGGGCCCCTGCCCGCCCGACACCACGCAGATCGTATTTTCATTTTCGGTCAGGTATTCGTAAGCCGCGTCCAGACGGAACTTAAGCACCGCGCTGGGCCCCGCCGGCTTCATCTGGGCGCCAAGAACAATGATATAATCCAGATCCGGCCGTCCCCGGTCCCTGTAATGGGCAAAAATGCAGCCCTCCGCTATCACAAAGGCCGCAATCCCCACAATCAGGAATCCGCAGACCACCCGCCGCAGAAGCGGCGGAAACTGACTCCACAAGTCAAATTTGATCATCAGGGCCAAGCCGACGAAAAGCATCCCGCCAAGCGCCCATATCATATAAAATCGGCTTCCCGATCTGATCCTGAAAACAATAAAGCAATATAAAAAGCATAAAAAAGCCGCCAGAATACAAAGCACGGTCATTATTTTCTTCCTCATTCAATCATCTCCTCAAACACTTCCTCCGGCACAGGCTTACAGTAGCGATAGCCCTGCGCGACAAAAGCGCCGATCTCCATCATCAGCTCCGTATCCTGGGCCGTCTCCACACCCTCGCAGACTACCTGCGCATCCAGATCCCTTGCCAGGTTGACAATATTTTTCATAATCTGCACCTGTCTTTCGCGGTTTTTATTGTTCAGCAGAAACGATCTGTCCAGCTTGATCACTGACGCGGGAATCTGCTCGAAAACGCCCAGGGAGGAATAACCCGAACCGAAATCGTCGATAGAGAGATGGATGCCGTTTTTCTTTAATATGTCCACATTCTCCTTCACCTTCTGCTGCTGCATCTCCTCCACCACCAGCGTCTCCGTGATCTCCACTTCAATTAGGTTTTTGGGAATCTGATATTTTTCTATCACCGATTCGATATGAGCCGGAAACTCTTCCCGCACAAAATGGGATCTGGAAAAATTGCAGGACACAGGAACCACCGCAAGGCCCTGATCAATCCGTTTGCGCAGCATCTGGCACACGCTCTCCATCACAAAGAAATCAATTTCCATAATCCTGCCCGTCTGCTCATAATAGGGCACGAAAAAGCTGGGAGCACGGATAGCGCCGCCGTCCGTCGGATCCTTAAATCGAACCAGCGCTTCCGCCCCTACCACGCGTTCGCTTCGGATATCCACCTTTGCCTGGTAGTATGCCACGAAATCCTTCCGTACATCCGCCTTATCCAGAAGCATTTCCCTCTCCTGCTGTTCCCTCAATTTCCTGCGCAGTTCTTCATCATAAGTCCGAACCACATTACTTCGGCTGTTCTTGATTGGATCCACCGTCTGAATCGCATAGGAAAGCGCCAGCTGGACGTCAGTCTCCCCCTCGCCGATCTCACAGATGCCAAGAGCCTGTGTCATGCGGATACCCTCTTTGTCATAAATATAGCCTGAAATCCTGTTGGCCATATCCCTCATGCGCTTCTCCAGCTGTTCTATCTCCTCAAAGCAGACAAAGAGCACAAAGTGGCTGCCGTAGCTTCTGGCATAAAGCTCCCGCTCGCTGTCAATCTCAGAAGACAGTTCCTCAATGGTAAGCTCCAAAAGACGCTGCCCCGCGCTCCACCCGTACAGCGCATTATAGCTTTTAAACTGACAGATGTCCGTATATACGATGGCATACTTTTTGTCCCTGTCCGCTCCCAGCTTGAGAGACGCCCGGTATTTAAGATAATTCAGATTCCAGATATTGAAATCCGTGTCCTTATACATCAGCTTTTGAAGCCGTCTGCTGTTTTCCAGCATGCGGTACAGCACAAAAATAGCTAAAACAGCGCCGACAAAAAGCACTATGATTATCACTATGCTGTGATCCCTGATAAAGCTTTCCACGCTCATCCGGGAATAAAAGTTATCCTGCAGCATATAGTCGTTTACCGTCTTATCCGTGATGTTCGGAAGTTCTTTATTTAAAATCCCCAAAAGGGGAGAGTCCGCGTCATCCTCAACCACCATGCGTATTTCATGGACATCGCTTAATACCGTATGAATCTCCAGCCTGCCAAAACCCAGCTGAGAACCCAGCAGATACTCCGCCATATAGCCGTCGCAAAGAGCTGCCGAAGCCCTGCCTGAACGCACCGCCTGTAAACACTCTCTCTGATCCGCAAACTTCAAGAGCTCAACGCCCTCCGCGAAGGAAACCTCTCCTTCCTTAAAGACATTGTCGCTTGCAACGGCAAGGGTCTGCAGCTCTTCCGACCTGCTTCCCCGCTTCATAATTATGACATGGGGCACTCTCGCATAAACCTTCGTAAGGATACCGCCCGTCTGCCTGATATTTCCCGTTCCCTCGCCACAGTATCCTATAATATCGACGGTGCCGGCAGCAAGCTCCTTTTTTGCCTCCTCCATATCTTCCATCCATATATAGCGAAAAGTCAGTCCCGTATCTTTTGAGACCTCCTCCAGTATCTGCGGTACCAGACCTTTGTATTCTCCCTCCTCATTCCTATAGGAAAAGGGATAGTAGCCATCCAGACAGCCTACCGTCAGCATCTTTGTCTTCTCAATATAATCCTTCTCCTCACTGGTGAGCAGAATCGTATGATCCAGACGGCTGTCGTAATATTTCACCATCAGCTCGTTTTCCAGCTCAGGGCGGTTCATCTTGACATCCCCAATTCCCTGATTCAGTTCCCGAAGCAGTTCCTCATTTCCGGGATAAGTTATGTAATAAAAGGGCCTCGGCGCAAAACGGCCGATCACCCGCTGCCCCTCCCGGATCTCTGTCAGGGAATGCACAAGCGCGTCAATCTCGCCCAAAGAAAGCGCGCTCTGCAACGCGGCCGTATTTTCATACTCGATTATTTTCGGGTTCGCGACGCCATGTCCCGCCAGATATTCATAAAATTCCTGTTTTCTCACATAGGTGCTGACAATGCCATAGGTGATGTCTTTCATTGCCTCAAAATCTTCATAGGCAAGCGGGCTGCTCCCCGACACCGCGACCGCGCCAAAGGTATAGCCGTTTGCCAGATCTGCGTATCGGTAAATCTGCGCTCTTTCCTCGGAATACTGGGCGGAACCCACCAGATCCACTTTTCTGTCAGCCAGCATCTGCAAAGCTTCGTCCCAGCTGCCGCAAGGCACATACTCCACAGACCAGTTTACATAATCGCACAAATTCTCCAGATATTCCACATCCATACCGGAATAGCTTCCGTCATGCAGCGTCTCGTGATAGCCGTCCATAGGAAAGAAGCTGACGCGCACTGTACGCTTGTCGGCCCCGTGAACTACATCCGATCCTCCCGGCCCAAAGGAAAATA
Source organism: Lachnospiraceae bacterium (assembly GCA_009774175.1). Taxonomy (GTDB): domain Bacteria; phylum Bacillota; class Clostridia; order Lachnospirales; family Lachnospiraceae; genus UBA3282. The sequence continues at coordinate 63,546 of VSNG01000016.1, read as the reverse complement.
TAAGCAGCAGCGCCGCCAGCGCTGCTGCCGCGGACCTTGCCCTTCCCTTCCGACTTCTTCCAAATCCCATCCCCATATTTCCTGCCTTTCTATCCTTGCAGATACCGTTTTAAGAATGCATCTATCTGCCCGTAATATTCTTCCGGGTCCTTGTCCTGTGCCTGGGCATGGCCCGCCCCCTCCACGATAAAGAGCTCCTTTTCGCCGGAAGCCGCCTCAAACAGTTCATAAGACATGCCCACGTCAATCATCCTATCCTGATCTCCATGAATAAACAGCGTAGGGATACGGCTCTTTGCCACTGCGGACAGCGGAGAGGCGTCTTTCAGATTATATCCGCCCCGAAGCCGCAGCATCAGACAGGCTGAATCCACAAAGGGCGCGGCCGGCAGATGAAACCACTCCGTTATTTTATCGCCAAACATCTCATAGGCTTCCGTGTAGGCGCTGTCGGAAACCACCGCCATGATCTGCCCGGAGACCTCCGGGGAACCCGCCATGATAAGCGCTGTGGCCGCTCCCATGGATTGTCCGTGGAGCACAATCTGCGCTTCCGGCGTCTGCATCAGGATATAGTCAATCCAGAGCTCACAGTCATAATGATCCGTCCAGCCCATACCGATGAAATCCCCCTCGCTCTCCCCCTGACAGCGCAGATCCGGCACAAGCACATGAAATCCCTGTTCAGAATACCAGTATGCAAACTGATACATTTCTTCCTTCCATCCGGTATACCCGTGCAGAAGAAGCACCCATTTGTCACTCTCCGAGACAGCGGGAAATTCCGCCGCGACCAGCGTATAGCCGTCCGCCGTCCTGGCGGCAATTTTTTTGCGGTCGACCGTCTCCAGCCATTTGGCCGTATCGGAGAGAAACCTGCTCTGATTTTCCTGAATGTCCGACGTCTGCACCTGTTCGGCATAGCACTTTCTCGTGATATCCTCAAAGGCGTTCAGCCGATCCATAAAAGAAGGAACCAGACAGGCGCTTACCAGAAAATAGACAAATACGGTGTACACCGCAAAAAGCGCTGTCAGGCATATCGCCGCAGCCCGTATTCTCTTTCCCTTTCGCATGCCGTCCCTCCTTCCCAAATCAGGTTATACGGAGAATGCCGTATTTGAGCATTCTCCCGCGCGAAGCATGGCGCTTCTTAGCAGAGGGCCCCTGCCGATGCGTTTAGAGACGCTATGCTTCGCGCAGTTCCACAGGTATCATGCTATACGCCATGTCTCCGCTCTCCTGTGCGCAGACCGCGGTACAGTAACCGTCAATCTCCCCATATTCTCTCATGTAATAATACTTCGCGTCAAAGGAATGCCGCACTCTGGCCCTGCCGGACTCCTCGTCCATACGAATTACAAAATCCTTCAAAGACAGGGACATGCCCCTTCCGATCACCTTTAAAAAGCTCTCTTTCATGGTCCAGAGACGAAACATCCGTCCTGTTCTTTCCTCTTCGGTTTCGGCCTCATAAAGCCAGGCAAGCTCTTCCTCCGCAAAGAAGCGGTTCGCCACCTTAAGCCGTCCTTCCCTCACATGCTCAATATCATTGCCCACCGGCCTGTCTCCAATCGTACAGATGGCATAATCCCCGGAATGGGACAGGGAAAAGCAGATCTCAGGATGATATTTTAAGGCGGGCTTCCCCCACTGACCGATATCATACTCCACGCTTCTTTCCTGCAGGCCGTAGACAGCCAGACCGTGATCCAGCAAAAGTCCCGCTCCCAGGCTTCTGTTTCTGTCCCGGTCGTTGCGCAGAATGGCAATTTTCTGCTGCCTGTAGGGAGAGAGCTGTTTCACTTTTTCTCGAAACAGCGTCTCATTTTCCAGACACCTGATATCCGCATAATAGGTATGGATCATCGCGTCTCCCTCTCCATCTTTCGGTAACAGCGGTCACAGATGGGATAGTCCGCGTTCCAGACAAGGGGTTTTCCGCAAATGCGGCACCGCTTTTCAAACTGCCCCTTATCGTCCTTTAACAGCTCTCCGATCTCGTGCTGGGCCCATTCCCTGTTGGCGGCCACCTCATCCTTGTCGATCACCCAATCCATTCTGGCTGAAAACTGGGTGTACAGATCCAGCTGTTTATAATAAGATTCCAGTCCCTCCAGTGAAAAATCCTTGGGCAGCATGGGACAGTTCTGCTGTTTTTCGGGATTTTCACAGTAACGCAGCCAAAGCCTTAACACCTCTCTGTCCTTCACATCAAAAGGACAGGTAATCAGGGAAAGCACAAGTCTCCTGTCGTCCATACACGAAATCTTCCTTCTGTAATCCCGCAGATACCGGTACTTATCCACACTCTCCTTCATGGAAATCTTATCGTACATGGGCGGATTTCCCGTCTTTTCCCATGCTTCTATGATTTCGTCCAGCTCTAAGTCAATATCAAGCAGAATCTCCGGGAATCCGACCCTTGCGCGCCTGATCGGGTAGAAGGGTTCCGAAAGTTTCTTTCCCACATACTCCATATCCAGCGCCGACTGCACGTAGCCGGTATCATAAAACCCGTATCTGCCGGCCCGGCCGGCAATCTGCCTGATCTCCTCCGCCAGAAGCCGCCGCTTTCCCACGCCGTCAAACTTGGTCGTATTCATGAAAACCACCCTGCGGATCGGCAGGTTGATCCCCATGCCGATGGCGTCCGTGGCCACCACCACCTTACTTACCCCTTCCGTAAACAGACGTACCTGCTCCTGCCTGGTCTGGGGCGGAAGGTTGCCGTAAATCACGCTGGCCCTGATGCCCCGGCTCTCCAGCGCAGCCGCAATGGCCAGCACATTTTTCTTGGAAAAGGCGATCAGCGCGTCTCCCGGCTCCACATCCTTTGACATGTCGTAGCGTTCCGGGACAAAGACCAGTCTGGTATTGCGTTCGTGGCTGACAATCTCTATCTCGTCCCCGCATCGCTTAAGCATTTTTACCAGAAGATCTCTGGCCGTGCCGGAACAGCACACGTGAACCTCTTTTGCGCGGATGCCCAGAATCGCTCTTGTCCAGAAGCTTCCCCGGTTCTCATCCGCCACCATCTGCGCCTCGTCAATCACGGCGATGTCGTAGGTCTCCCTGATATCCAGTATCTCCACCGTAGACGCCTGCACAAAGCTGTTTTTCGTAAGTATGATCTCCTCGCCGGTGATCATATCACAGGGAATCCCATCCGCCATCATACGGTCGTAAACCTCCAGCGCCAGAAGACGCAGAGGCCCCAGATAAATGCCGTGATACGCCTGTTTCAACCGTTGCAGCGCCTCATAGGTTTTGCCGCTGTTGGTGGGCCCCACATGGAGAATAAACTGCCGCTTCATGGCCCTTGCCTCCGGATACTGTTTCTCCGGCTCCGCCTCCATCAGCTCCTCAATCCGCTGACCCACCAGATACTGCATGTATTCGTCTTTGTAAATTTCGTAAAGCGATTTTGTCCGAAGGAGCGTCGCCGTCTTTTCCATTCCGGCAATATCCTCGGGCACCGCCGTCGCCGCCATCTTTTTCAGGAAATTTGCATCCAGTCTTGCCAGCATCCGCACCACATGGCGATACTTCTTGAGCCATTTTACATCCCGCAGCACCACCGTATAGCCGATCTGCGCCACCTTTTTATGAAGCTCCTTCATATCCGCAAGCACCTGATGGTTTTCCTGCTTTTTCTTGCGGGCTATACGCCGTTCCAGCTGGGACAGCTGCTTTTCCGTGCTTTTTGTGAATCTGCGCTTTTCCTCCGGCGTAAACGAAAAAAAGGCTTTCTCGTATACTGCCCACAGCTTATTGGGAATATCTCCCGTTATCTTTTCATCCTGCATCTTTGTACCTGTTTTTCCGTTTGTTATGCGTAAAACTATCCTGCTGAGAATGCCCTTTTTGGCATTCTCCTGCTTCCTACACTAATATACCACATTTACGAGCCGTTACGCAAACCTTTCACCTTGTTAATATCTTCCCCTCCGTCTGCGTCATTCCTTGATTTTATCCCCGTATTGATCTACAATGGAAGCATATAAAATTATTGTAGGAAAAGAGGAATATTCCTGTGAAAAATATTATTCTGGTTGTAGACGACGACAAGACCAATCTGTCGCTTGCCCAGCGGATTCTCGGGCCGCAATACCGTATCGCCGCCTGTAACTCGGGATCGGCGGCCCTGACCTATCTGGAAACCCACCGTCCCGATCTGATCCTTCTGGATATCAACATGCCGGAAATGAACGGTTTTGAGGTTATGGGAAAAATCCGTTCCAACATACAGACCGAATCAATTCCCGTGATCTTCCTGACGGCGGACAATCTGGCGGAAACGGAAATCAAGTGCTTCCAGCTTGGCGCCATGGATTTTGTGGTTAAGCCCTTCGTGCCCGATATCCTGTTAAGCCGCGTCAGCAAAACCATCGAGCTGGATCAGTACCGCCACAATCTGGAAACCATGGTAAATATCCAAGCGGAAAAAATCACAGAGGATGCCCTGCGTCTTGGCCGGATTCAGGATTCCGTCATCATCGGCATGGCCAATCTGATCGAAAGCCGCGACGGCAGTACCGGCAAACACGTAAAAAACACACAGACTTACGTGGGTATGATTGCAAACGAGCTCTTATCCCGCGGCTATTTTACGGACGAGCTTACCCCCTCCTATATCGAAGATCTGTGCAAGGCGGCCCCGCTTCACGATGTGGGTAAAATCAAAATTCCCGACGCCATATTACAGAAGCCCGGAAAACTGACTTCGGAAGAATTTGAGACCATGAAACTGCATACCACCCACAGCCGGAAAATCATACAGACTATCATCGGCGATCTGGAAGATGAACACTATGTGCGTCTGGTAGAGGATATCGCCCTTTATCACCATGAACGCTGGGATGGGACGGGCTATCCGTCCGGCCTTACGGAGGATAATATTCCTCTCTCCGCGCGGATTATGGCTGTGGCGGACGTATTTGACGCCCTCTATGAGGAGCGCTGCTACAAACCTCCCGTGCGGCCGGTGGAACGGATCATGCAGATCATGTCGGAGGGACGCGGCACACAGTTTGACCCTGTCATTATTGATGTATTTATGGATATGCTGCCGCAGCTCAAGGAGGTTTTGGAATGAACGAAAAAACAGAAAAAAGGCTGGAGCGGATTGTGCTTGTTATCCTGAGTTTTTATACGTCCGCTTCGTTGCTCACAGGACTCCTTTCCGGCTGGAGCATCCTCATCCTGGAAATGCTTTTTCTGCCCCCGGTTCTTTGCTGGTTCATCCATGCCAGAGAATACTGGGACCACCCCCGCCGGGCAACCTTCATCTGCGCCATGTGCTGGGCGGAATTTATGCTTTTCGCCCTGTTTACCAATAGTTTTTCTTCCATGCTTGTCACCCTGGCGGGCGTCATTGTTCTGCTGAGTATATTTAACAGGAAACAGCTTCTCTATCCGGGGTTTATCATCCCAATTTTTCTTTTTTTATATCACGGCCTTATCGCAAAAACCATCGCCGTCACCGGCCCCCGCAGCGCCCTCAGGCTCTGCGTCCAGTTTATCTCCATTTATACGGTTTGTGCCGTCATCCTGATTATCCAGAAAAACAGGCAGACCGCCAGTGAGCTTTTGGTGGAGAATATTCGGGAGCTGGAGCTTGCCAAGCGCAGCAAGGACGATTTTCTTGTCAATGTCTCCCACGAGGTCCGTACTCCCATCAACGCGGTATGCGGCATGAGCGAAGCGATTTTACAGGAGGATCTTCCGCCGGAGGTACGCCGGGATATCGTGGATATTCAAACTGCCGGGCGAAATCTGCTGGCAACGGTCAGCAACATTCTGGACTTTTCAGAGCTTGAAACGGGAAGGATGGAGCTTGCGGAGGAAAGTTACAATATTACCTCCACCATCACCGACATCATCAATATGGCGCTGACCATGGATAACGGCAGGCATCTGGAGCTGATTGTGGACTGCGACGCCGATCTGCCCAGCAATCTGTCCGGCGACGAGCAGAAATTCCGGCGCATTGTCATGAACCTTCTTGGCAACGCTATCAAATTTACCAAAGAGGGCGGCGTGATTTTACGGATCACAAGCCGTAAGGAAGCGTACGGCATCAACCTACAGGTCAGCGTACGGGATTCCGGCATCGGCATCGAGCGGGAAGATATGGAGAAAATCTTTACCAGCTTCAGTCAGGTCAATTCCAAAAGAAACCGTGAGGAAGGCGGCGTGGGGCTGGGGCTTGCCATCACACAGGCTCTGATCCGGCGCATGGGCGGCTTCATGAACGTAAACAGCATTCCGGGCATCGGCAGCGAGTTTCAGTTCACCATTCCCCAGAAGGTTCTGGATGAGACCCCCATCGTCTCCATCAGGGACAAAAACAGTCTCTTTGCCGCCTGCTACATTAATCTTGACAAATATGACTACACCGTAGTGCGGGAAGGCTATGAAAACTGCATCCAGCACATTGTCAGCAAGCTTGGCTTCCCTTTCCGCGCCTGCCGGAATCTTCCCGAGCTGAAACGCCGCATGGAGCGCGAGGCTTACACCCACATCTTCATCGGCTGGGAGGAATACGCCGAAGACCGCAGCTTTTTCGACAGACTTTCTGACAAACTGACTGTGGCGCTTTTGCTGGATTATGATCAGGAAATGACGATACCGGGCAATATGCTGCGCATTTATAAGCCGTTTACCGTCCTGTCTATCGCCGCCGTCTTTAACGGGCAGAAAATCCTTAACAGCGAAGACAGGCAAGCAAGTTTACATAATAAATTTACAGCGCCACAGGCAAGCGTGCTGATCGTGGACGACAACGCCATGAACCTTAAAGTCATGGCAAGACTGCTGCTGCCCTACCGCCTGAAAGTCACCCTGGCAGGCAGCGGCCCGGAAGCTCTGGAAAAATTAAATACGCCAAAATTTGACTGCGTTTTTCTGGATCATATGATGCCGGATATGGACGGCGTGGAAACGCTGCATAAACTGCGCCAGAAGCCGGGGCTGTATTACCAGTCTCTCCCCGTTATTGCCTTCACCGCCAACGCCATCGGCGGCGCAAGGGAAATGTTTATGGCGGAAGGCTTCAACGACTTTATCGCCAAGCCCATTGAGTTAAGCGTTCTGGAACGGATTCTGCGCCGCTATATTCCGCCCCAGATGCAGATTCCCACAGAAGAATCGGAAACTCCGGGAACACAGACGGCAAAATACGGCGCCCGGAATATGACCGCGCAAAATAAAACGGTGTCGCAGGCATCCTCACAGTCATCCTCTTATCCGGCCGCTGCATATGCGTCCGCCGACTTATCCCCCGGCACGGAAATTGTAAAGGAACGGGACGTAACAGACAAAGCCCGGCTTCGTCTTGCAAGAGCCGGCCTCAGTCTGGAACAGGCCCTTGCCTACTGCGGAGATGAGGAGGGCTTTCGGGAAATCGTCGCCATCTTTCATGCGGAAGGGAAAAAGCGAAGAGAAAATCTCGCACGCTATTATAAAGAACAGGATTGGAAAAACTATGTGATCTGCGTTCATGCCCTGAAAGGCAATGCCAAAGGCGTGGGGGCAGACGGTCTCTCCGAGATGGCCAGAGAACTGGAAATGGCCGGTAAGGAGAACCGGATCGACTACATTACAGAACATCACCAGGAAATGATGGAAAATCACGACAGGCTTCTGGCCGCCCTTGACGGCAACCTCTTTGTCTACCCGGACGGGATGCCGGCCGATTCGGCGGAAAAACCGGCCGCTTCCGATCCGGCCAAAAATAATACCAAAACAGACGGGAAAAATGTGTCTGCCTCGGACACGGAATCGGAAGCCGCCCTGTCTGCGCTGCTTGCGCAGATTGAAGAAAAGCTCTCCGCCTTTGAAAGCGAAGGGCTGGAGGAGCTGTTTGATCAGCTTGCCCTGTCCCGTCACAACGGTATCTTACTGGAATCTCTGGCGGACGAACTGCGCAGCCTGACTGACGACTTTGATTTTCTCGGTGCATCCGAGGTTTTGGAAAGGATGGACAAATAACGTATGCGAAAGAATGTACAACGCTTTTTTCAAACTCTGCTGCCCGGACAGCTGGATTTTAAAGAACGGATCAACCGGATGGTTATGCTTCTGGTCTTTGTCTCCTCTGTAATCGGCATCGTTCTTGTCCTGCTTGGCGCCGATAAGAAAGTTTTATGTGCGCTGCTGCCCATATGCGCCATTTCCGGCCTCTCCATCAGGATCACCCTTGTGAAAGGCCACAGCAGAGCAGCCGCCTGGCTCCTTGCCATCGGCACCAATGTATTTTTCTTTCCCCTGCTCTTTATTACCAGCGGCGGCACCCAGAGCGGTATGCCCGTCTGGTTTGTGCTGGGATTGGTTTATATTTTCCTGCTATTCGAGGGACGTTCCTTTGCGATAGCCATAACCCTGTCCGTCCTCTCCTTTTTCGGAACCTATCTGCTGACCTACTATTGTCCCAGGCTTGTACCCGCTTCCACCCGGTTCTACAGCTTTTCGGATTCCTTTATCGCACTGCTCTGCGTAAGCTGCTTTATCGGCATTGTCCTGAAAATTCAGGCCAGAACCTATGAACAGGAGAAAAAAATCGCAGAACAGCAAAAACGGGAGATTGAGATCATCGCCCGTTCCAAGGACACCTTTTTTGCCAATATGAGCCATGAGATCCGCACGCCCATCAACACCATTATCGGCTTAAACGAGATGATCCTGCGGGAGGATATCTCTGATGAAATTGCGGAAAATGCAATTAATATTCAGAACGCCAGCAAAATGCTGCTCACCACCATCAACGATATTCTCGACCTTTCCAAACTGGAATCGGGCAAAATGGATATCGTACCGATCCAGTATGAAATCAGCTCCATGTTCAGCGATCTGGTCAATCTCATCTGGATTCGGGCCCACCAGAAAAATCTGGAATTTAAAGTGGATATTGACCCTGAAATTCCCTCCATGCTCTACGGCGACGAGGTACGGATCAAGCAGGTGGTTACAAATATGTTGACCAACGCAGTCAAATATACAGCGTCCGGCTCCGTTACGCTAAGCGCCAAGGGGGAGCGGATTGCGGCGGATCAGATTCTGCTTCGCATTTCCGTGGAGGACACGGGCATGGGCATTCGCAAGGAAAGCCTGGACGACCTCTTCCGCTCCTTCAAGCGGGTGGATGAATCGGACAACCGAAATATCGAGGGAACCGGCCTTGGCCTGACCATATCCAAGCAGCTGGCGGAAATGATGGGCGGCAGGATCACCGTAGACAGCGTCTATCACAAAGGCTCTGTCTTTACCATAGAAGTGCAGCAGCGCATTGTCAATGCCCGCCCCATCGGCGTCATTAACTTTGCTTCCAGGAAACAGTTAAACCGGCGCTCCCTCTATCAGCAGAGCTTTATCGCCCCGGACGCCCGCATTCTGGTTGTGGACGACAATTCCATGAATCTTATGGTGGTGGTAAAACTCCTGCGGGATACCCGCGTGAAGGTCGATACTGCGGAAAGCGGCAGGGAAGCCTTGAAGAAGACGGCCCAGACCGCCTATCATGTGATTCTGATGGATCATATGATGCCGGATATGGACGGGGAAGCCACGCTTCGAGCCATCCGCAGCCAGACAAGAGGCTTTTGTCAGAAGACCCCTGTCATCGCCCTGACCGCCAACGTCATGACAGACGCGGAGCAGGTTTATCATAACATGGGCTTCGACGGCTATCTGGCAAAGCCCATCAGCGTGCCTCTTCTGGAGGCCGGACTGTTAAAATATCTGCCGGACGACCTGATCGAATGTATCGCGCAGCCGGAAGACGCCGACGCGGACGACGGAGCAGGGATTAACCAGATAACCAGCGCCCGCAAGCGGAAAATCACCATCACGGCGGACTGTATCTGCGACCTGCCAAAGGATCTTCTGGAGCGTTTTCATATCCGCCTGATGTACTGCTACGTTCATACCAATGAAGGGCGCTTTTGCGATCTTTTTGAGATTTCCTCCGACAGCCTGCTCTCCTATTTGCAGACGGAGGGCAGCCACTCCCACTCCTCCACGGCTGATCCTTCCGAATATGAGTATTTCTTTGCTCAGACGCTGGCGGAGGCGGAGCATGTGATCCATATCACCGCCACGGCGGATCTGAGCGGCGCCTATCCAAACGCTACACAGGCGGCCAAAACCTTCGACAACGTTACTGTGGTGGATTCCTGCCACATCAGCAGCGGTCACGGCCTTATGGTGCTCTGCGCCGCCATGCTTGCGGAGGAAGGGAAAAGTCCCGTGGAAATCTGTCAGGCGCTGGGAGAATACCGGGAGCGCATTTTCTCAAGCTTTCTGGTGTCCGGCACAGCCACCCTTCACCGCAACGGCAAAGTAAGCGGCGGCGTAAACAGGCTCTGCACCCTGTTAGACCTCCATCCCATTCTTTCCATGTCCAAAAACAGGCTGAAGCTGTGGCGGATCGAATCAGGGAACATGCACCGGGCTGTCAGGCAATATATAAAAATGCTGTTCAAACACAGCCGTCAGATTGATACCCGCGTCCTCTTTATCACCTACGCCGGCTGCACCGTAAAGCAGATTGACGAAATCGCCCGGATCGTGGAAAAATACATTCACTTTGACAAGGTGATTCTGCAAAAGGCCTCCGCCACCGTTTCCAGCAACTGCGGCATCGGCACTTTCGGACTGATGTTTGTGAGAAAGGAAAAGCAGGAGCCGTAACGGCTCCTGCCCGCTGTTTATGCTTCCTGTTTATATCACTGTTCTATCCCATTTGCGGCAAAGCACACAGTCACTGTAAACAGGTCTGCGTCCGTCTCCACCGTAAGCTTACCGCCGCAGGCCTCCGCAAAGCTCTTCGCAATGGACAGCCCCAGGCCGCTTCCGCCGTCCGTGCGGCTGTCGTCTCCCCGCACAAAACGCTCCGTAAAATCTTTGCCGTCCGCAAGCTCCGCGCCGGAAGTATTTTTGATGCGCACTACCGCCTGCCCGTCCTCTTCTGTAAGCGTAAGGAACACCCTTGAACCCGCCAGCGAATAGCGCAGCGCGTTTTGCAGCAGGTTCTGGAACACCCGGTAGAGCCTTTGCCCGTCCGCCAACACCGACACAGGCGTTTCCGGAATCGCCGTCCGCAGCGTAAGCCCGCTTTCTTCGATTCTATCGCTCATATCCGCCATGGTCTGTCTGAGAAGCTTTCCCATATCCAGCGTTTCCATGTTGATCGGAAGCTGCCCCGAGGTGGCCTTACTGATCTCAAACACATCCTGTACGATACCCCGCAGCCGTTCCGCCTTTTCCCCCAGAATCTGAACATACTCCCTGACATGCGAAGGCAGTTCCTCTTCCTGACGCAAAAGCTCCACATAGCTGACGATGGAGGTAAGAGGCGTCTTGATATCATGGGATACGTTTGTTACCAGATCCACCTTCATGCGCTCGCTCTTCATGCGCTCTGCAAGCGCTCTCTCCATGCCCTTCTGTATCTGATTCAGGTTATCGGCCGCCTCCCGTAAATCCGTATCTTCACTCAAAACAAGTTCTTCCGTCAGATTGCCTTCCCGCACCGCAAGGATCTGGTCCGTCAATGCGCCGATATCTCTGGCCAGCCGATGGTTCTTCTTTAAGCCAAAGGCGGTCAGCAGCGTAAAAACAAACAATGCGGCAAAAATCACACAGGCAGTCAGCATGTAGGCCCACCGCATGGAAAAGGGATATCCCAGATCCGCCGCCACGGCTTCATATACGTCGTCATACGCATAGTTGTAGCCATATCCGCCTGTAAGCCAGTTAATCATCTCTCCCTGGAACAGCCAGAGTGCGCAAATGGCTCCCGCAAACAGAAGCAGGAGGGTAATCTCCGCAATCAGCGTCATCCGCTGTCTTTTCACCAGCCGTTTCTGGATCGGATATTTAAAGTCTTTTACCTTGAGGAGACTAAAAACCGGAGTTTTCTGTTTTTTCCCATTCAGCCGCCAGTCCAGGACAACCAGATATATGAGCCAGAACCATAGAGCCAGATACCCGCCGGCTGCTGTCAGTCTCGCTGTCTCGTAAATATAATCGCTCCATTGGTAATAGGAGAATCCGTTTCTGATCCACCAGCCAAGCTGCCCCAGCACGCCCCAGCTGATTCCCGTTAAAAGAACCGTCAGGATAAGCAGCAGGAAAAGCTTGATCTCCAGACAGATTTTCCCCAGAAAGCCCGCAATCCCTTCCACCGCCTGTCTCCTGCTTTTCCGCATCAGAAGGGCTGCCGCCAGAAGCAGCAATGCGGTTGACATAAAAATTTTAATTCGTTCCGCAACACTGTACAAATAAAGTATGTTCTGCTGCATATGGTACTGCCTGCCGCCATACTGGGTGGCATGGCTGCTTCCGTCTTCCCTCACCATATAGAGTTTCGGGTTTTTGGCCGCCGCCAGAAAAATCACAGCATCCTTCGTTGACTCCCCTACCGTATAATTCGGGTAGCCGGGCACCCGCCAACGGCTGTTTTGACTGTACATGCCGTCGCCGTACACTTCGTCGTACACATCCTCCTGCAGGCCGTCTTTGGTAATCTCCACCCTGCCGTCTCCGGCCCTGTTAAACCAGAGGACAAAATTATACTCGTTTTTGTCCAGAGCTTCCTGGAAATCCGTATCAGCCCATTCCTCCCCCGCCTTTTCCGCAAAGCCGTCGATATTGGAATAGAGCAGCTTATTCTGATAAACGACGGCATAACGAAGGTTTTTGTTCTGCGCCATGTCCGCCATATAGCGGTCGCGGCTCTCCTGATCTGCGTAATCATATCCATAATAGTACCCGCTGTAATAACCGTCATAATCCCGATCTTCATAGTAGGCCTGCTGCTCATCCAGATAAGCCTGATAGTCGTCCCAGTTGCCGCCAAACGCCTCCGCCTCTTCCACAAAATTCTCCTCTGCAACGGTCTGCTCCTGCAGGACGTTTTCCTGTGTCGCTGAATACGCCTGCCCGCCGGTGGCAATCCCCAGCAGATCGGAAAGTTTCTCGCTGATCAGATACCGAAACTCCTCACTCTCCTGATAATCCGGCTTTTCCTCAAAAATCCCCATGCCGAAAACCAACGCCATGCTTACGGCGGGAACCAGATTTGTGACCAGTATGGTCAACCCTGTGGCAAACGCCATAAAACTGCATATCATCTTACTTTTTTTCCATCTTGTATCCAATGCCCCACACCACCTTTATATATTCCGGCTCTTTCGGATTGAGTTCGATTTTCTCACGGATATGACGGATGTGCACCATCACCGTATTCTCCGGTGAAAAGGAGGGTTCCTCCCAGACCCGCTCATAAATTTCCTCGGCCGGGAAAATCCGGCCTCTGTTCTTCATGAGAAGCTCCATGATTTTGGTCTCTGTGGCGGTCAGCCTGACCGGCTCCCCGTCCGCGTAAAGAGTACGCTCTTTCAGACGATAGCAGAGTCTGCCGTTTACGATCTCGTCGTTCGGATTTTCCCCATGGATACCCCCAAGCAGCGTATATCTGCGAAGCTGGCTTTTCACCCGGGCCGCCAGCTCCTGGGGATTGAAGGGTTTGGCCACATAGTCGTCCGCCCCCATGGAAAGCCCCAGAATCTTGTCCGTATCCTCCGTCTTTGCGCTCAGCACGATGATGGGCAGATTCTTCCGCTCTCTGATCTTCATCATGGCGGAAAGGCCGTCCAGCTTCGGCATCATTACATCCATAATGATAAGCTGCACCTCGTTTTCCGCAAGAACCCGCAGCGCCTCCATGCCATCATAAGCTTTCAGCGTCCGATATCCCTCCTTTTCCAGAAGAAGCGCTATCGCCCGCACAATCTCCCTGTCGTCGTCCACCACAAGCACACATGCATCCATCCGTAAATTCTCCCTTCTCCTTAAGCCTGAACCCATCATAAAAATAAGTCCTTATAAAAAAGTCGTGGGATTTCTTATAAAAATCTTAAATTACTCCCTATTCATCCGCCGATATCCCAAAATTCTCCCGCATATCCTCCTTGGCCGCGCGTACCTCCTCGTAAAACTCCGTAGCGGGAACACGAACCGCACCCGCGCCCATAATGATAATCTGCTCAAGGCCGTCGGAGGTGGCAACCCGCACCAGATGGTTTTTCCGGCTCATCTCATGGGTCACCTTCTCTATATACTGGTCCGCCGTCTCCGCCTCTTTCGTATAGACCACGTCGATATTGTGGTAACGCTCCACGCTGCCCGGATTTCCCTTCACACGGTAGGCGTCGAATACAAGGATCAGATGCATTTTCCGATAGCCCTGAAAATCACAGAGAATATCCATCAGTCTGGCTCTGGCTGCGTTTAAATCTAATTTTGCCAGCTCGCTTAATTCCTTCCATGCAAAAATAATATTGTAGCCGTCTACAAGCAGATATTCTTCCTTTCCGGCGGCAGACCCGCGGTATTCAACCGCCGCCTGCGCCCTTTCCTCCCTGCGTATGGTTCTGGCCCAGCCCTGCTTTTTGGGCTCCTTCGACCCGAAAGTGCGCCTGAATATCTCCTCGACTTCATCTTGACCTATATAGTCAATCGTCGGCTTTGCCGACCCGGAGCGTCTGGCAAAGCGGGCCGCAAAGCCATCCGCCGCATCTCCCTGTTCCAATTCGTCCAGTCCGTGTCGACCATTTTGGTTAATTTCATCATCCATACCATGGACAGAGCCGTCAGAAAGCCGATATCCGGGCTTTAATACAGCCTCCAGATGCATATACTCCTCCACCTGATCCCACTCTACAACAAATCCCGCGCCATGGGCACAGAATACCGATCCGCAGGGATTCTCCGTATCCCGCTCCGCCTCATAGCCAATTTCGTCGATTACTTCCTTTGCATTATGACAGGGCGCATAGCCTTTTAACTGTGTGAACACTCTTCCCCGTCCGCCGGTATAGGAAAGCAGCTTTGTGGGATAACCTCCAAACTCTGACACCGGCACGCTGCCTGACAGCGCCGCATACTCGCCCACAGTCTCTGGCGACCCAAACTGCCCCGCCATAGCCTGCAAATCCGTCATGGCACGGCCCACAAAGGTCACAGGCAGTTCCATGTGAAAGGAATACACCGGCTCTAACAGCACGCTTCTTGCCCGGCACAGTCCCTGCCGCAGCGCCCGGTAAGTCGCCTGTCTGAAATCGCCGCCCTCCGTATGCTTCACATGGGATTTTCCCGCCGCCAGCGTAATCTGCATATCCGTAATAGGCGATCCCGTAAGAACGCCGAGATGGGTTTTTTCCTCCAGATGGGTCAGGATCAGCCGTTGCCAGTTCCGATCCAGCTTATCCTCGCTCAGACCGCTGCGAAAAGTAAGGCCGCTGCCCCGCTCGCCCGGCTCCAGAATCAGATGCACCTCCGCATAATGCCTGAGGGGCTCAAAATGTCCAACCCCTTCCGATACATCCGCAATGGTTTCCTTATAGAGCACGCTGCCCTCGTCAAAGCGCACCTCCACGCCGAACCGCTGGCAGATCAGATTCTCCAGAATCCCAATCTGCACCTCTCCCATAAGCCTGACATGAATTTCCCCGCTCTGCGCCTGCCTGACTACGTGAAGCTGAGGTTCTTCCTCCTCAAGTTTACATAACTTCATATACATATCATGCACATCGCATCCGTCCGGCAAATTGACTCGATAAGTCATAACCGGCTCCAGCACCGGTATAACCGTTTGCCGCTCTACCCCGAGTCCCTGACCGCAAAATGTGTGTTCCGGCCCAAGAAGCGCGCAGATGCTTCCGGCCTGTACCTCCTGTATCGCTTCATATTTTTCCCCGGAATATTGACGAATCTGGTCAACCTTCTCCTCTGCTTCCGCCAGCATCTGTTTCACCTTAAGGCATCCGCCCGTCACCCTGACATGCGTCAGCCGATTTCCCTGCGGATCCCTGGTAATCTTAAAGACTCTCGCGCCAAAGCTTTCTCCAAATTTGGGCGCAGGTCCATAGAGAAAAAGAGCGTCAAGCAGCGTCTCTACGCCCTCTCCCTTTAAAGCCGATCCGAAAAAGCAGGGAAAAAGGCTGCGCCTTTGCACAAGATCCGCTATCTCCTCCGGGCTAAACGGCGCTCCTGCTCCTTCGATAGCATCTGCTCCTTCGGACGCGCCTGTTTCCTCCCACTTTACATATTTGTCCAGAAGCGTCTCATCGCATAACGCCACATCCTCAAAAAATGTCTTTTCCTTTCTGTTTTGGGAAAAGCAGACGCACCGCCCGTCCAGCTCCTTTTGCACGCCGGCAAGCAGTTTTTCCCCATCCGTTTCCGGCTGATCCATCTTATTGAAGAAAATAAAAACCGGCACCTGATAACGTTTCAGCAGCCGCCACAGCGTCAGGGTATGGCTCTGCACGCCGTCCGCGCCGCTGACGATGAGCACTGCGCAGTCCAGAACCTGCAGCGTCCGTTCCATTTCCGCAGAAAAATCCACATGCCCGGGAGTGTCCAGAAGCGTAACCTCCATATTCTTCCATGAAAAACGCGCCTGCTTGGAAAAAATGGTAATCCCCCTGTCCCTTTCCTGCCTGTCCGTATCCAGAAAGGTATCTCTGTGATCCACCCTTCCCGGATTTCTGATTTCTCCGGCCTCATAGAGAATCTGCTCCGCCAATGTGGTTTTTCCCGCATCTACATGGGCCAGCAGACCAATCACCAGTTTTTTGTCTTTCATACGATTCCTCCTGAATACAGACCGTCCTACGTACAGGCGCCCATCTGTCCATGTCCGCTTCCGTCTCTGCCTATACGCGAAAAGGTGTCCCGCCGCCTGACGGGACACCTGATTTCTTTCCGTTTATGTACTGAATTAAGCCTGACTCAAAACCTCCGCCAGCCTGTCAATGCCAGACTGTACTTTGGCCATGGACGCCAATATATTTTCAACGCCTGTCACCTGTTCCTCCGTGGATGCGCTGATCTCTGTCGCACCCTGTTCGGAAACCCTGGATACTGTCTCTACCTGCTGCATGGCAGCCTGCAATCTTTCCTTGCTCCCCACAATACCGGCAAGTCCGTCCTTTAAGCGGTCCGTCTCCGCAATCACCTGCTCGGAAGATTTCAGCATGGCGTCAAAAATCTTCACTGTATCATCCAGCTTTTCATTGGATTCATTTACAATCACGGTATTGCGGTCGATCACCTTATTGGTGTCGCCGATGGTGGCAATAATATCTTTCAGAATCGCATCAATCTTCTGCGTCGCCGTAGCGGACTCTCCCGACAAAGCGTTAATCTCATCTGCAACTACGGCAAAGCCCTTGCCCGCCTCTCCTGCTCTGGCCGCCTCAATGGCCGCGTTCAGAGCCAGCAGATTTGTCTGCTTCGCAATCTGGCTGATACTGTCTATGATTTCGCCGATGGAGCTTGACTTCTGCGCAAGCGCAGTCATGCCCTCGGACGCAACCCGCGTAGCCTCGATATTTTCGCTGAATTTTTTGGAAAGCTCGCTGATGGATGCGATTCCCTCGTTGTTTTTCTCTTCCAGAAGTTTTACGTTCTCCACCGTCTGCAAAACTCTTGACTCGGAATCGCCGATCCTGCCGTCCAGATCATTGAATATCTCAATGCTGCCCTCCACCTGCTCAATCTGCTGCTCCACACTGGAGGAAATCTCCTGCGTAGAGGCGGCAATCTCCGAAGAGCTCTGCTCAAAATTATGTAAGGAATCGTAGATGGACTGAGAAGACTCCTGCAATCCCTCAAAAGCGCCGCGCACATTGCCAAGAAGCGTCTCCACTTCCACTTCCTTCTGCTCCACCATGGAAAAGAGGGATCTGGTTCTTAACACAATAAACACCGATACCGCCACCGCCAGAGCATATACCATAAGAATGAAAACCCAGATGGCCGGCGAATACATGCAAAGGAATGCGTCTTTAAACAAAACCAGCGCAATCGCGTTTGCAACCACGGTCACAGCCGCGCACACCTTAACCACCGACAGATCATAGTAGGCAACCGAAAGAAACAGTACCAGGAAATATGCCTCCACCATCGCGCCGAAAACGCCAGGATTTCCTAATACCAGTATCACCGCGCCGATAAGCGGCAGCAATGAAACATACAAATATTTTGCCTTTGCCCCCAGAGGCTTTTCCAGCGCTTTGACACAAAGACTTCCTACCGTAATAAGAACTGCCACAATATCCCGAATGCTTCCTCCGTTAAATATAAGCACATAGAGAAAAGCAACAATGGGAATTGCCAGAAGAAACAGGAAAAAGACTAAATTCATCCGCTTCTCCTCGTCTTTTAATATTTGTAATTCCATTCCCGTCCCCCTCCTTTGTTTGTATACCGCATGTATATCTGCTTATAGTACTAATGATACAGTAAGACTTATAAAATGTCAATCCAGCCTGGCATTTACGCCTCCTGAATTTCTCCTTCCGTGAGGCTTACAAATTCCGCATAATGCCCCGGCTTAAACATCTTTTTATAAAGCCCGTCCAGGGCCTCTTTCGACGCCCCGCTTCCCGCCTCTTTAATTGGTCTGTACAAGACGCTGTAATCCACGCCGAACAGAACGGACCGCAGCTTTGTCATCTCACAGCCGCAGGAACGGTAAAACGCGATCCGTCTTTCCCTGATACGCCGCTGGGTTTCATTTTCCGCCGCCAAAACCCGCTCAGACTCGATGTACAGGCCCTCTATCCCGGGCAGTCCCTCCTTGAGATATGACAGGAAAAGAGGAAACGCCAAATGTCCCAGTCCCTGCCCCCTTCTGTCTTTTAAGATGGCAAAGTAATCCAGAAGCGCGCACCCTGTCTCCTCACACAGAACGAAAACGGCATACCCCGCAAGTCCCGCCTTCTCATGGAGTCCCAGACAAAAACCGTAGCCCTTTTCCATGCTCCTGAGAATATGACTGAGCGGCTTCAATTCATTGGGGGGAAAATCCTGTTTCATATATGTGTTGTAAATTTCTGCAATCTCACGCTCTGTCAATACTTTTACGGTGTAAGACATCTCTTTCCTGTTTCCCTCCGATTTTAGGTTGACATAACACAATGTTCCGGTTTTTTGGTTTACATAATCTATTTATTCTGCGGGTATCCCTGCACATAGACAAAGTTCTCATTGTTGCGTTCCATGCGATAGTCCAAATCGAGCACGGCGGACACAAAATCCTGTCCCCCCGGCTCCACGGCCCTGACGGTAAGGCCAAGGGCCCGCTCCACATCCTGAACGGTAACGTCGTCCAGAAAGACCTGTTCCCCGCTCCTTAACATATTGGAGGGAATCAAAAGGGTCCCGCCAGACTCCTCGCCGGCGGCCTGCCGCTCCTTCATCTGTGCGATCAGATCCTGTCCCGTAACCAGTCCTGACACCGTGATCGTATCCCCGAAGAAGTCGTTGCGGATGGCATGTACATGAATCGTCAGGCCGGGGCAAAGACGGGTCATTGTTTCGGAAGCCTCCCGTATCACACCATAAGCCAGCTTTCCCGTTGCAATGGAGAGCGTTCTTTTTATGCCTTTCCATTTATTCTGATAATCCGGCCCTTCCCGCAGTTTCCCCACTGCCTCCGAAAACTCTTCCCGAAAAAGCCGCATCATGCCCACGCCGTTTTCCAGCTGAATATAACCGTCGTACCGCTCCTCCTCAGGAAAATCCCGGCCTGCCAGAAGATAAAGCTCATCGCTGGCATGGATAAAATGCAGACCATATCGGTCAAAACAGATCTTCTGATATTTCTCGATCATGTCAATGATCTGCCCTGCCTCCTCTTTCGTAAAAAATTCCAGCGGATAAAGCCCTTCCCGAAATTTACTGAGTCCCGCAGGCACCACGGAAACGCTTCTCATAAAGGGCAGATATTTCATCAGATCTTCAATGCTTCTCTTAAGCTCTTTACCGTCGTTTACGCCCTTACAGCAGACAATCTGGCCGTTCATCTCCACATGCCCCTCATAGAACCTGTCCAGAAACCGAAGCTTTTCGCCTGCAAAGCGGTTGTGCAGCATCTCGCACCGCAGGGCGGGATTGGTCGTCTGGACAGAAATATTGATGGGCGCAAGCTGCATTTTGATAATACGTTCCACATCATGCTCACTCATATTGGTCAGGGTAATATAATTGCCCTGCAAAAAAGAAAGCCGGGAGTCGTCGTCCTTAAAATACAAGGTTTCCCGCATCCCCGGCGGCATCTGATCTATAAAGCAGAAAATACACTTGTTGCTGCAGGAACGGTATTCGCTCATCAGGCCGTTTTCAAACTCAACGCCAAGCTCCTCGTCGTAGTCCTTGTCGATCTCCAAAAGCCATTCCTCGCCGTCCGCCTTCCTCACAAGCACTTCCACATACTCGTCCTTCATCAGATAACGATAGTCAAACACATCCTCTATTTGATTATTATTGACAGCAAGAACCGTATCCCCCGCCTCAATGCCCATCTCCTCTGCAATGGACCCGGAAAGGACCTCTCTCACCACATGTTCATTTCCGCTCAAACAATACACCTTTCCCTATTTCTATCTTTTCCCCTCTGTCAGACCGTCTCCCTGCCGCCATGCCTGATTGGCGGTCGAAACCACGCCGCCGTGCCTGATTGGCGGTCGAAGTCACGCCGCCATACCAAAACAGCAGCACGATATTATCGGGGAATGCTGCAATACCATGGAATCTTTCCCATTCTTCGCTCCCCTGTGATCTGTTCCCATTATACAGGGATTCCATGCAAAAATGCAATGCTATGTATTACTCATCTTTTATGACAGTATATTGCATCATCTCATACAAAAGCTTCGTCCCCTCTGTAATCTCCGGGGGAAGAAGGGCGCGGGCCACCAGCTTAACGCCCTCTTCCTCCACGTCAATGCGCTTTAAATTCGCATAATCTCCGTCGATGCTTTCCACCTGATACCGAAACGTATACATCGTTCTCATCCTCCCGCTGTTTCTCTCTCACATCCGCTTTTCAGCATATCCATATTATAATCGAAACAAGCCAAATGTACAATAAAAAGCAGGCTAACAAACCATTTCATTCGCTACCCTGCTCATAATACAAACCTACTTCTATAATCTTTTCTGTGGCTTCGTTCAAAGAATCCCCATCATCTTCCCAATCCAGTACAGCAGTCCCAGCACCCAGCTTGTAAAAATGCCGTACAGAATCACCGGCCCCGCAATGGTGAAAATTTTGCATCCAATGCCGTAAACCTGTCCCTCCTTCTGATACTCGATTGCCGCGGAGGCTACTGAATTGGCAAAGCCCGTAATCGGCACAAGGGCGCCTGCGCCGCCCCACTCCACACATTTGTTGTAAATCCCAAAGCCCGTAAACACCACGCTAAGCAGCACCAAAAGCATGGAGCACCAGGAACCCGCCGTCTCCTTGTCAAGTCCCATGGCATTTGTGGCATAGTTTAAGATACACTGCCCGATCACGCAGATGATGCCGCCTGTGATAAAAGCCTTGGCCATACGGACAGACATGCTGTATTTGGGCGTGGTCTGTTCCACGTGCTGTCTGTAGGCCTGCTCCTTTTCCTTCTGGGACTGTCCTGATGCCGTCTCTTTTTCTGCCCCGCTCACCTTTTTTTCTTCCTGCTTCGCACTCTCCATTTTTTCCCTCCTTGTTCCATCCGTTTATTCTCTCTTACCACTCTGATCCTTACTTGTTTTCGGTCTCTTTTCAGGCCATCCTGCCGCAGTGTTTCTGCCGCTTCAAAATAAGTGCTGCGTAAAGTAAATCAGGCTGCCCGTAAGCTTTCCAAGCGCCACTGCGAGAATTGCAATCCCAAGACCGTGCCTGAAACCGATTCTTCTTGCGAAAACAGGAATGGTATTGAGCATTTCCGCAATGGCAAGGGCCAGGCAGCCGACAAAAATTCCCGCAAATAATCCAAATACTATCTGTATCAGCGAGCCGGTCAGGTTCCATACGCCTTCTGTCGCCGATCCGAAAATATCATGCAGACGCACATAGGCCCCCACCTTCCCCCATTCGCTGTAAACGCTGAAAAAGCTGCCCGTAAGGGTTCCCAGAATGACCGCCTCCTCCAGCACGAATACTTTGTGCGCCACATGCATTTTTCCCGCAAAGCGAGGGATCAGTCCCACCGAAATCAGGACGGTAAACACCCCTGCCGACACGATCAGCCCGGCGCTCATGCCGACCAGCGCCAAAAGAAGCTGTCTAAGAAACATCAATGGTCTTTCCCTCCCTGTCCGCCGTCGCAATCAGCGACTGATTCACATCCTTTTCATATATCCGCATTTCCACTTCAATAGGCGTGGGGTCTTTGGTGATCCGCCTGCCGCCGATATGATTAAAAAAGACGATAATTCCAATCGCCAGCCCGATGGAATAAGCCAGCTCCAAAATGCCGTACCCGTCTCCGGGCGTACCCGTCACCATTTCATATATTTTGGAAAAAACGCTGCTGATCCCGATATCGTTGTGAAATGCCATGATGGTGAAGCCCGTGCCGAAATAACTGATCAGCGCCACAAATGCAAGCTTGCACCACTGGACAAACCCCTTATGTCTGTCCACGTTAATCCTTTCCACCACCACATCCGTCTCTCCCAGATTTTCCACGCTTACTCCCGGACAGGCTTTCTCGATCTGCTCAATCACCTTGAGAATGCTTATCACCTGTCTTTTGGACTCTCCCTCCTCAAACTTCCAGAGTCTCAAAGACCTGGCCTTAGCAAGGATGTGGGCATCCGCGCAGGTCAGCGAGGCGATATCGCTGACGCTTACCTCCCTCTCCTGCACCTCCACATTCTGCTCCGCCTTCAAATAGATTGTCGCGCTATTAGTTGACATAATATATCCTCGTCTCCTGTTATCGTGCTTTTACAAATCGCTTCCCTGTCTGTCGATTTTCAGATAATCTCTGTATTTTCCTGTCAAATACTCTCGCTGGGAAATTAGTATAATAAGATTTTTTTATTTTATACGCTTTGTCTCTATGTTATACTTGAATCATATGTCAAACTGATTAACCAGACGCCGAATCAATGAAACAAACGTCAAAGCAGGGAGGATTCCTCATATGAAGATTACCGTCATAGACGGCCAGGGCGGCCGCATCGGCAAAACCGTAATCGAACGGATCAGGGAAAGGCAGATCAAGGCAGAGCTCTACGCCATCGGCACCAACACTACAGCTACCGCCGCCATGTTGAAAGCAGGCGCGGATTTCGGCGCCACAGGCGAAAACGCGGCGCTGGTAAATGCGGCCGACGCAGATTTTGTAATAGGCCCCGTTGGCATCGTCTTTGCAAACGCGCTGCTGGGGGAAATCACCCCGGCCATCGCAACGGCTGTGGGCGCCGCCAGGGCATTTAAGATTCTTATCCCCGTAAACCGCTGCAACCACTATATCGCAGGCTGTGAGGAAATCTCCCTTGGCGATTATATCCGCATGGCGGTGGATTGTCTGGAAGAAAGGATTCACAGATGAAAACAGACCGACTTCTTTTCGGCGCGGCTTACTATAATGAATATCTGCCCGAAGACCGCATCGAAACCGACATGGAAATGATGAAAAAAGCAGGCATGAACGTGATCCGCATTGCGGAATCCACCTGGAGCACATGGGAGCCGCAGGATAATGCGTTTGATTTTACCCATCTGCATCGGATGCTTATCTGCTCACGAAAATACGGCATTCAGGTCATCGTGGGCACCCCTACTTACGCAGTTCCCACCTGGCTTGCGCGCAAATATCCCGACATTCTCACCGAAACACACACAGGACAGGAACGCTACGGCCGCAGGCAGAATATGGATATCGCCCATCCCATGTACTTAAAACATGCGGAAAGGATTATCAGACGGCTCATGGAGGAAATACAGCCATACGACCATGTGATCGGTTTTCAGCTTGATAATGAAACCAAATCCTACGACACCTGCTCCGCCTACGCCCAGAAAAAGTTCGTGGCTTATATGAGGACAGTTTTCCACGGCGATCTTACCCTGTTAAATCAGGCGTGGGGACTGGATTACTGGAGCAACCGCATTAATGCGTGGGAGGATTTTCCCGACGTGCGCGGCACCATCAACGCCAGTCTGGGAGAGGCCTATCAGAAATTCCAGCGGAAGCTTGTAACGGATTTTCTCACATGGCAGAGAGATATTGTGGCTTCCTATGCGCGCCCGGATCAGTTTATTACCCATAATTTTGACTATGACTGGATCGGTTATTCCTATGGCATGCAGCCGGAGGTCGACCAATGGGACGCCGCCCGTGCGCTCACGATTGCGGGCTGCGATATCTACCACCCCTCCGCTCAGGATCTGACCGGCAAAGAAATCGCTTTCGGCGGCGCAATCGCCCGCTCCCTGAAAAGGGACAACTATCTGGTTCTGGAGACGCAGGCGCAGGGCAACCACGGCTGGCTCTCCTATCCGGGACAGCTTTCCATGCAGGCGTTCAGCCATCTGGCAAACGGAGCTAACGCTGTCGAATACTGGCACTGGCATTCCATCCATAATGCCGTCGAATCCTACTGGAAAGGCGTCTTAAGCCACAACCTGAAAGAAAACGCCACCTATAAAGAGGTGTGCCGCATCGGCGCAGACTTCGCCAAATACGGTACTCATTTGGTCAATTTGAAAAAGCGCTGCTCTGTGGGCATTCTGTTAGACAACGTATCGCTGGACGCCCTGCGATGGTTCTCCATTCCAAACGGCCCCTCCTACAACGATATTTTCCGCTGGTGCTTTGACGCGCTCTATGAACTGAATGTGGAATGCGATATTCTTTCGCCACATGATATAGACCTATTCAGTCAATACAAGTTGATTATCACCCCTGCGCTCTACAGTGTTTCCGACGAGCTTGTCAACGCACTGAAAGATTACACAGCGGCGGGCGGTGTCCTGCTCTCCACTTTTAAAACCGCAATAGCGGACAGAATGCTGAAAATCTATCATGACGATCTGCCCCACGGACTGACGGAGGTTTTCGGCATGACTTACGATCAGTTTACGGACGGCGTTGACGTTGGATTGAAGCGGGAACCGGGAAATATTTCGACTACCTCAGTCAATTCCGTCGGCTGCGTCCGGCACTGGATGGAACTGCTCATCCAAGACACGGCCGACGGGCTGGCCTATTATGCCCATCCCCATTGGGGAGACCATGCCTCCATTACGGGAAATCAGTTCGGACAGGGCTATGCCGTTTACCTTGGCTGTTATACAGACTCGGATGTGCTGAAAAGACTGCTCGTCTTCCTCTGCGAAAAGGCGGACATCCCTATGGAAGAAGCCCTTTGGCCCCTCGTTATTAAACGGGGCGTAAACGATCTGCAAAAAGAAATAACCTATTATTTTAACTATTCCGAAACCGTGCAGGAAACCGTTTACCATGGACCAAAGGCCCGCGTGCTTCTGGCCGGCCGTCAGGCTTCAGACGCCTGCTGCGCTTCTATTCCAAAATCCGGTTCGGACGCAGAAAATCCTGCAGATTTCATCAAAGACGGCGATCCGATCCTGCTTTCATGCTGGGATTTCCTGATTTTGGAGGAGACCTGAATGGAAAAGAAATCTATCGCCTTTACGGCCGTTTTTATGATTGTGATCGTTCTGCTGGGCCTGAAAAGCTTTTGCAGCCTGATTGATTTCTATGTCAACGACGTCACGGACTACAACGAATGGACCGCCGATCTTGGAAACCGATTTGAAACGGACGAAGCGTCCAGCTTCTACGGAAAGCTGCAATTTATCAATTTTAACGGCGCTGTCAGAAGCGTACTGGGACAGCACGAAATGAACGGAGTCATTAAACTGAATAACGGCCATCTGCTGCGGCCGCACAATCCCGCTGCCGACGAGGTTGTGCAGGGCTATGCCGAAAATATAATTGCTCTGAACCGCTATTTAAATGAAAAGGGAATTGCCTTCGTTTATGTAGCGCCTCCCTATACGGTCAATAAATATGACCCGGAATTACCGGCCGGCATACACGATTATGCAAATGAAAATCTTGACCGATTACTCAAACCGATTGAAACGGCAGGCGTCGACGTCATGGACCTGCGGAAGATCATACGAGAAGACGGGCTTGATCACTATGATATGATGTACAAAACAGACCACCACTGGACTACAAGGGGCGCTTTCTACGCCTACGGCAAACTGGAGGAGCGGCTTGTGGAAAAGCTGCGCTGTAAAGTCGATGCCCGCGTCAGCAATATCGCCAATTATGACGTGATCACCTATGAACAATGGCATCTTGGCTCTTACGGCCAGCGAACCGGCGCCTATTATGCAG
The DNA here is from genome assembly GCA_009774175.1 of Lachnospiraceae bacterium. GTDB lineage: Bacteria > Bacillota > Clostridia > Lachnospirales > Lachnospiraceae > UBA3282. Next base: position 37,324 of record VSNG01000016.1, on the reverse strand, counting down.
GCATTGATGACTTTGACCTGTTTGTTCCGAAATTCCCCACGAAAATCCAACGGCTGGCCGATTCGGAAACGGGCAGTATGCCGGAGCTTCTGTATGACATGGAACCGCTGCAAAGCAGAGATACGAAATCCATGTATACTTACGACCATGTTTTTGACAATACCCTCGAAAATTACAGAAATTTGGACTGCCCCAACGATAAAAAGATCCTGATCCTTACGGATTCCTTCGGCAAGGCCTTCACCCCTTATCTGGTTATGGGCTTTCAGGAAGTGCAGTATGTCTCCGATGAGGATATGGCACAGTTTACGAAGGAATATATCGACCAGTGCTCCCCGGACGCGGTAATCATTCTGTACCATGCCGACTGTCTGGACGATCATAATGACAAACTGAATTTTACAGATTTTAACAGCTGAATGGCTCCGCACAGTTACCTGCCGGTCCATCCTGTAACGGGAGATTCTGCATATGGTTTTTTCAAGCTTGCTCTTTACTTTTATATTTTTGCCCCTTGTCACCGGCCTTTTCTATCTTTCCAAGGAAAAGTACAGAAACTATGTCCTGCTTGTGGCAAGCTTTCTCTTTTACGCCTACGGAGAGCCGGAATTTGTCTACGTCATGCTCCTCTCCATCCTGATCAATTACTGTTTCGCCCTGCTCGTCAACCGGGCCAATACGGCGGGCCAAAAAAATCAGGCAAAGCTCTGTCTGTTTCTGGACGTGGCCCTAAATCTGGCCCTTTTATTTGTCTGCAAATATCTGAATTTTGCCATATCCATAGAAAACGCCCTGTTTCAGAAGGAGCTTCCCATGGCCGATATCACGCTGCCAATCGGCATCTCCTTTTTTACCTTTCAAGCCCTGTCCTATGTCATAGACGTCTATTATGAGCGGGTAAACGTGCAGAAAAATCCTCTGTATATCGCCCTGTATATCTCCTTTTTTCCCCAGCTGATCGCCGGGCCCATCGTGAGATATCATTCCATCGAGGAACAGATCACCAAACGGGTATACTCTGTGAATAAATTCGGCGAGGGAACACAGCGGTTCCTTCTGGGATTCTGCAAAAAAATACTGCTGTCAAACCATCTGGCAGTCGTTGCCGAAGGGATCCGGGGGATGGATGTGCACACTGCCTCCCCGTCCTTACTGTGGCTTGGTTCGATCTGCTACTCATTACAGATTTTCTACGATTTTTCGGGATATTCCGATATGGCGATCGGTCTTGGAAAGATATTCGGATTTGAATTTGAGGAAAATTTTAATTATCCCTATATTTCCCGGTCGGTTACAGAGTTCTGGAGAAGATGGCATATCTCTCTGGGACAGTGGTTCCGGGATTATGTCTATATCCCGCTGGGTGGCTCTAAAGTCTGTGTCCCGAGACATATTTTAAATCTGCTGATCGTCTGGCTCCTGACAGGCATCTGGCACGGGGCGAATTATAACTTCGTTGTCTGGGGCCTGATCTATTTCTGTCTCCTTGTGCTGGAAAAATACGCCGTAAAGCCGGAGCAGAGAAAAAGCAGGCTTTTACGGATCTTATGGCAGGCAGTTACACTGCTTTGCGTTAATTTTGCCTGGGTGATATTTAATTCCCTGCATCTAAAAGACGGAATACGGTACTGCCTTGCCATGATCGGTTACTATCATATTCCCTTTGAGATCATGAACGAACAGCTCCTGAAATATATGCGGGAATACGGTTTCTTTCTCCTTGCGGGACTGGTATTTGCAACGCCGGCTGCCAAAAAAATCGGTTCCGTTTTATCCCGGAACCGAATGTCTGCATACGCTGCCGACCTGCTGCTGCCGATCTGCTATGGAATCGCCTTCCTGTGGGCCGTATCCTTCTTAATTCTGGGCGCGCATAATCCTTTTATCTATTTTAATTTTTAAATTTCATTTAAAAAGGAAGGCTTTTCTTCCTTCGATGTTCCACAGGCAGGCTTAAAAAATCCCCAGAAATTTCTCCTGAAAGGTGCCGCAAAGCTCCTCAAAGGTCGTATACCCGATCTGCGCGCTGTCCCGGAAACGGCCGCGCCACTCGTCCCTGATGGCGTCCGCAAGGATTCTGGCGCACTCACTGTTTGTCAGAAGAATGGACGGAAAAACATAGTAAATCATAAACACGTTAATATCCATCTGGCTTCTGCCGCTGATCTTTCCCCTTTTTCCGAACCGGTCCTGTACCATGTCCCCGAAGGCAGTCGCCATCTGCGCCGCGGCTTCCTCCTTATTTTCCGCCTGTTCCACAAAGCCGGTCATCTCCCTGAGCGTATCCGCATTTTTCTCACAGAAAATTGCCATTCTCTCCTTATATACCTTCTTTTTGATGCGGTAAAGCATCGCCTCCATATCGTCAAACATTGCTCCTGCCTGCTCTAACATACTGTTTTTCATCCTTTCTGTCATTCTCTTTTTTTTGCTTGCACTTCTACATCCATCTGTGCTATAATAGTTCTCGGCGGCTTTCCTATATCCGCCAGACTGTGAAGGGGCATAGTTCAAAGGTAGAACAGTGGTCTCCAAAACCATCGATGTGGGTTCGATTCCTACTGCCCCTGTTGTCATGACCCGTGAGCTGCTGCTCACGGATTTTTTATGCGCAGACCCGCATATGGAAATTCACTATAAGCTATCATACAGGAGAGGAGACCCCCATGTCAAAAAAATGTATTCCCGCGCTTTGTCTTGCGCTTGTTCTTTCAGCTCTTACCTGCGCCTGCGGCGAGGAAAAACCTCTTTTGTCCCCCACCGATTACGACCTGGACGCGGAAACGGCACAGACCATCCGCGGCGTGAAAATTGGAGACGGTGCAGATGTTTTTCTGGCCGCCTATCAGGATTATGATATCCTGTCCTGCATAAACGGCAGCGATTATCATTTCCTCCCTGCCGAGGAAATTCCCTTCGACGCCAAACTGACCACCATCCTGCCTTCCTTCTTTATCGACAACACCGCTATTGACGTGGACAGTTTCTGTGAGGAAAACGGCATCGAAAAGGACGGTATTCTCGGCTTTTTGACTAATGAGGAATATCTTGCCCATCATACGGTGGTTTACCAGTACCTTGTTTTTGACTGGAAAGACGGCGTCATTCAGGATATCCGCTCCGAATCCATGGATTACAATAAGGACGCCTCCTACTATGAGGCAAACTGACTCTCATAGAGTTTTGCATAAAACCCTTTCTTTTGCAGCAACGTCTCATGATTTCCCTGCTCGATAATGTTCCCGTCCTTCATAACCAGAATCACATCCGCTTCCCGTATGGTGGAAAGCCTGTGGGCTACAATAAAGCTGGTTCTTCCCTTCATCATAGTGGCGAAGGCCTTCTGAATCCGAATTTCCGTCCGGGTGTCTATGGAAGAAGTCGCCTCATCCAGAATCAGCATGGGCGGCAGGCAGAGCATCACTCTGGTGATGCACAAAAGCTGTTTCTGCCCCTGAGAAAGACTGCCGCCGTCCTCCCCGATCACCGTATCATATCCTTTGGATAGTCTCTTGATAAAGCTGTGGGCGTGAGACGCTTTGGCGGCGGCGATTACCTCCTCCTCGGTGGCGTCCGGCCTGCCCATCACGATATTGTCCCGGATCGTTCCGGCTTTCAGCCACGTCTCCTGCAGCACCATACCATAGTTTTCCCGCAGACTCTTTCTTGTCACCTCGCGGATATCCGCGCCGTCCACACAGATTTTTCCCTGATTCACATCATAAAACCGCATAAGAAGATTGATGACCGTAGTCTTGCCGCAGCCTGTGGGGCCTACGATAGCTACCCTCTGTCCCGGCCTGACTGCCAGATTAAAATCGGTAATCAGTTTTCTGTCGGGCACATAAGAAAAGTCCACATGGGAAAGCTCCACCCGTCCCTCCACATCCTTAAGCGCCGCCGCATCCTCCGGCTCCGGAATCTGGGGCTCTTCCTCCATCAGCGCAAATATCCGGGCCGCGCAGGCCAGCGCATTCTGTAATTCCGTAACCACGCCGGAAATTTCATTGAAGGGCTTTGTGTACTGATTCGCATAAGAAAGGAAGCAGGAAAGCTGTCCAACGCTGATCCCGCCGCGGATCGCAAAGAGAGCGCCCACCACCGCCACGCCCGCGTACACCAGATTATTGACAAATCTTGTGGAAGGGTTCGTGAGAGAGGAGAAAAAGATCGCCCGCAGAGAGCAGTCTCCCAGTCTCTCGTTGATTTCATCAAACTGCGAAAGCGCCTCGTCCTCGTGAGAAAACGCCTGCACCACTTTCTGATTGCCCACCATCTCTTCGATCAGGGCCGTCTGCTCCCCTCTGGTCTCCGACTGTAAATGGAACATGGTAAAGGTTTTCTTCGCGATAAAGCCTGCGACAAAAAATGACAGGGGCGTCACCAGTACAACGACACCCGTGACAGCTATATTGATACTAAGCATAAAGCCCAAAGTACCGAGAATCGTAATCACGCCGGTAAAAAACTGTGTGAAACCCATCAGCAAACCGTCCGCAAACTGATCCACATCCGCCACCACGCGGCTTACCACCTCGCCGTAGGAATGGCCGTCAATATACTTTAAAGGCAGAATCTCGATCCTGCGGAACGCTTCGTTTCGGATATCCTGTACAATCCGATACGTCATTTTATTGTTGCACACGTTCATAATCCACTGGGCGATTCCCGTCAGAACGGCGACAATGACCATCTGTCTGAGAATGGCAAGCACTCCCGGAAAATCGACCTGCATGGGCACTATCACCAGATCAATGACTTTACCGGTCAAAATCGGAAAATACAAAGTCAGCGCCACAGTGACGCTTGCCATGAAAACGGACGCCGCCAGATACAGCCAATACCGCTTTATATAACGCAGCACTTTGATAAACGTTTCTTTCTGTCCCATAGTTTCCTCCTGCCTCCGGCTGTCAATTCCCCTGTGAATAATATATTTCCTGATAGACCTCACAGTCTGCAAGCAGCTCTTCATGAGTGCCGCAGCCGGCAATCTCTCCGTCCTCCAGTACAATAATCTGATCCGCGTGCATAATGGAGGAAGCCCGCTGAGATACGATAAATACCGTGGTCTCCCCGGAAAGCTCCTTAAGTGCCTTCCTAAGCGCCGCATCCGTAGCATAATCCAGCGCCGATGCGCTGTCGTCCAGAATCAGTATCTCCGGCTTCGCCACCAGTGCCCTTGCAATGGTAAGCCGTTGTCTTTGTCCGCCGGAAAGGTTTCGCCCCTCCTGCGCCACAGGAGCGTCCAGGCCGCCCTCCTTGGCTTCCACAAACTCCTTTGCCTGGGCAAGCCGCAGCGCCTCCCAAATTTCCTCGTCCGTAGCGTCCCCTTTCCCCCACAGTAAATTATCCCGAATGGTACCGCTAAAAAGCACTGCCTTCTGCAACACCATGCCGATCTTTTCCCGCAGCTCCTCCATCCCGTAACTTCTCACATCCCGTCCGTTCACACGCACCACGCCTTTCGTGGCGTCATAAAAACGGGGAATCAGGTGAACCAGCGAAGACTTGCCGCAGCCTGTGCCTCCTATGATGCCGACGGTCTCTCCCCTCTTTATCTTCATGGAAATATTGTCAAGGGATTCCGCCCCGGCTCCCGCATAAGTCAGATGCACATGATCGAACTCCACAGCCAGATCCTGTCCGTCCATGCCTGCATCTGCTCTGCCCAAGCCTGCCGCTTCCCCTGCATCCGCTCTGTCCAAGCCTGCCGCTTCCCCTGCATCCGCTCTGTTCAAGCCTGCTGCTTCCTCTGCGTTCAGGCTGCCCGCCTCCGTCCGGCCGTCGGCCGTAAGCGTCTCCCACTCCATGGAAGACTGCACTTCAAAGACGGCTTCGATGCGGTTGGCGCAGGCAAGGGCCTTGGTAATGGTGATAATCAGATTTGCCAGTTTAATGAGCTCCACCAGAATCTGGGACATATAATTGACAAGGGCCACCACCTGGCCCTGGGAAATCATGGCTTCATCTACCCGAACCGCCCCGGTGTAAAGCAGTATCACAGTGGCCGCGTTGATAATAATATATGTGACCGGATTGGTCAAAGCCGATATCCTGCCCACTAAAAGCTGCATATTGGCAAGCGTTTCGGTCTTCTCCTCAAACCCTTCGATCTCCTCCTCCTCTTTGTGGAAGGCGCGAATCACCCTTGCCCCCGTCAGATTCTCTCTGGTAGCGCCCAGCACAGCGTCCAGCCCGGCCTGTACTTTTTTATACATGGGCATGGTAATCATCATGATCCCAAACACCACAATGGCCAGAACCGGTATGGTCACCACAAAAATAAGGGCCGCCCTGGCATCAATGAAAAACGCCATGATCATGGCGCCAAACACGATAAAGGGCGAACGAAGAAACAGCCGCAGCACCATATTGACGCCATTCTGCACCTGATTCACATCGGAAGTCATCCGGGTGATCAGGGTGGACGTCCCCAATGTATCAATCTCCGTAAAAGAAAGGCTCTGGATATGGTCAAAAAGGGCGTGCTTCAGCTTCGTGGAAAATCCCACCGCCGCTTTGGCCGCAAAATACTGTGCCGTAATGGAGCAAAACAGCCCCACCAGCCCCAGCACTACAAGGAGAAGCCCGCTTCGCAGCACAAAGCCTGCATTTGATTGCCGGATGCCAGAGTCGATGATATCCGCCATCACAAACGGCACAAACAGCTCAAACATGGCTTCCAGCATCTTAAAAAGCGGCGCGCAGACCGTCTCTTTCTTATAATCCTTTAAATAAATCAACAACTTTTTCATGTTACCTGTATGCCCTTCCGTTCAGCTCACGCCCACTCGCAAAATCGCGCGTTCCGCTCCTTCGAGCTGTTATTGTAGGTATTCTCCCGTCTGCCCCTTAATTTCCTCGCTGATTTCCTGCACCTGTCCCGAGGGCGCATAGCTTACTCCGGGATAAAGCATCTCATGAAGCTGCCTCACATTCTCCTCCAGATCCACAGGAATCACACAGCTTCCCTTACTGCCCACATTGGCGCCGGCTCTGCCTCCTTCAAAGGGAAAGCCGTCGCTGGTGGTCATCCGATAACTGGCAACGCTTCCCAGAACGCTTAAAATTTCATTCACATCCAAAGAAGTTTCCACCTGCGGAAGCACCGCGCTGACCATGTCGGTCAGTGTGCTGACGGAAGAGCCTCCAGCCTTTTCCATCATGGCCGCAAGCACTTGTCTTTGCCTCTCCGCACGTCTGAAATCGTCCCCTCTCGTGTAACGTATCCGGCAGTAAGCGGTTGCCTGCATCCCGTTTAAAAGCTGTCTGCCGCTCTTCTCAACCGGCGTATAATCCACGCCAAGCTCCTGCGCCATGCACAGCTGATAGTTGTTCAGATGGGTAATTTCGGCGTCCGTAATCTCTATTTCTATGCCGCCAAGCGCATCCACCGCGTCAATCAGTCCGGAAAAGCCGATTGTCACGTAGTCTGTAATATCCAGATCCAGATTCATATTGAGCATGTTAATGGCCTGTTCCGGCCCTCCCTGGGCATAGGCCGAATTGCATTTATTATAGGCGTCGTTGCCCAGATTTAAATAAGTATCCCGAAATACGGAAATCAGCTTAATTTCCTGCGTATCCTGATTGATACTGGCAATAATAATGGTATCGCTTCTGGTGCCCTTTCCCAGCTCACCATTTCTGGCATCCACGCCAAAGAGGGCGATATTGCGGTAGCTAACCTCTTTCTTTTCCTCCTTAACCGGCGCCTTTTCCACCTCAGTGGTTTTCTTCTTTGCAACCTCGTCGTTGATCTGTATTTTTTCCTCGTCGATATCCCTGTGATTCACCTGCTTCGTCATGGTAATTACTGCAGCCATAATACCGATGGCAATAAAAAGAACGCAGACCTCCACAATCAAAAGAGGGATGTTGCCCAAAAATCCGTACTTTTTTTTGTTCATACTGACCCCTTTGTCAGAGCTTTCTTCCTGTTTAGTAAAATTGATGATCCAAAATATCGTATCACATAAAAGACGCTAAATCAAGTCAATGGCGTCTCTCACGGAGCTTACGCCGATAATGGTAAGTCCCCCTTTTTCCCTGATCTGTTCCGCATTGACCATGGGCAGTATACAGGTGGTAAAACCAAGCTTTGCCGCCTCCGCCACTCTCTGTGAAGCCTGAGAAACGCCCCGCACTTCCCCGCTTAAGCCGATCTCCCCGAAAGCAATTGTTCTGTCGTCAATGGCTCGGTTTTTAAAGCTGGAGGCCACCGACATGGCAACTCCCAGATCAATGGCCGGCTCCACAATCCGCATGCCGCCCGCCAGATTCACGTAAGCGTCGCAGTCAGACATTTGCAGATTCAGACGTTTTTCCAGAACCGCCATCAGAAGATTGAGCCTGTTAAAATCCATTCCCGTCGCCTGTCTTCTGGGTATACCGAAATTACTGCGGCATACAAGCGCCTGAATTTCCAAAAGGATTGGCCTTGTTCCCTCCATGGAGCAGGACACCACGGAGCCGCTTGCCCCCTCCGGCTTCCCGTTCAGCATAAACTCGGAGGCATTTTTTACCTCCAGAAGCCCCTCCTCCTTCATCTCAAAAACGCCGATCTCATTGGTGGAGCCGAAACGGTTCTTCACGCCCCGCAAAATTCGATAAGAGGCGTGCCTGTCCCCCTCGAAATAGAGCACCGTATCCACCATATGCTCCAGTACCCTTGGCCCGGCCACCGTTCCCTCCTTGGTCACATGTCCCACAATCAGAACGGAAACGCCAAGCCCCTTGGCTAACTGCATCAGCACATTCGTGGACTCCCTGACCTGGGAAACGCTTCCCGGCGCGGAGGAAATCTCTTCACGGTACATGGTCTGGATGGAGTCAATCACAGCCACCGCCGGCATCTCTTTTCGTATCGTCTGCTCCACGGTCTCCAGATTTGTCTCACAAAGAAGCAGCAGATTGTCCGAAAATTCTCCGATGCGGTTGGCGCGAAGCTTAATCTGCTGCAGGGACTCCTCCCCCGATATATAAAGGAGCCTGCGTCCGTCCGCCGCCATATGCCTGCACACCTGCAAAAGAAGCGTGGACTTGCCGATGCCGGGATCGCCGCCCACCAGCGTGAGAGACCCGGGCACAATGCCGCCGCCAAGCACCCTGTCGAGCTCTGCAATACGGGTTGTCATACGCTCTCCTTCCTGCAAATCCACCTCCTTCAAGCTCACCGGCGCTGCCGCCCTTTTCGCGGACATGCCGCTTATGCCGCCGCCTTTCTTTCCGGCCGCAGGCTCCTCCACCATGGTATTCCATTCCTTACAGCCGGGACACTGGCCCAGCCATTTGGACGATTCATAGCCGCAGCTCTGACAAAAAAATACCGTCGCTTTTCCCTTCGCCATCCGCTCTCCTTCCTTCCACGCAGTGCGGTTTCCGTTCCTCGCAGCGCGGCTCACTGCCTGCGCGCAGAAAGGCTTCTCAACTGATTCCCAGTCAGTTGAAAAGCCCCTGTTTTCTGATCCGCTTATTTTACGATCCTGACCTCTGCTTTGCCGACGCTGGCAAGCTCCACGCTGATGCTCAGCTTTCCGCTCAGATTCGTCTTCATCTCGCCCACGTTTGCGCCGTTCACATATACCGTGTACACTGTGTCTTCCTCAAGTCCCACCGTGATCTGCGCATCCTCGGTCCCTTCCACCTGAAAGGCGAGGCCGTTCTCTGTCTCCGCAAAGTGATTCACACTGGTACCCGGTTCCGACTCGTAGGCAAACATGCCGTTCTTTTCCAGCTTCGTCAGCTCCTTAAAGGTTTTCACCTTGTACAGATTACCGTCATGCTCGTAATCCTCCAGTTTTGCCTTTGCCGCCAGACCGTGATTTCCAAAACTGATCGTCCTGTCACTCTCTGTACGCAGTAACTCCTCTACTACAGCCATCGTATTTTCCTCCTAAGTTCTCCTACACGGGTGGTTTAACCGTGAAGGTTATTTTCTTACTCTTAAGTCCCACTGTTACTTTATCTCCGCTCTTCACCTTTCCGGCCAGTATTTCCTCCGCAAGCGCGTCTTCGATCTCCGACTGAATTGCCCGCTTCATGGGTCTTGCCCCCATCTTGACATCCATGTGCTTCTCGATCAGATACTCCTTTACGGCGGAACCGACAGTCAGGTCAATGTCCATCTGCTCCCTGCACCGCTTCGACAGCGTCTTTGCAAGTAAAGTTACAATCGCCTTCATGTCGTCTCTGGTGAGAGGATGGAAAACCATGATCTCGTCAATTCTGTTAATAAATTCCGGCTTAAAGAGGCGTTTCACTTCCTCCATGACATTGCCCTTCATTTTATCGTAATTCTGCTTTTCCGTCTGCGCCGCGCCGAATCCCAGATTCTTCGGATCAATGATACGCTGTGCGCCGGCGTTGGAAGTCATGATCAGAATGGTATTTTTAAAGCTCACCTTACGCCCTTTGGAATCGGTGATATGACCGTCGTCAAGCACCTGCAAAAGAACGTTAAACACATCAGGATGGGCCTTTTCTATCTCATCAAAAAGAACTACGGAATAGGGATTTCTGCGAACCTTCTCGGAGAGTTGTCCTCCCTCTTCAAAGCCCACATACCCGGGAGGCGAACCGATCATTTTCGACACCGAATGCCCCTCCATATACTCCGACATATCCACACGGATCAGGGCGTTTTCCGAACCAAACATAGCCTCGGCCAGAGCCTTTGACAGCTCCGTCTTTCCAACGCCCGTAGGCCCCAGAAACAGGAAGGAACCAATCGGCCGGTTGGGATCCTGCAAACCCACTCTGCCACGACGCATGGCCTTTGCCACCGCCACCACGGCCTCCTCCTGTCCTATCACCCGTTTATGCAAAATGGACTCCAGCTTAAGAAGCCGCTCGCTCTCCTTCTCCGCAAGCTTCTTCACCGGAATTTTCGTCCACAGGGAAACCACCTCGGCGATCTCGTTCTCGCCCACCACATAGGCTCTGTTCTGTTCCTCCTGCTCAAGGCGCCTTACAAGACGCTCGTACTTTTTAATACAGCTCTCCTGCTTTTTCTTAAGCTCCGCCGCCTGCGTAAAAGCTTCCATACGGATAGACCGCTCAATCTGCAAATCAATCCTGTCAATCTCTTCTGAAAGCTCCTGTAATTTATCCGGCTGTTTTGTCACATGAAGCCGCACGGCTGCCGAAGCCTCGTCTATCAGGTCTATGGCCTTATCAGGAAGATTTCTGTCATTGATATAGCGCGCTGATAACGCCACCGCCGCACTGATGGCCTCAGGGGTAATCGTAACCCGGTGGTGCTCTTCGTATTTATGGGCAATCCCTTTCAGAATATTTTCCGTCTCCTCCACCGTAGGCTCCTCCACCGTCACGGGATGGAACCTTCTTTCCAGAGCGGCGTCCTTTTCCACATACTTGCGATATTCTGCAATAGTAGTGGCGCCGATCAGCTGGATTTCACCTCTTGCAAGAGAGGGCTTTAAGATATTGGAAGCGTCGATGGCCCCTTCCGCGCCGCCGGCGCCGATAATGGTATGCATCTCGTCCAGAAAGAGAATGATATTGCCGTCCTCTATCACCTCTTTTATCACCTTTTTGATGCGCTCTTCAAACTCGCCGCGGTATTTGCTGCCCGCTACCATACCGGAAAGATCCAGCGTCAAAAGCCTTTTATTCTGTACCGTAAAGGGCACGTCGCCGGTCACGATTCTGGCGGCAAGTCCCTCCACCACGGCGGTCTTGCCTACGCCGGGCTCTCCCACCAGACAGGGATTGTTCTTTGTCCGGCGCGAAAGAATCTGCACCACTCTCGTAATCTCATCCTCCCTGCCAATCACAGGGTCCAGTTTTCCTTCTCTGGCAAGAGCCGTCAGATCCCTGCTGTAATGGTCGAGGGTTGATGTCGTTCCCTTTTTCTTATTCTGCTTTCTGCCCAGGTCTTCTTTATAAAGCGAGCTGTCCTCTCCCATGGCAGTAAGCACATCCACATAAAGCTTCTGCACCGAAATGCCCATGGTATTTAAAAGTCTGACCGCCACATTCTCCCCCTCTTTTAAAAGCGCCAGAAGAATATGCTCCGTACCTGTTTTATCACTGCGGAACCGTTCCGCCTGTCTGTGGGCCTCTTCCAAAATAACCTGCGCGCGCGGGGAATAACCGTCCCTCTCCGCAATAAGCACGGAAGTCTCGGGCGCGATCAGATCCTTTATCATTTCCTTAAGCTGTAAAACATCCACACCGTTATTTAAAAGCACGGTGGCCGCGACGCCGGTATTCTCCCGCAGGAGGCCTAACAGAATGTGCTCGCTCCCCACATAACTCTGCCGCAGGCTTTTCGCCGCCCGCTCGGCCAGCACAAGAGCCGCCTTTGCCTTATCCGTAAATTGTGGCTGCATTAATCTCTCATTCCTTTCCCATATTCCTCATATATCTCGTCTATAAGAGCATGCACTTCTTCACCGGAAATATTCTTACAGCTTGCTTTGGCAAGCGTGACAAGCAAGTCCTCCCTGATCTCCTCAAGGGCCTGCATCCTGTCAATGTCCACCGCCACCATGACGCCCTTCCTGCGATCCACCTTGACGTAGCCTTCCTGCTTTAGGACCGTATACGCCTTATTGACCGTGTGCATATTGACGCCGATGGTATCCGCCAGCTGTCTGACCGAGGGAAGCATATCCCCCTCCTGAAACCGGGAAGACGCAATCCCCATAATGATCTGATCCCGCAGCTGCATATAGATCGCCTGATCACTGTTAAAGTCTATTTCGATAAGCATGTAGCCCTTCCCCGTTTCCTATTTAAGGTCCTTATCATCCATATTGAGAAATTCAAACTCAAACTCATCGTCATCCAGAAGAAAATTCTTTGCTTTACGAGCCTTTGCAGGTCTGGCATTTTCCTGTGCGCCCTGTTCCCTCTCGTAATCCCCTTCCCGCCGTCTGCGCTCGGGTCTGTCGGATTTACCTCTGGCCGCTTCCTCCCGTCTGCGGGGTCTGCGCTCTTCCTCGTCCTCCCGTCTGCGGGCAGGGCGTTCTTCTCCATCCTCCCGTCTGCGGGCAGGTCTCTCTTCCCCCTCCGACGCTCTGCGCCCGGAAGGTCTCTCTTCTGTCTCCCTGTCCCGCTCTCTTCTGGAGGCCCTGCTGCCTGAGGACTCCTCTTCCTCTTCCTCGTCCTCATCCTCCTCATCCTCGTCATAATCCTCATAGTAAGCGTCCCGCAGTTTAAACGCCATGATGATGACCGTAATGACAAGCGCCGCCAGAAGCACGCCAAGCACCACGATCACGATCCGCTGTTTGACTATGGCGTCCGTATCCTCCGTATTTCCCAGCATCTGATTATAGGATGCCTCCAAAAGAGGCACAAGAGGCTGCTGCTTATTGTTCACATGGTCGTAAATATACCATACCTGTTCCCCTTCGGAATCAGTCTCCATCCCAAGTTCATAGTCATTACTGGGCTGCGGCTCCTCCACAGGCGGCTCCTCTGCGGGCGGCTCCTCCACAGGCGGCTCTTCCACAGGCAGCATATCGCCAAGCTCCAGCAGATCGGAACGGATATACCCTGTCTTCTCCGACCCATTCGACCCTGTAAAGGTCACATAATACCATGTTTTACTGTCACTTCCTTCCGACTTTCCGCTGACCACCACCTGGGTGCCGGACGGAATGGATTCCATCGGATTATTGGAAGTGGACGGATCGGGACGCACTTTCGTCGACGCCGGCTTGGTCGTTGCGTATTGTTTGTCCATCGTCTCCTGCGCCTGCACCTGCGCGCCGCCGCTGTCGGCCGGATTCTCTCCGCCCTCCGGCGCTGTCTGCTCCGCGCCTTCCTCCGAGGAGGCCTGCCCTTCGTCTGCGCCCGTGGATGCAGAAACGGTGGGAATATCCCCGTCCCCTTTCTTTTCCACCATATCGGCGCGGATATAGCCCAGAACATCGCCCTGCACATAAACCTGATACCATGTCGTGCCGGAAGCGTCTACTTTTCCCCGGATTGAAATTTCCTTTCCGCCGGTGGTGCTGCCGATCACTTCACTGTCCTGACTCGGTTCCTTTCTGATATTGACGGAGCTTGGGATCACGGTGCCCGTAGCTTCCGCATGGCTCACCAAAGGATCGCACCACACAAGGATAAAGGCGGCCCCCAAAACGGCAAACATCCTTACCGCGCGGCTGCCTCTTCCTGTTACTCTCTTACTCTTTTGCATCTTCATTCTTTTCTCCTCTGCCGGGGGTTGCGCGTAAGACTTGAAATTTCTTCTCACGCTATTCTCTTGTAAAACGCTTCGTACCTTCCTCGCCTTTACGCCGTTCCGTACTGTATCCGAACATATCGTCGCTATGTCTTGATTTTCTTGCCATTTCTTCCAGATCCCTGTGATGGGCTGTCTCACACTTCGGGCAGAACCGTCCCCAGCGGATCGCCGCGCCGCAAATTTCACAGCGCAGGAAAAACGTAGAATTGGGCGCAATCTCCAGTCTGGCTTCCTTTAACATTTCCCTGATGGCCTTCTGGCTCACGCCGGTAGCCTTGGACGCCTGCGCCGCATTGGCTCCCATATGTTTTTCAATGTAATTGCGTACCTTTCCGTAATCGTCATACTCCAGGGCGCCGCATTTTTCACACTCATATTCGCCCACACCCTTAAATACCATAACGCCGCCGCAATTTTCGCAGTAGGTTGGCCTGTTATAGGTATTGACCTTTGATATTTCCTTTTTGAGCATTTCAATTCTTTCTTCTCTGCTCATAAGATCACTTCCCTTCGAATTCTCCCTTTACGACTTGTTTCCCCAATTTACGCCTCGTCTATCGCCTTACCGATATCGTTTCTCATATACTGATGATCGAAATGCACCCACCTGGCTGCCTCGTAGGCGTTCGCCCTCGCATCCTGCAAAGTTTCGCCCTTTGCCGTAACGCCGAGCACCCGGCCGCCGTTTGTGACAATCTTACCGTCTTCCGACTTCGTTCCTGCATGGAAACAGTAGTACCCGTCTTTGTTCTCAAAGCTTTCCAGTCCCGTAATTTCAAAGCCCTTTTCGTAGGATACCGGGTATCCTTCCGATGCCAGAACCACACAGACCGCCGCATTGTTCTCAAACTCAAGCTCCATCTGATCAAGCCGCCCGTCGATACACGCCTCCACCACTTCAAGCATATCGTTTTTCATACGGGGCAGCACCACCTGCGCCTCGGGATCTCCGAACCGCGCGTTATATTCCAGTACCTTTGGCCCGTCCTGCGTCAGCATCAGTCCGAAGAAAATGACGCCCTTGAAGGGCCGTCCCTCAGCCGCCATGGCATCCACCGTAGCCTGATATATGTGCCTGCGGCAGAACGCGTCCACCTCGTCCGTATAGAAGGGACTGGGCGAAAACGTGCCCATGCCGCCGGTATTCAATCCCTGATCGCCGTCCAGCGCCCGCTTGTGATCCTGCGCGGAAGACATGATCCTGATCGTCCTGCCGTCCACAAAAGAGAGCACGGAAACCTCCCGGCCCGTCATAAATTCTTCGATCACCATGCGGTTGCCCGCCGCGCCGAACTTTTTATCTTCCATAATGGTGCGCACGCCTTCTTTAGCCTCTTTTAGCGTATTGCAAATCAGTACGCCCTTCCCCAGCGCAAGACCGTCCGCCTTCAAAACAACAGGCATCTTCGCGGTTTCCAGATAAGCAAGCGCCTTGTTCGGATCGTCAAAGTTCTCGTAAGCCGCCGTGGGAATCTTATATTTCTTCATCAAATCCTTGGAAAACGCCTTGCTTCCCTCCAGAATGGCCGCATTTTTACGGGGCCCGAATACCCGCAGTCCCGCCGCCTCCATCTCGTCCACAAGACCGCCCACCAGAGGATCGTCCATGCCGACGATAGTCAGGTCGATGGCTTTCTCTCTGGCAAAAGCCGTAAGCTTATCAAATTCCATGGCCCCAATGGGCACACACTCCGCAATCTGCGCGATTCCCGCATTACCGGGCGCGCAGTATATCTTATCCGCTCTCGGACTCTTTGCCACAGCCGTCGCAATCGCATGCTCCCTGCCGCCGCTTCCCACAATCAAAATCTTCATCGTATCCTGTTCCTTTCCAAACTTCTTTTCACTCGGCGATCGTCACCCGGCCGTTTTCCACTCTGATCTGTCCTGCGGCAATCAGATTGATGCACCATGGCAGAAGCACCCACTCGGCTTCCTCCATCACTCTCTTTTGCAGAGTTTCCGGCGTATCCCCATCGCGTACCTTGACGGCCTTCTGCATGATAATCGGGCCCGTATCCATGCCGTCGTTTACAAAATGCACCGTAGCGCCCGTGATCTTCACGCCCCTTGCGAGAGCGGCTTCATGCACCCTCAGACCGTAATACCCCGTACCGCAGAAGGCCGGTATCAGGGACGGGTGTATATTGATGATCCGATTCTCAAACTGTCTTACCATCTCATCCGGCGCCTTCACCATAAAGCCTGCCAGCACGATCAGGTCAGGAGCCGCCTCCTTCACGCACTGAAGAAGCGCCGCTTCAAACAGAGACCTGTTTTCGTAGTCTTTTGGCGACACGCATACGCCCTCGATCCCCGCCTGTTTCGCCCGCTCCAGCGCGTAGGCGCCGGGATTGTTGCTTATCACCCTCACAATCTCCGTCTGACAGACGGCGCCCTGTGCGATACCATCAATAATCGCCTGCAAATTTGTGCCTCCCCCGGAGACGCACACCACTACTCTAAGCATTTTTACACTCCTTTCGGAGAACGCCCCCATTTCGGCCTTCTCCAGTGTGAGAAGCGTCTCTCAACGAAACAGACTGTGCCGCTGCGTTGTCAGAAGCGCTCACAGTTATCCGAACACTACCTCATGGTCTCCCGCAGCGGCCTCACCCACTGCCCATGCCTTCTCCCCTGCCTTTTCCAGAGCGGCGATGGTTTTATCCGCCTGATCCGCCTCCACGGCAAGCACCATGCCAAGGCCCATGTTGTAGGTATTGTACATCATCTTTTGTTCCAGACCGCCGGTCTTTTGCAGCAGCCCAAAGATGGGCGGTACCTCAAAGCTTCCCTTTTTCACCTTCGCCGACACACCCTCCGGAAGCATTCTTGGTATATTCTCATAAAAGCCGCCGCCGGTAATATGGCTGCATCCCTTTACGGTAACGCCTGCCGCCTTAACTTCCCGCAGAGCCTTCACATAAATTCTGGTGGGCGTAAGCAGCGTCTCCCCCAGCGTGGCGCCCAGCTCGTCATAATATTCGGAAAGCTTCTCTTTCGTCACGCCAAACACCTTGCGCACCAGAGAAAAACCGTTGCTGTGCACGCCGGAAGAAGCGATGCCGACAAGCACGTCCCCGGGCTTAATATCCGCGCCCGTAATCAGGTCTTTTTCTTCCGCCACGCCAACTGCGAATCCGGCAAGATCGTACTCCTCCTCCGGCATCAGTCCCGGATGCTCCGCCGTCTCTCCGCCGATCAGCGCCGCGCCTGCCTGCTTACAGCCCTCGGCCACGCCCTTTACGATGGCCGCAATCTTCTCGGGATAATTCTTGCCGCAGGCTATGTAATCCAGAAAGAACAGCGGCTCCGCCCCCGCGCATACCACGTCGTTCACGCACATGGCCACGCAGTCAATGCCTACGGTGTCATGCTTATCCAGAAGATAAGCCAGCTGAATCTTTGTGCCCACGCCGTCCGTTCCCGACAAAAGCACAGGCTTTTCCATATTTTTAATCTTTTCCAGAGAAAACGCGCCCGAAAATCCGCCCAGTCCGCCCAGCACTTCCGGCCGCATCGTCCCTTTCACATACTGCTTCATCAGCTCTACCGAACGGTAGCCCGCCTCAATGTCAACTCCTGCTGCTCTGTAATCCATATTCCCTCCGTATCGGAGCATTTGTTGCGAAGATACGCGAGCAGAATCTCAAATTCTGCTCTGCGATTCCGAGTTTGCAGCTCCAACGCAAACTGGCGTGTGAAAAACCAGCGCATTCGCGTGATTTTTCACACATTCCTCCTTATTGGTCAGGCTTTCAGGTAAGTCTTGTAACCTACCTCCTGAAGCCTTGCATCCTTCTCCTGCACGCTCTCCTTAAGACTCTGCGCGTACTTTTTCACCCGTTCCAGTATGGCCGGATCGGAAACCGCCAGTATCTTTGCCGCAAGGATCCCCGCATTCTGTCCGCCGCCGATAGCCACCGTGGCCACCGGAATGCCCGAAGGCATCTGCACGATGGAATAAAGAGAATCCACCCCGCCCAGATCGGAAGTCTTCATGGGCACGCCGATCACCGGCATGGGAAAAATCGCCGCACACATGCCCGGCAGGTGCGCCGCCTTCCCGGCTCCCGCAATAATCACCTTAAATCCCTTTTCTTCCGCGCTCTTCGCATACTCAAAAAACACATCCGGCTCCCTGTGGGCGGAAATAATCGTCATCTCATAGGAAATGCCGAGCTCCTCCAGAATGTCAGCCGCCTTCGCCATAACGGGCATATCCGAATCGCTGCCCATCACGATGCCTACCTGTGCCATCTGCAAATACCTCCTAAACCACAACATCTTGTGTCAAAACAAAGTTTCCTGCTATACAGTGTACTAAATTCTCGCTGATTTCGCAACACATTTTATCGCCGCCAGTCACGCCATAAATCCGCGGTTTAACTCCTCACAGCCCGGCAGTACAAATTGACCGTTTTGGATAATGGCATATTTTTCTCCCGTGGAAGTCAGCACGGAAAGTTCTCCCAGCTCGTCATACGGGATCGTAATATCCGTATGGCACTGGAAATACGCCTTACTGACATCCGTGTCACGTAAAGCTGACACCTCGTTCTCTTTTGCCACGATCTCCTTACCGTCCGGGTTGAAGCTGCGCACTTCCTCTTCATGGGAGTAACAGGTATCCCCCAGCGCAAAGTGGGGCCCCGTCTTTTCCGCAATCAGTATGGGCAGTTTCGCCTCGATCCCGTACTTTCTGGCAACGGCAAAGGCCGTCGTGTTCGTGCCGATGGCAAACTCCCCCAGCGGCAGTCTGTCGTGGTGAAACAAAAGGTTATCCTTAATATATCTGCGGTTCTCCTCTGGCGAAGCAAAGTTATTACAGCCGTAATCCGTCACAAATCCATCCCGGAATACAATCCGCAGATCCCGGTATTCCAGCCCGGACAGAAACACCCGCGTCACATGCAGCGTCCCCTCCGTACCGGCCAGAAGCGGCGAAGTAAACACCTCTCCCACAGGAATATTCACGTCCGCCACACAGTTTTCAAAATTCGTCTGGGTACGGGGATCCTCCAGCCGGTGAAGCTGTACTTTCATATCCGTAGCGTTTTCTCCCATTCCTTTGACCAAAACAGTCGATCCCTTGTCAAGGCAGTCGATAATAGTCTGCTGGATATTTCGGTAAAGCATATAGTCCAGCGTATTGATACGCACGATATCGTCAAAAATTTCCCGGTAGCGCTCTCCGATCTGCGGTACGGGAAAGGCAATGATCGTAAAGCTGTGCTCCTCACCCCTGATATATTCATTCTGCACCGCCGCGATCTGTCCCGCGTTCTCCACGGAAAGCTTCTGCTGCTTTTCGCTGAGACGGCAGGCCGTCTTCTTTGTCACCGGCACAAAGGGCTCCTCCCCAAAACTCTCTATCACCGCCGGGCCGCCGTAAAGAGCCGCCAGCTCCTTATATTTCTCAAACACATTCCGCACCGCCTCCAGCCTGCGTCCCGCAAGCGCGCCGTCCAGAAACAGCGCCCAGTCCTCCTTGTGGTCATAGTCGTACTGCCTATTCGGGTTTGCGCCGCAGTAACCGTTCTTGCTCACATTCCTGCCCTGAAAAATACTGGCGCCGGCACGATAAAACGTCGACTGTAGACCCATTCGGTCAAAATTATCAACCATCTGACGAACCACCCGCTCAAACCCAAGAAAATAACGGACTGCCACCGTTTCCTTGATGGAAATGTCCTTCCCCGTCACCTCAAACCCGATGCGGTATCCCTCGGTACAGGTATCCGCCATCTTCCTGATTTCTTCCGCCGGCATTTCGTTTAGATGGGCCGCCGTTCCCAGCTCATTCTCTGAAATATACTCGCCGAAATAATAGAGATAACGCAGATCCGAAAGGTCGCTCTCCATGATGATCCGTCTCGCAAAATCCCTGTCCGCCCCCAGGAGCACTTCCGTCTTTTCTTCAAACTCCGCCTCATAATAATCGCTCACATACCAGTAAAAAATCTGCCGCAGCGCTTCGGCCTCCGGCTCTGCATGTTCCTGCGCCGCACAGACAAAGGACTGATAAACCTCCAAAAGAAGCTCCATGCGCACCGCCATGGAAGCGCGGTTTTTCTCGTAGGCGGCAGGAATCATGCTGCGAAGCTCCCCATACAGAAAGGATAAAGCCCGCCCAATTGACTCTCCCAGTCGAGAAACTGCATAATCCGGATTGGCATAGCTTTTGTCGTATTGTTCCGGCAGGATATCCGCATATAGCAGATGATTGCGCTCCTGCAGCTCCTCCATCGACGCCCGGAAAAGACTACCGTCTTCCACAAACGCCAGTGTTTGATCCATCATCTTCACAAACTCCGCCATCTGCGTGAAATATTCCCGATAGGCTTCCCCACAGATTGACTCATTCGGTATTTCCCTAATCCTTGAAAGCGCCAGGTCGTAACGCTCTGCAATCAGCTCTTCCCGTCTCATTTCCGTCTTATCCCTTTCTTATCGAAACTTCCCTGTTTCAGCCCCGTTTCCAAAATAACGCCGCCCCTGTTTCCAAAACGATAACGGTCCCCGTTTCTGAAAGTCAGGCGTAGGCCCCCGCATATAAAATCACGCTCAGCGCCGCCAGAACCAGCACATTTAATACGATTCCCAGATAACTGAAAAAATAGAACTTATCCCGCTCCGATTTTGAGAGCACCCCCAGCACAATGCCCGCAAAGGCAAAGAGCATGGTAAGGAACGCCACCGCCCCGTATTGGAGGGGAACCTGCCCGTCATTTCTGTAGCTGTTTACAATAATGTACCCCAGCGACGCAATGGAGATCATGCCGAGAATCGTCGCCATAATTCCTTTGAGAGTGTGCTCTTTATTGGTAAACATGAAGCTTTTTTTCATTGCCGCTCTCCTTCAATGTACGCAGCCGCTTGTTTTTCCTTTACGGCTACAAAATAGGGTATTCCCGTCCAAGCCGAAAATACCCTTTCCGTTTAAAATAAAATTTTATTTCTCCCCGCCAGAAGCTTTGCTCCGCTGATGATCAGAAGCACGCCCGCGGCCACGCCTACGACCAGACTCACCACGCCCACCGCAATGTTTAAGGCGCCGGAACCTCCCATTGTCCTGTAAGTTTTCTCTTCCATATCATACTCCTTCCTGCTCATACTTTGCCCCGTAGGTCTCATAATAGGCGTCTATTCTGCCTTTCAGTTCATCGTCGATATAAACGACGCCCTGATAAGGCCTGTTGTAGAGGTATTCCACCACTTCCTCCATGGTCACGATGGCCCCTGTCTCAAAACCGTACTTCTCCTTAATCTCTTCCAGTGCGCTCTTATCGCTCGAAAGCCCCTTTTCCATACGGTTTAAGGAGACCATAAGCCCCTGAATCGAAACATCCGCCTGTGCCTTTAAAACAGGAAACGTCTCCTCGATGGACTTACCGGAGGTGGTCACATCCTCAATAATCACCACCTTGTCCCCGTCTTTTAATTTACTGCCAAGCAGGATACCCGTATCGCCGTGATCCTTCACTTCTTTTCTGTTGGAGCAGTAGCGGATCTCTTTTCCGTAAAGCTCGCTGATCGCCATGGTCGTTGCCACCGTAAGGGGAATCCCTTTGTAGGCGGGACCGAAAAGCACGTCAAAATCCAGACCGTAACGGTCATGGATGGCTTTCGCATAATATTCGCCAAGCCTCCTTAACTGCGCGCCCGTCACATAGGCGCCCGCGTTCATGAAAAACGGAGATTTTCTGCCGCTCTTAAGGGTAAAATCTCCAAACTTCAATACCTGGCTCTCCACCATGAAGCCGATAAACTCCTGCTTGTACTGCTCCATCGCCGTATCCTCATTTTCTGCTCTTGTGTCGTCTGCATCCGGGCGAAAAACACCCGTCTTTACTGTACCACATCACAGCGCGCTTTTCAATCTGCAATTCCTGTCTATAAAGCTGCAATAAACTTACGCCGTCTCTTTGCCCCCATAACGCACCGTTTTCTCTCACCCCACCTCTCTCCTCAGCCTCAGCAGAATCCTCTTCTCCATCCGGCTGACCTGCACCTGGCTGATCCCCAGACATTTTGCCACCTCCATCTGCGTCTTGTCCTGAAAATACCGCATGCCAATCAGCTGTCTCTCCGTCTCCGAAAGCGTCCCCAGAAGCTGTTCCAGCAACATGTGGTTTAAAATCTTTTCCTTCTCCGTATCCTCCCCCGCCCGGTTAACCCCGGCAGTGCATCCGGCGCCGTTTTCCACAACCTGATCCACCAGATATATTTCATTGCCGTCCGACTGGTAAACCGACTTGTAGATAGATTCCACTTCCACATTGGCGTCAAGCGCCATGACAATTTCCTCTATCGTAAGCTCCGTCTGGGCGGATATTTCCTGCAGCGTAGCCTCCCTGCCGTAGATCTGGGAAAGCTTTTCGGCCGCCTGCTTAATCTTCCAGCCGTTTTCTTTCAGGGTACGGCTCACCTTCACCATCCCGTCGTCCCGCAAAAACCTTTTGATTTCTCCTTGAATCATGGGTACCGCATAGGTGGAAAAGCGCACGCCAAACTGCAGGTCAAATTTATCAATTGCCTTGATCAGCCCGATGCAGCCGATCTGAAACAAGTCCTCCGCATCATACCCTCTCCCGATGAAACGCTTCACAATATGCCGCACCAGCCCCAGATTTTCCTCTATCAGTACCTCTCTCGCCTCTTTATCTCCTGCCTGTGATCGTTCGATTAATACGGCAGTTTCCTCCATAGGCTACTCCTCGCTGACGATCCAGCCGCCAAGACCGATCTTTTTATACATGCGCACCAGCGTTCCCTGATCCGGTTCGGAAACCACCTCCAGATCGTCCATAAAAGCTTCCATAAAGGCAAACCCCATCCCGGATCGCTCCCACTCCGGCCTCGTGGTAAACAGCGGCTGCATGGCCCGGCTCACATCCTCAATTCCCACGCCCCGGTCTATAATTTCCACTTCCAGAACGCTGCCCTTCAGCTCACAATTCATCTTCACTCTGTCGGTAACGCAGCCCCTGTTTCCATAGCCGTGTATAATCGCGTTTGTCACCGCCTCGGACACAGCCGTCTTTACGTCGGAAAGCTCCTCCAACGTTGGATTTAAAGGCGCTATAAACGCCGCCACCGCCATTCTTGCAAAAGCTTCATTATCTGACACCGCCGCAAATTCCAGCCGCATCTCATTGGTAACAAGCCTGTAATCCTTTTTTTCCGTAACCTCTATCATATCTTCCCTCCTCTTATTTCCGAGTTTGCGGCAAGCATCGCGCAGACGCAAATCTCGCCATCGAGCAGCTTACTGCTCGATCAGCTCCACAATATTTTCAAGCCCCGACAAAAGAAGCAGCCGCCTGATCCTGCTGCCTGCGTTGACCGCGTAGACCTTCCCGCCGAAACAGGATATTTTCTGATACCGTCCCAGAATAATGCCGACGCCGGAGCTGTCCATAAAGGTTGTCCGCTCAAAATCAAACACCACGTTTCCCACCTTTTTGGATACAATGTACCGGTCGGCCCTCTTACTTATGTCAACTGATTTATGATGGTCTATTTCAGCCGGCATTCTTATCATCAGGTAATTGTCAATGACTTTAAAATCTTCTTCCATATTATGTAAACCTCCTTTTCCATCTTCGGGCATCAGAAAAGGACATGATGGTTTTCATCATGTCCTCTTTCGTATTTCCGATATTTCTCTCATGTACGCCGAAGTTTCGCCTGTACTACTCCCCGTTTATCTGCGCCAGCGTATTCTCGGATTTATCCGCCTTCTCCGTATTGGGGAACAGCTCGATCACCTGCCGGTAAATTTCAGCCGCTCTCTGCTCCTCTCCCATGCGGTAATAGGAGTTGGCCAGATCAAAAAGCGCCTGCCCGTTGGTTGGATCGTACTGATACGCCTTTTCCAGATTGGGAATGGCGTCCGCATAATTTCCTGCCCAGAATGCCGCGTGGCCGTCTTCGTCATAAGATTCCGCAATCTGCGGCCCGATCAGCGCCAGCAGGGTATTGTAAAGATTCTCAAAGGCTTCGGAATTTTCCTCCGCACCCTCCCCGGCCTGTTCCGTCTCGATTTCTTCCAGATAATCCGCTACAACGGTAACATTCGTCTGATCTGTCAGATACGCATCGGCCGCCTTCATCAGGCTTTCCACAGACTGCAGATCGCCGTCGGTTCCCATATATGCCGTCACATCCTGCTGTAAAGCGTCGTTTTGTGACTGTAACTCATTGAGCTGCTGCTGCAGCTCGTCAATGGTAGCCGACTTCGCGTCAGACTGCTCGCTGACCTTACGGAGCTCCTCGTCTATGCCCGCCTTGGCCGTCTGTATTCTGGCCGGCAGAATCAGAAAAAAGGCGATGGCTACACCGATGGCCACACCGATTCCAAGATTAAGCAGTGAAGTAACGCCCCGGCTCTCCTTCACGTTTGCCGGCTGGATAATCGTCTCGTTCCCGCTCTGATATTTAATGATCTCATCCGACTTTTTCTGTTTCCTGGACGAATTCTTGACGCCCTCCTCGGGCAGAAGCATCTCGTCCACTTCTTTCAGATAGCGGAGCGTGGCCGTGTTGTTGGTATCTATCTCCAGACATTTTGTAAGCTCTCTCTTTGCCCGCTCCCACTCCTCGCTGTTGATGTAGAGTAACGCCAGAAGCTGATGCGCCCTGATAAATTTGGGATTCAGGGAGAGCACCTTTTTAAGCTGAATCACCGCCAGGTCAAGGCTGTCCTGATTACAGTAGGTCAGCGCCTGATTGTATTTTTTAATGGTCTGATTGATGGTATCCAGACGGTTCTGATTCGTCTGGATCATATTGATATAATCGTCCGCAATGTTCTTCTTCGGACGCAGATTTTTACTGATTACCCACTCGCTTAAGGCAGCCACCACCTCGCCGGTCTCAAAGTAGACCAAGCCCAAAAGGTTTCTGGCTTCCACATTATTCTTGTCAAATTTAAGGCTCTGCCGCAAACTTGTGATCGCACCCGTCAGATCCCTGACGCCGGCCCGCTCCAGTCCATCGTTATAAAAACGATTGGAGATATATATAATCCTCTTATAAAGGGCTACATCGGCACCGCAGTTCGTGCAAAAATCATGTTCGGACAGTGTACAGCCGCACTGGTAACAATTCATCTATGCCAATCCCCTATTCTACCGGTTTCTTTGAATCCTTGACAATCTTCACCATCAGGTCCGCCATATCCGTCAGATCCTGATTGTAGATCGCCTCTTCCGCGTCCTCCACTTCCAGGCTGGGATGGAACTTTTTCAATTCCTCTTCAAAATTAATCATGCTCAAGGCTCCTTACAAGGGCTTTCACTTCACCCACCAAATATAATGAACCGACAATATACACCTTATCCCCGTCATTCTTCTGTGACAGCAGCGCCGTAAACGCCGCCTCCGTCGTGTCATATATCTTCCTGTCAAATCCTGTATATTGTCTGAAAGAATCTATCAACTGTGCTAACGGCAATCCCCGTTCTCCCTGTAAAGGCGAAAGGCAGATCTCATCAAAAAGCCCCGCCCTGGAAAGCAACGCCGCCGCTTCCCTGTACTGTTTGTCCCGCACTGCAGAATAGAGCAGCAACCGCCTGCCCGTACAGGAATGCCGTTTTACCGTCTCCAAAAAAGCGCGTATGCCGTCCACGTTATGGGCGCCGTCAACATACACCGAAGGCAGCACCTCTTCCATCCTGCCAGCCCAAAACGCTTCCCGAATCCCGTCCTGCATCACAGGAACCGTAATCCGCCTGTCTGTCAGAAGCGTCAACGCCTTCACCGCAAGGGCTGCGTTTTCCACCTGATAGAGTGCGGATGTGGACACAGTAAAACCAATATAATCATCATAGTGTAAATGAAGAGAAAAATCAATCGTTTTATTTTTAATCTTTATTTCTTTTATCGCTGTTTTCTCAAGTGGAATGGGCTTTGCCCCCGTCTTTTTTGCATATTCCTCTATAACGCGGGTTACCTCCTCCTGCTTGTCCGGATAGACGACAGGAACGCCACAGCGCATAATCCCCGCCTTCTCCCCCGCAATCAGGGGCAGCGTATCTCCCAGGTACTCCATATGATCATACCCGATTGCCGTCAGAATACACACTTCCTTCTGATCTGTTACATTGGTGGCGTCAAGCCGGCCGCCAAGCCCGGTCTCCAGAACCTCGTATTCCACATGATACTTTTCAAACAAAATCATGGCCATGAAAAACAGAAATTCAAAAAAAGTTGGATGATACGTTTCGGGAGAAAAGCTTTTCACTCCTTCCAACACCTTTCGGAACGCATACAGAAACGCTTCCTCCGACACCTTCTCCCCGTCTATCACAAACCGTTCCCGCATGGTAATCAGGTGGGGCGACGTAAACATACCGCAGGAAATACCCGCCTTTTGCAGAACAGAGCACAAATAAGCACAAACGGAGCCTTTTCCGTTTGTGCCTGCCACGTGTACAATCCTGCCACTCCGCCCCGGATATCCCAGATATTCCCAGAACCGCGCGGTGTCCTCTCTGCTGTTCTTTTTCGTAAATTTAGGGGTGGCGTTGATATACTCCTCCGCCGCCCCATAAGTATCAAACATTTCTTTCATTGTCCGTCCGCCACTATCAGCTGTGCACAATAACGGTACCTTCAATCACGCCCTTCTCCGCGGCGTACTTCATAAAGCAGGTATTCCGGTCAAGGGTCATCTGCTCGGCGTTGACACTGATCACCACATTCCGATAGATATTGCCGTCCACCTTAATATAGGAATCCCTGCCCTCTTCCATGGTGGTCTCCAGCTCCTCACGCTCCTTGCCCACCTTATCAAGCTCCGCAAAGTATTCGTCCTTGAGCCGGTTCCATTCCAGAAGACTGGCCTCCGTATTTTTGGCGGTACTCGCGCCCCGCATACGCTTCTCGCGCAGCGCCTCCGTCATGGTATCCACCAGCTTCGAAAGCCGTTCCTTAATCTCCGTCTCCTTGCGTCTCGCCTCCAGAAGCTTATCAAAAGACTCCGGTTCATAGCCGCAGTGGAGAACGGTTTTAAGCTCCACATCATTTCCTGCAGTCATAGCCTCAATACTCTTAAGAGCATGGGTATAGCCGCCGATAATCGCGCCTCTCTTACCTGTGGTAATCACCTTATCCCTGGCATTGACCTTCGCATTCAAAATAACGTTGCATTGCACCAGGCCGCCAGCATCCACAGTAGTGTTCTCTATAAACTCGGCAAAAACATTTCCTCTGGCGGAAATCTTTCCGCCGCCCTGAATCCCGCGCGTGAGCATTACGTCGCCGCCCGCAAACAGGGTTGCCGCGCCCGTGGTCCCGTGAATCTCTATGTTACGTCCGGCACGGATAACGATGCCGCCTTCCACATTGCCGTTAATGATAATATCACCGAAAAACTCAATCTTACCGATAATTGCATCCACATCCCCCATGATTTCATGGACATTCTGGATGTCGATCTTCCCGTCCTTAACCTCAATCTTTCCGTCGCTCTGTGCGTAATAGGTGCCGTTTTCTCTGGTGATTCCCTTTCCTCTCATGGGAGGAAGATCTCTGACGGGATCCGCCTTCATCTCACCGCCCGTAACCGTATAACCGTTCTCACCTTGCACCGCATAATGATAAATCGCCACCTTGTCGCCCTTGTGCACATTCTGCAGCGCGCTCATACTGGAATAATCAACCGAACCGTCTTCATTGACTCTGGGGCCGCAGTGCTCCTCGGGCGAGAAAAGATACTCAAACCAGCCGTCCGTACCGGGCTTCGACTGGGCCCCTCTTGCCACCAATATCTCTCTGTCATAGACCTTTTTCTTAATCATGGCCGACAGGTTAGAGCTGTGATACCCCTTAACCACCCCCTGCAACTCCAGATAGTTTTCCAGATCCCGCCTGGTATAGGTCTGTCCCTCATCAGGGGGCGCGAGGTAAAGCCACGCCGCCATCTCGTCCTCTTCTACCCGTAGATAGGTGCCTTCCGCCAGATTCGACTCAACGGGAAGCGCTTTGGTCTCCACGGCTACCGCCGACTCAGGCGCTGTATCCTGCGCCGCTCCCGCTTCGGCTGCCGGCTGTCTCTGTACTGCCGCCTGCTGCGCTGCGGGCTGCTGCTGTGCCGCCGGCTGGGCTGCCTGCGCGTTTTTTCCTTTTACTCTGGCCATCGCCGCTTTCAGTTTATCCAGCTGTTCCGACGACAGATTGACTTCCGCCACGTGACTCACCTCCCTTCCTTTTATATTATGACGACCATGTCACATATTTCCAATATATCGCTTCTAACTATAACTTTACACCAAAACAACTTACTTTTCCAGTGCTAAAGTATATTTTTTTCCAGTTCTGTGCGCGTTCCTCGCAAACTCCCCGTTTACGGCGCTTTTCGCCGCAGTACGGCCGTCAGACAAGCTGCGAAAGACGCTCCTCTACCTGCGCCTTCATCTGCGTGTACTTTTCCAGCTTCGCGCGCTCTTCGGCCACTTTCTGCTCCGGCGCTTTGGCCATAAATCTTTCGTTGCCAAGCATTCCCTGCACGCGGGCCAGCTCCCCACAAAGACGCTTCTGCTCCTTTTTAAGGCGCTCGATTTCCTGCGCGATATCCACCAGCTCCTCGAAGGGGATGTAAACGGTTGCGCCCTGAATCACCACGGACACTGCGCTGTCGTCAATGCCTCCCCTGTCCGCCTGCACGGTCAGCTCAGAGGCTGCCGCCAGCGCCGTAAAGAACTGTCTGCCCTCCTCAAAAATCCGCCGCACCTCTTCCCTGTCGCTGACTACATACACCGCCGCCTTTTTACCGGGCGCAACGTTCATCTGGGTTCTCACGTTACGGATGCCGCGCACCGCTTCCTTCATCAGCTCGATAGCGGTCTCCTCCTTCACAAACGCCCACTCTTTCGTGGATTCAGGCCACCGGGATATCATGATGGATTCCTCTTTTGTCTGCAGGGTGCAGAAAATTTCCTCGGTGATAAACGGCATGTAGGGATGCAGCAGCTTTAACGCGGCGGCAAGCACATTCTGCAAAGTCCAGAGGGCCGCCCTCTTTCCTTCTTCCTCGCCCGCACCGCTGCTGTAGAGTCTGGGCTTCACCATCTCGATATACCAGTCGCAGAACTCATCCCAGATAAAGTCGTAAACCTTCTGCACGGCAATTCCCAGCTCGAAGCTGTCCATGTTGTCCGTCACTTCCCCGACCAGCGTATTCAGTTTCGAGAGAATCCATTTGTCCACCGGATAAAGGCTGTCCTTCACCTCCTCGTAGGACGCCTCCCAGCCGCGTTTTCCCGTCTTCTCCTCCTCCTGATCCATATTCATCATAATGAAGCGTGAAGCGTTCCATACCTTGTTTGCAAAATTCCGACTTGCCTCCACTCTTTCATAGTAGAAACGCATATCGTTTCCGGGCGCATTGCCGGTAATCAGCGTAAGTCTGAGCGCATCCGCCCCATACTTGTCGATAATTTCCAGCGGGTCAATGCCGTTGCCCAGAGACTTGCTCATCTTCCGTCCCTGGGAATCCCTCACAAGGCCGTGGAACAGCACCGTCTTAAAGGGCTTCTCCCCCATCTGCTCATAGCCGGAAAAAATCATGCGGATTACCCAGAAGAAAATAATATCATAACCCGTTACCAACACATCCGTGGGATAGAAATAATCCAAATCCTCCGTCTTTTCCGGCCACCCCAGCGTAGAGAAAGGCCACAGTGCCGAGGAAAACCAGGTATCCAGCGTATCGGGATCCTGTGTGAAGCCGGCGCCGCCACATTTCGGGCAGACATGGGGCGCCTCCTTCGCTACCACAATCTCCCCGCACTTATCGCAGTAGTAGGCCGGAATCCGATGCCCCCACCAGAGCTGGCGGCTGATGCACCAGTCGCGGATGTTGTCTGTCCAGTTAAAGTAAATCTTGTCCATCCGCTCCGGAATCAGACGGATATCGCCCTTTTTCACTGCCTCCACGGCAGGCTTAATTAGTTCGTCCATCTTTACGAACCACTGCTGTTTGATCATGGGCTCGATGGTCGTACGGCAGCGGTCATGGGTTCCTACATTGTGGGAATAGTCCTCAATCCGCACCAAAAGCCCTTCCTGTTTCAGCTCTTCCACGATCTGCTTTCTTGCCTCATACCGGTCAAGCCCCGCATATCTGCCGCCGTTTTCGTTGATGGTCGCGTCGTCGTTTAAGATATTGACCTCCGGCAGATTGTGTCGTTTTCCCACCTCGAAATCGTTAGGGTCGTGGGCGGGCGTAATCTTCACAACGCCTGTCCCAAACTCCATGTCCACATACTCATCCTCCACCACGGGGATCGGCTTATTCACAATGGGAAGCCAGACCTGTCTTCCTTTTAAATAAGTATATCTCTCATCGTTCGGATTCACAGCCACCGCCGTATCGCCCAGCATGGTCTCGGGACGGGTGGTCGCAAACTCCAGAAATTCCGTCCTGCTTGGCTGTCCGTTCTCATCCACTAACGGGTATTTGATGTGCCAGAAATGACCCGCCTGCTCCTCATACTCCACCTCCGCGTCGGAAATGGAGGTATTGCAGACAGGACACCAGTTAATGATGCGGCTGCCTTTATAAATCCAGCCTTTTTCATGCATCTTTACAAACACTTCCGTGACCGCCTTATTGCAGCCCTCGTCCATGGTAAAACGCTCCCTGTCCCAGTCGCAGGAAGACCCAAGCTTCTTAAGCTGGGAAACAATGCGTCCGCCATATTCTTTCTTCCAGTCCCAGGCCCTCTCAAGAAACCCTTCTCTGCCCAGATCGTTCTTGTCGATGCCCTCCTCTTTCAATTTCTCGATAATTTTTACCTCAGTTGCGATGGAAGCATGATCCGTCCCCGGCTGCCAGAGCGCATTATACCCCTGCATCCTCTTATAGCGGATCAGAATATCCTGCATGGTGTTGTCAAGGGCATGTCCCATATGGAGCTGCCCTGTGATATTCGGCGGGGGAATCACGATGGTAAACGGTTTTTTCGTCCTGTCAACCTCCGCGTGAAAATATTTTTTATCCAGCCACTTCTGATACAGTCTGTCCTCAATCCCTTTCGGATCGTAGGTTTTTGCAAGTTCTCTACCCATTTTTTCCTCCTTTATCGAAACGCACTTATTGATTTTGCTTAAATAAGCAGCTTCGAAACGCTTTGCATTTCTCATTCGCGCAAAAACGCCCTCTGCCAGTCCCCTGACAAAGGGCGCGTATGCGCGGTACCACCTTCATTTATCGCTCGGCGAAGCCGAAAAAGCTTCCGGCTTCCAATCCGATAACGGGGATCAGTCGTGAACGCTTACTGAGCCTTCGGAAAGCTGTCCCGAACGCCTTTTTGCATCCCGGTTCCAGAGCCACTTCCACAATTCCTCTCCGAAGAAGCCTTTCAGCGGACGGCTTCTCTCTCTGGCGGCGGTCGATCATGTACTCCTCTCTGTCATCACCTTTACAATTACCTAATACTATAGACAATTACAAAACTTTTGTCAATTCTCTTTTCAGGACACCTTCGTCTCCCCGATCACGGATAAAAAGACCTCTACCAGCTTCGGATCAAACTGCGTGCCGGAGCACCGTAACAGCTCCCTCTTCGCATCCTCCTCATTCATGGCCTTGTGATAGGGCCTGTCGTGCACCATCACGTCATGGGAATCCACCACCGTAATAATACGGGATAAAAGAGGAATTTCCTCCCCCGCAAGCCCGCCCGGATAACCGCCGCCGTCCCATCTCTCATGGTGGTGCAGAATGTATTCGCCGATGGGCTTAAGCTCCTTGGACGCATTGGCAATCCGATATCCCTTCTCGGTGTGGGTCTTCATGATCTCCCACTCCGCCTCCGTAAGCTTTCCCGGCTTCAATAAAATGGAATGGGGAATGGCAATCTTCCCGATATCGTGGAGCACTGCCAGAAGCGCCAGCTTCCCCAGCTCTCCGTCAGCCAGATGAAGCGCCTGTCCCAGTCTGATGGCCATCTCTCTTGTCCGTTCCACATGCTCTTCGGTCTCGTAATCGCTCTCCGTCAGCGTCTGCGTCAGAGAATCCAGAAGGGAGCTCTTCTGGGAGGACTGGTTCATCATCTTCTTGGTGCGCATGCTCTCCGCGGCCTCCCTGACCGCTTCCTCCACGCTCTTTGTCTCATCCCGGATCACGGCGATCCCGTACTCCATATCCGTATTGATGCCCGTATCGTTGGCTTCCCTGTACTGCTCCTTTATTTTTTCAAAAAGACGGACTGCATATTCCTGCTCTGCCTCGGTGAGCGCCGCCGCCATATCGCCGTCTTCCATCCTTGCCAGTATTGCGTTTGCGGGCAGATTTTCCCGCAGCAGATCGGCCGCCTGCCTGAGCAGCTCATTGCCCCTTCTCCAGCCGAACACATCGTTGACCAGACCGATGCCGTTGGCGTTACATACCACCACCGTCACGGGATAAATCCCCTGTGAAAGAACCTTATCAGTCTCACTGTAAAAGCTGTCTTTGGAATAAAGTCTGGTCAGCATGTCCCGCTCTGTCTCCAGATTCGTCATGATCAGTAGATGGCCGATGCTTCGCCCCCGTTCGTCCCGCAGGCAGGTAAAAGCACACTGATACCTGCGCGCCCCGGCGCTGCCCGGATTTTCCCATTCGAAGGTCTGATCCTCGCCGATGCTCTGCAAATCCCGAAATGCGCCAAGCTGCAGAAAATCCATCATGCTGATTCTTTGCTCCTGGGAGTTCAAAATCGGAAACAGTTCCCGCATATCCCGATTGGTATCCGCCACATACCCCTCATAATCAAAGAGAATCACAGGCCTGCCCATATACTCCAGAACCATCTTTCGAGTGGTATTGAGCATTCCTTTTGACGTATAGTCAAAGGTATTTCTGTAGACAAGAGGGCAGACAAATCCGTACACCAAAACTGCCGGATCCATGGACAGCTTCAACAGCTCCGCCATATAGAAAATAGTCAGCAGGCCGATCACGCACAGCGCCAGAAGGGTATTGACATATCTGGCCCTGTAGATTTTAGGCACAATAATAATCTTACGGATTAAAATATAAAAAATCACGGCCACGAGCAGATACACAAAGGCCAGATGCATATAAAATCCCCATTTGGCCTCAAACATGTATTTTATGGCATAAACGCTGTCTTTCTGATACTGATAGCGCAAAACCACCTCGCGAAAAACGTTCAGGATCAGAATCGCCGCATCCACGCCGGTCAAAAGATACACCGTGAAAATAACCGTCTTCTTAAAACGGGGCGCCTTTATTCTTGACTGGGTAAACTCTATCATATAGTAGACCATGGACAGAACCAGAAAATCCAGGCATACAAAGTAAGCGCTGGTGGTGAGCGACGCCGCAAAATAAGTCCCGGCGCCGATTCTGCCAAGGTATGTAAGATTGACCGCGCAGGCTGCCAGAAACATGGTTCCCGTAACCGCCGCAAGATGCGTTTTTCTTTTAAAACTTATTATGGCATAGAACAGAGCGCAAAGCGCCGCCAGACCACATGCTATGTAACACCAGCTCATAAATCTTTCCTCGTTATGGTAATAGTAGAATTTATTGTATCATATTTGACCCTGCACATGCAAATGCTTGACTATGGAAAAACGTGTGCTTGCCTGTTTCGTGACATTAGCCATACGCAGCACCTGCATTCTGCCGATAAAATGGTGGGCCCAAAGTACACCAGGGGCAGGCGCGGCTCTTTCACCCCGATGGTATATTGCAGGTTTTTTTTAGGTATGCTCTGTGGATTTATTGATATGCTACATCTGGTATGGTTGGAAATTCTTAAATTGGCACTTTTAAAAATACCATGTCGACACTATGATAAGACTAATTTAAAAAGAAACACCCTGCCGCTGCTTGAGGGCGGGCGTACAAGAAAGGCGGAAACAGACATGAAAAACGAAAAATTACTGAAAATTGTATTTACGGGTATTTTTGCCGCATTATCTTATGTGGTATTTACCTTCTTACAGATTAAGATCCCTCTGCCGGGCGGCGACGCCACCTCCATCCATCTGGGAAACGCCGTCTGCGTTCTGGGCGCGCTGCTGCTTGGCGGGCTGTACGGCGGTCTTGGCGGCGCCATCGGCATGACCATCGGCGATCTTCTGGATCCGGTCTATGTGGTCTATGCCCCCAAAACCTTTATCCTGAAGCTGTGCATCGGTCTGATCACGGGACTGATCGCTCACAAAATCGCACATATCAGCACGGAAACCGATAATAAAAAGGTCTATAAATGGTGTTTTGCCGCCGCTGTGGGAGGCCTGCTGTTCAACGTAATTTTCGATCCGCTCCTGGGATATTTTTACAAGCTGGCCATTCTTGGCAAGCCCGCCGCGGAGCTGACGCTGGCCTGGAACGTTACTTCCACCTCCATCAACGCGGTCACCTCCACCATCGTCGCCGTACTGGTATACATGGCCCTACGGCCCGCCCTGAAAAAATCGGGACTGTTTTTTACCGTTTAAGTATACGTTGCAGGGCGCACGATAAAAGAGCGGAAGCATCCTCATCTTTCCGAGGCCTTCCGCTCTTTTCCTTTTTACCGTATTGGCGTTTTATCCTACGATACCGCTATCCTCCGGAATCACCACCGCCGCGATGAAATAAAGAACAAATCCCATACCGACGCTGGCCAGAGAGCACATGGCCCAGATCAGACGTACCAGCGTGGGGTCTATATTCAGATATTCCCCAATACCGCCGCAGACGCCGCAGAGCATCCTGTTAGCGCGTGAACGCAGTAATCTCTTTTCAAAGTTATCCATAATTTCTTCCTCCTTTTTTGTTTCACCTGTCAAACGTAATCGTTATATTTCCCATGGCGCAGTTTATATCAAATTCGCTGGCCTTTCCAGTATTCCATGATCTTTCCGTGGCAAGACCGCTGTGGCTGTAGCTTCCAATCGTAACCTCGCCCATGCCGCAATCCACCTCATAACTGTGATCATCCTGGGAACCGGCAAGAGACAATACCGCCTCTCCCATGTCGCACTCCAGATCCAGATCCCCCGTTATGTTCCCGGTGATCTCGCACACTCCCATATTTACAGTCAGATCCGCTTCATGGCTTATCGAAAGATCATCCACGCAAAGATGTCCTGCGCCCACTTCAAAATCGGCCCTCTGCGCAGTGACACGCCCTGCAAGAAGCTCTCCGGCCCCTACCAGAACCGTAATCTCGTCGCCTTCAAATCCTTCCGCCTCAAGAAGGCCTGCGCCCACAGTAATGTTCACCTGATCCGCTTTCAGAAAAAGGCTGCTCGTCATATAACCCGCTCCCATATCCACTTCGCACACTTCCAGCACACAGTCCTTTGGCAGCCACAGACAGACCATATCGTTGTCTTTCCAATATTTTCTCCTGTGGCTCGTCTCATTTTGAATACACAGGCCGCTCTTCCCACTCTTTCCATCCTCAATGGCATAATAGGTTTCATGCTGGCTGCCGTCCACGGAAATCCACACATGCTCGTCTGCCGATTCCCGGATAACCAGATTACATTCTTTCAGATCAATAGTAATGCTGCCGAGCGTATCAGCCGTCAGCGCAAGCTGTTCCTTTTTCCCTTCCAGCTCAGCCAATTTCCAATCCGCCATATTTTCAATATCCTCTATATTCTCCAGTCTTTCCAATTCCTTTTCGTCGTAAAAGCCGATCCAGTCGCTCTCCACGTTCCTGTAATATCGAAATGGAATCGAGCCGATGCCGTCCATCTCCGAAAGCTCTCTGAAACCGCCAAGCAGACCGCCCACGCCGCAGATAATCAGCCCCACAATAAACAAAACCAATGCCGTTATGAGACAACCCTTCGTAAATTTTTTCATGCCCGCTCACCTCCCCTGTGTAATAATCTGCTGCACAGATTGACGACGCCACGTATCAGTGCGGGAATGGCCGTTCCGACCACCAGCACCATCAGCCAGACAAACACCAGGCCGACCGCTATCATAATCAGACCGCCGCCGATCAGACACATGCCTCCAAGCGGCGCGGCAAACAGCGCCACGATGCCCGCAATAACCAGCGCGGCTCCCACTACCGTAAGCACAATACCCACTGTCAGAAAAGCAACGAAAATGCCGATAAGCCCGCCAAGCAGTCCAAGAGCTCCGCCGAAAAATCCGCCCAGAACGCCGATCCAGACCGGAGAAAGTAAAATCGCAAACACGATGATCAGTGCAATCTTGCCGCCCGACATGGACTTTTTGGGCTGTCTGGAAGCATTCGCTCCGGCGCCGCCCTGGGGCCCCTGCGATCCGTAACTGTTTCCCTGCGGCCCGTATCCATTTCCCTGCTGTCCGTAGGCGTTTCCCTGCGTCCCGTATCCATTTCCCTGCTGTCCGTAGGCGTTTGCTCCGGCGCTGTCCTGCGGCGGTCGTTCGGTTGACATAACCTGGTTTTTGTTTCTCTGCTCATAGCCGTGAAATCCCGATTCCGTAAATTCTCCGCCGTTTCCGCCGTCCGAGAGCCCTGCCTTAATGGATTTTGCAATCTCCTCCGGCGATCCAAGAGCTGCGATGACGCCCGCTTCATTTCCTTCGCCCGCATCGTCGAAGTAGTCATTATAATACTGAATTGCTTCCTCCCGCTCTGCAGGCGGCATATCCTGCAAAAGCGCAGCAAGCCTGCTCATAAATTCTGCTCTATTCATTCTTAAGTCCTCCCTCAAAAATACTGTTCAATTTGGCAGAATACCGATACCATTCGCTGATATAAAGATTCAGCTGTGCCCTTCCCTTCTCCGTAATCCGGTAGTAACGCCTGTTGCGTCCCGCGCACTCCATGTCGTAGATTTCCAGACATTCGTCCTTTTGCAGTCTGCGAAGAACCGGATACAGCGTGGATTCGGAAATCTCTATGACCAGCCGCACTTCCTGCGTAATCTTGTAGCCATAAGTTCCTTCCAGTTCATGGGACACCACAGCCAGCACAATGGCATCCAATAGCGCCGCGCCTGTGTTAAAAACCATGTAGTATACTCCTTTCCTTCTTCTTACATATTTCATAGCGTTTCCTTTTCATTCCTTTTCCGGGTCTTTCCCTGTGCCGCATTTTTGTAAGATATAATATTATTGATTCATGCAATATTATATGC
>VSNG01000015.1:26226-76145 GCA_009774175.1 Lachnospiraceae bacterium | reverse complement strand
CAATGTGTTCAGCTGACATGTACTAATCGGTCAATGGCTTAACCAATGGATTCTTCAGGTTCGGTTTTGAGGGTATGATAACTTGGCCCGGTGGCTCAGTTGGTTAGAGCGCCGCCCTGTCACGGCGGAGGTCGTGGGTTCGAATCCCATCCGGGTCGTTTGGTATAAAGAAATGTGGGTGATTTACACCGTATGACGACTTTATACATAAGGGATCTTAGCTCAGCTGGGAGAGCATCTGCCTTACAAGCAGAGGGTCATAGGTTCGAGCCCTATAGGTCCCATTCAAAATCCGTTAGACGAAATTCGATTTATGTGCCGATATGGCTCAATTGGCAGAGCAGCTGATTTGTAATCAGCAGGTTAACGGTTCGAGTCCGTTTATCGGCTTTTGATGATAACATCATATGGACGGATTCCCGAGTGGCCAAAGGGGACAGACTGTAAATCTGCTGCAAATTGCTTCGGTGGTTCGAATCCACCTCCGTCCATTCGCCAAAGAAGATTTTTGTGAGATTTGTTTAATCTTTTGCGGAATGGCGATCAGTATAATTTAATAACGCGGGGTGGAGCAGTCTGGAAGCTCGTCGGGCTCATAACCCGAAGGTCATAGGTTCAAATCCTGTCCCCGCTACTCAATGCCCAGATAGCTCAGTTGGTAGAGCAGAGGACTGAAAATCCTCGTGTCACTGGTTCGATTCCGGTTCTGGGCATCTCTTTT
Organism: Lachnospiraceae bacterium; assembly: GCA_009774175.1. Lineage (GTDB taxonomy): Bacteria > Bacillota > Clostridia > Lachnospirales > Lachnospiraceae > UBA3282. The sequence goes on along the minus strand of VSNG01000015.1, from coordinate 75,424 downwards.
TAAAAGGAAGCACTGGAATAGGTGTTTCTTTTTTTATGAAAAAATGGTGGAAGATAATGTGTTGATACGATATAATAAATCGAATACGATTTATTATCGGGGCGATACTTCGACTCCAGTGTGAACCTGCAAATATGGTAAAAGCGGCAGAGTAAAAGATGGAAAATAATAGAATTGTAAATATTTGTCCCGGCTGTGGCGCGGCTGTTTCCGAAACGAAAACGGCGTTTTGTCCATACTGCGGCAGAGAACTGATTGATTTAAGCCGGGAGAATACAAATAAAAAAATTGAAGAAGTGAAAAGGGTACAGGCAGGAACAATGGCGATTCCAAAGAAATTGGGCCTTGTCGTTGCGGCTGCGCTGCTTGTTTTATTTGTAATATTTGGACTTATCCTGCTTTTTGATGTGCCTCAGAAAATTGAACAGGCCGGAGCGCAGGTAAAAATGGATAGTTTGTCCCGCGATTTGCAGAAAGCATATAAGAGCGAAGACTGGGATCAGCTGGAGGAGTATCTTATTTTTGAGTGTGAAGATTATATTGGTGCGCCTGACTATTTTCTTTATCGTACCGCCTGGTATCTGCATATTTATCCGCCGCTTTTTGACCAGGCTTTTCAGGAGAAGGACAGGGAGGAAATGCTGTGGATTTATGAAGTCTTGGCGGAAGATTACAATATGCGGGATGATGGCATTTTCTTTCAGATTTATGAGACGGACGACGCCATTGAGGCTGCATTAAAAGAAGAAGTGGAGCGGGAAACAGAGATTTTGAAAGAGGAAGGATTAGCAGATGAAATGTACAAACTGCGGTTCTGATTTTGCCAGCGACCAGCTGAAATGTCCCTATTGCGGAACAGTTAATGAACATGCTTTAAAGCTGGCTAAGGAGCTTCAAACCTATGACGCCGCCTATGAGCAAAAGCGGGACGAACTTTTGGAAACAGGGACTGGTCAGGTGCTGGAATACCTGACGGTAAGATTGGGAATTGTATTTCTGGCAATTGTTCTTTTTTCCTTTGGGTTTATTTCCTTTTACAAATATCGGTTTGGTGTGCGGTCGTCATACCAGGTGACCGGGGCGCGCCTTGAGAAGAACAGGGAGCAGCTTGCCCGCTATATGGATGAAAAGCAGTACATACGAGCTTATCTGCTTGCGTCCCGGACAGATCCGACGGGAGAGCTGTTTAAAAATTATCCGGAATATGCGGAGGACCTTACTGATATCTACACATATTCTCTCGTTCTTGTGGGCGTATTACAGTCCATGGAGGCAATGGATGAAGGAAATAATTATGCGTCCCTCAGGGACACGGATTTGACTACCCTGCAGATCTTCTATCACTCCGATGATAAAAGTGAGGTCAGGCAGGATCTGATACGTGAGGTTGACGGTTATTTGAAAAATTATTACCGCCTGACGGATGAAGAGATTGAGACCTTAAAGGGGCTTGAATACGGAGACCAGTTTATACTGGACGGCAGCATTGATGTTGAGCGCGTTACCAAAGAGAGGATGGAGGCTTATTTTGGAAAATAAGGCGAAATGCGGAAATAAAACAAAATATTATGTTCTGATCGTAATATTTACGATAGTATTCTTTAGCTGCATGGCATTTTGCTTTGTCAGGTTTGTGAAGCTTGCACGGGAGCGCAGATACTATTCGTTGTCCTATCGGCTGGAGGGGATAGAGCTGGATGAGAAGATGTTTGGGCCTGCTCACAATTTTAATTCCCTCTATTTTAATTATGATTATGAAGAGGAGTTTGACGAATATTGGGCTTTTTCCGACGCTTATCTTGCGTATGTAGGAGGGAGGATTTCTGAAGACAAAACGCCCTATAAGGAAGCGCTGCAGGCCTATCTGGATACTGCGCCGGGTGGTGAAAGGGAAAAAACGGCCAGAGAGTATCTGAAAGAGCTGGAAGAACCGTAATATTTACGAAAAGGGACGATTTCCCTGTACTTGCAAGTGTAGAAAATACGTCATACGGCCGATATAATCCGTAGATAATTTTGCAGAAAAATATTTTTGAGAGCATCGGAGGCTGTACATGGCAGAGAGAATGAGGAATAAAAGTGAAGACTCTGAAAAAGTCTCTATCAGCGGTATTTGATCATATCAGCGAATGCATGGCGCCCATCATTCCGATTGTTCTGGCGGGCGGTATATTTAAAATGGCGGTTCTCCTGCTTACAGCCGCGCATATTCTCACAGGAACTACGGAAGTTATTTTATCGGCGATTGCCACCACACCTTTCTATTTTCTTCCTATTATGGTGGCGTATTCTGCGGCGAAGCATTTTGATACGGACCCGATGTTTGCGATTGTCAGCGTGTGCGTCATGCTTTTTCCTGATTTTGCGGCGCTTATGGAAAGCGGGGGCAGCGTTACCTTTGCGGGGATTCCGGTGGTGTCTGCAACCTATGCCTACAGCGTAATACCGATTATATTGCTGATCTATTGTATGTCCCATATATGTAAATTTTTTAAACGACTGATCAGGGAAAGCTTACAGCCGTACCTGCTTGCGGCGTGTGTTATTTTTGTTACAGCGCTTTTGGGAATTTTGCTGATTGAACCGGCGGTAAGTCTGGTCAGCAACGCGTTGGCGGACGTTTTGAATGTTATGCAGGAAAGGGTGCCTGTACTGGCATGGGGTGTGTTTGCGGGCCTTACCATCTTTTTGGTGTCCACGGGGATGCATTGGATTTTCATGACGCTGGCCATTACGCAGATCGGGCTTACGGGAGTGGACTATGGCATTATGGTGGCGTTGTTTATCTCCAATATGGGACTGGCGGGCTGCGATCTGGGTGTATTTATCAAATCAAAAAACAGAGAATTAAAATCCATGGCGTTAAGCGCCATGATTACGGCTCTGATTCCGGGGATCGCGGAACCTTCCATTTTTGGTATATGCTTTAAGGAAAAGACGCCGGCTATTGCCAACATTCTGGGATGTATGCTGGCAGGCGTGGTACAGGGATTGATTACGGTACATGCTTTTATCTATACCTTTCCGAGTATTCCTTCCGTATTAATGTTCTACAGCGTGGAGGAGCCGGGTAATCTGATTAAGGCGATTGCGGTAGCGGCGCTCAGCTTTATAAACTGTGCGGTTATAACGATGGCGCTCTACAGGGATAAAAAGGAAACAGCCGGGAGAGAACCGGCGCAGGGACAGTTTGGTACGGCTGTGGGGAGATGAATACGGAAATGAAAAAACTGCTTTTTTTTACAGGGGATATCGAGACGCAGGGATATTTTTCCCTACAGATTGCCGAGGCGATGAAAGAGCTCGGGCATGAGGTTTTTATCTATGATCTTAGCAGCCCCTGGAAAAGTACGGAAAAGTTTTTTCGATTCTTTGAGAAGGGCAATACAGCGCTCATTAACTTTAATTTTCACGGCATGAGCGGGGAAGAATACTTTTTGGATGAAAATGACGTGATGATGTGGGATGCGCTTAGCATTCCCAGCTACAATATTGTGGTGGATCATCCCATGTATTATCATCATTTTCTTGAGAAAGTACCCGGAAATTACTGCCATATCAGTATTGACAGAAACCACGAGGCATATATGAGAAGGTTTTTCCCGGAGATACAAAACGGTCCTTTTCTGCCGCTGGCAGGGACACAGTTACATCCGGGGAAGAGCAATGTGCCGATTGCCTGCCGTAAATATGATGTGACGATGGTGGGAAACTATTGTATACCCTCTACCTTTGACAAATATATTACAAGGATTGATGATGAATATACAGCGTTTTATCATGGTATGATAGACGATTTGTTTGCCAGTCCCCACAGGACGGTGGAGGAGGTGGCGGAGGCTCATTTAAAGGCGGAGTTAAACGAGGTGCCGGAGGAAGAGCTTAAAAAAGCCATGGCGGCGTTGACATTTATTGATCTGTATGTGCGCTATACGTTTAGAGGACGGGCGGTGCAGGTGCTTGCGGACGCCGGAATCAGGGTTCATGTTTTTGGCGACGGCTGGGAGCTCCTGGAATGTAAGCACCCGGAAAATTTGATGATTATGAACAGCCTTAATTCAGAGGGGTGTCTGAAAAAGCTGTGTCAGACAAAGCTTTCCCTCAATGTGATGCCCTGGTTTAAGGACGGCGGGCATGATAGGATTTTCAATACCATGTTAAATGGCGCCGTCTGTCTTACGGACAGCAGTGTTTATCTGGATGAAATTCTGCACAACGGCACAGACTGTAGTATCTATTCGCTTTCGCAAATGGACCGGCTGCCGGAGATCGCGCAGGAATTACTGGCGGACTCTGACCGTATGCAGGAGATAGCCGACTGCGGCTATGAGCTTGCGAAAGCAGGGCACACCTGGGCACATCGTGCGCAGGTATTGCATAAGTTGGTAGAGCAGGAGTAATATGTATGTAAAGGGCGCCGGATCAAATGCCCGGGCCTGATGTAAATCAGAATATTGTAATGGGAGAGAAGGATTATGCATTTACTGGAAGGTTACAGGCAAAGGCGCATGGAACGCCTGCGCAGGCTTTACGAGCGGCATAAGAATATTCACAGACTGCTCAGGAAGCATGGAGAGGATATTTTACAGTCGGAAAATTTCAGAAGTACCAGAGCGCATATTCAACATGGCACAATGACAGTGCATAATCATTGCATGGACGTGGCGCGTTACAGCCTGCTTTTGAATAAAAAGCTGGGGATCGGCTGTAATAAGCACGACCTGATCCGTGGCGCGCTTTTACACGACTACTTTTTATATGACTGGCATGATAAGGAATATCTGGCCCACAGACAGCGTCTGCACGGCTTTCATCATCCGGCTACGGCGCTTCATAACGCGGAAAAAGAGTATCAGCTCAATGACATACAGCGGGAAATCATTAAGAAGCATATGTGGCCGCTGTCCGTAGTGCCGCCTACATGCAGGGAGGCTTGGGTTGTAACGGCGGCGGATAAGTACTGTTCGTTGATGGAGACGGTGGGTGTGCACAAAGGGCATGGAGCGCAGGCTTCATGAATACCGAAAAAAGTCTGTATCAGGCCCTGTCGGCCTACGGCGGGAGCGATTTTTACCCCTGCCATATGCCGGGACATAAACGCAGTTCCTTAAGCGGGGAAATGGCGGATTTTTATAAGATCGACATTACAGAGATTGAAGGATTTGACAATCTCCATCAGGCTGAGGGGATTCTTCTGGCGGCGCAGGAAAGGGCGAACCGGCTCTACGGGGCGGACGAAACCTTTTTTCTCATAAACGGCAGTACCTGCGGAGCGCTTGCGGCAGTGATGACGTCGACAAAACCCGGAGATCAGATTCTGATGGCGCGAAACTGCCATAAATCCGTATACCATGCGGCGATTTTGCAGGGACTTTGCGTGCATTATTATTGTCCGAAAATGATCGAGGAATACGACATTTGCGACGGAGTGGATTTCAGGGAGATAGGGCGGCTTTTGGATCAGTATCCGGACTGCGCTACGGTGGTCATCACGTCTCCTACATATGAAGGGGTGGTTTCCGATGTGGCAGAGATTGCGAATGTGGTGCATGAGCGGGGTAAAATTCTGATAGTGGATGAGGCCCACGGAGCGCATCTGGGACTTTGCGGTACAGGGGCGTATTCTTATGAAAAAAAAGGCGCTGTCGCGCAGGGCGCGGATCTGGTGATTCACAGTCTCCACAAAACCCTCCCGTCCATGACGCAGACGGCGCTTCTGCATGTGAATGGAGACAGAATTGACCGTGTAAAATTGCGAAAATACCTGTCCATGTTTCAGAGCAGCAGCCCTTCCTACGTCCTTATGGCCAGCATGGATTCCTGTATGCGTTATCTGGAAAGACAGGGGCGGGAGCGTTTTACCGCCATGGAAACGCATTATAGAGCATTTTGTCAAAAAACGCAGGGACTTCGCCACATACGCATTGGAAAGATAGGGGATGTGCCCGAAAAAAAATATGCTTTCACAGATTGGGATATGGGAAAAGCAGTGATATCCGTCAAAGGGACGAATATTACAGGCAAAGAACTTTGCGGGATTTTGCGGGAAGAATACCATTTGGAATTAGAGATGGCGGCGCAGACCTACGCGCTGGCCATGATGACGCTGATGGATGAGGCCCAGGGCTGGCAGAGATTGGCTGATGCGCTTATAGAAATAGATGCTAGGATAAAGGAGAGCGCAAATGGAAGGACAGGCAGCGGCTTTGCCTGCAAAAAAGCAGGGCTGACAATGGCGCAGGCCTTTCATAGTCCGCGGGAGGAAGCTGCATTGGAAGAGGCTGCCGGAAGAATTTCCGCTGATTTTATCACACCCTATCCGCCAGGAATTCCGCTTGCCGCGCCGGGAGAATTGATAGACGGGGAATTGATTGCAATAATAAAGGATCAGATAGAAGCAGGACTATGCGTGCAGGGGATTACGCCTGAGGGCAGAATCGGTGTTGTGGTTGAAATTCCCGAAAAAATATGGCATGATTAGTGTGAGAAGAAGTTCTGGTTAAGGATAATGATAGAATGGGGAAAATTGTGTGCCTGATGGGGAAGAGTTCATCAGGAAAAGATACTATTTATAAAAGACTGCTGACGCAAAAAAGCGTTCCGCTTGAAACCATAGTACCGTATACGACCCGGCCGATTCGGGTGGGAGAGCAGGACGGTGTGGAGTACCACTTTACCGACGAGGATGGATTTCAGAAGCTTCTTGCACAGGGCGCCGTGGTGGAGGCCAGAGCCTACGATACCTGTTATGGCGTCTGGAGGTATTTTACCGTGGCGGATGAAGGGATAGACCTGTCGAAGCATTCCTATGTGCTGATAGGGACGCCGGAGGCGTATATACAGCTTCGGGGATTTTATGGTGCGGATAAGGTACTGCCTGTCATGATAGAACTGGACGACGGGGTGCGCTTACAGCGGGCGTTGGATCGGGAAAAGGCGCAGGATCATCCGAAGTATGAGGAGCTGTGCCGGCGATATCTGGCAGATGCGCAGGATTTTTCCGAGGAGAAGCTTGCCTGCTCGAAAATTGACAAAACCTTTTACAATGATCAGCTTGACAGCTGTATTAATGAAATTACGGATTATTTGCAGAAACATCTGGCTTAAGACGGGGGGTGACGGGAGTGGATATTAAGGTAAATCAGATACAGCAGGCGCCGCAGATTGAGCAGCCGGTGCAGCAGCAGGAGACGGACGGCACGTTTAAATTTACTCTTGTCAGCAGAATTGAGGAACAGGATCTGCAAAATGCCCTGACAGGGATGATGGAGGAGATCACCAGACAGGGCAATAAGCTTGCGAAACACCGCGATATCAAGGATATGAAGCGGTATCGCGCGCTGGTGAAGGATTTTTTGAATGAAGTCGTCAATCGTTCCCATGCTTTTTCCAGAGAGAATTTTCTGGACAGAAGAGGACGCCACAGAGTGTACGGGATCATTCGCCTGATTGACCAGAATCTGGATCAGCTGGCGCAGGAGCTGGTGAAGGATGAGCAGGATAATCTGGCGATACTGGAAAAGATCGGGGAAATCAGGGGATTGTTACTGGATATTTTTACGTAGCATTCAGGAAGCGGAGACTTTGAGATACGATACGATGCAGACAGGGACTATACGGGGGAATAAGGATGGCAAAATTTTCGGATATTGTCGGACAGGAAGAACTGAAACAGCATATACACAACGCGATTGAAATGGACAAGGTCTCCCATGCCTATATCATAAGCGGGGAGCGGAACGCGGGTAAGGAATTTATCGCCCGTCTTTTTGCCATGACCCTGCAATGCGAAAAGGGGGGTACGGAGCCGTGCGGAGAGTGCCATTCCTGCAAACAGGCGGTAAGCCGTAACCAGCCGGATATTATTTATGTCAGCCATGAGAAGCCTAATACAATAGGCGTGGAGGACATAAGAGGGCAGATAAATAACGATATCGGCATTAAGCCTTACAGCAGTCCGCGTAAGATTTACATTATGAACGAGGGAGAGAAAATGACGCCTCAGGCGCAGAACGCGCTCCTGAAGACGCTGGAGGAGCCGCCGGCCTATGCGGTTATCATGATTCTGACTTCCAATGTGGAAGCGCTTTTACCGACCATTCTCAGCCGGTGCGTGGTTTTGAATATGAAGCCCGTTCCCGATGCGCTGGTTAAGAAATATTTGATGGAAGAGCTGGCGGTGCCTGATTATAAAGCGAATATCTGCGTTGCCTTTGCGAGGGGAAATGTTGGCAAGGCAAAGCATCTTGCGGGCAGCGAAGAGTTTGAGAAGGTGAAGGATGAAGCCATATCATTAGTGAAATATATAACGGATATGGAAATCAATGAGATTGTCAAGGCCATTAAGAAGATAACGGAATACAATCTGGATATAAATGATTATCTGGATATACTGACAGTGTGGTACAGGGATGTCCTGCTGTTTAAGGCTACCAAGGATGTGAACAGCCTGATTTTCCGCAACGAGTTTCAGCAGATCAGGAGAGTGGCGGACAGAAGTACCTATGAGGGAATCGAGATAATTGTGAATGCGCTTCAGCAGGCGAAAAGGCGGCTGGAGGCCAATGTTAATTTTGACTTGACGATGGAGCTTTTGCTTCTGACAATCAAAGAAAATTAATACAAAGTAATTATATTTAGAAAGTTTGCGGTGGATAAATGCAGGAGGTTTATAGATTATGGTTAAGGTAATAGGCGTCCGTTTTCGGACTGCGGGTAAAATATATTTTTTTAATCCGGGGAATTTCGAGATTAAACAGGGCGATCATGTGATTGTGGAGACGGCCAGAGGAATTGAGTATGGCACGGTGATTGGCGAACCGAAAGAGGTGGAGGAAGAGAAGGTGGTGCAGCCCCTGAAATCGGTTCTTCGGATTGCAAACAAGAAGGATGATGAACAGGAGGAGGCTAACAGGCAGAAGGAAAAGGATGCGTTTAAGATCTGTCTGGAGAAGATCAGAAAACATAATTTGCAGATGAAGCTGATCGACGCGGAATATACTTTCGATAACAACAAAGTGCTTTTTTATTTTACGGCGGACGGCCGGATTGATTTCAGGGAGCTGGTGAAGGACCTGGCGGCTGTCTTTAAGACGAGAATAGAGCTGCGTCAGATCGGTGTGAGGGATGAGACAAAGATTTTGGGCGGTATCGGTATCTGTGGCAGACCTTTGTGCTGTCATACACATTTGTCGGAATTTGCGCCGGTGTCCATCAAGATGGCGAAGGAGCAGAATCTTTCCCTGAATCCTACGAAAATATCGGGCGTCTGCGGCAGACTGATGTGCTGTCTGAAAAACGAAGAAGAGACTTACGAGGAGCTGAACAGAAAGCTTCCGAATGTGGGCGATTTTGTTACCACGGACGACGGCCTGAAAGGCGAAGTGCAGAGCGTAAATGTGCTGCGCCAGCTGGTGAAGGTTATTGTGGATGTGGGCGATGAGAAGGAAATTCAGGAGTATCGCGCGGATCAGCTGCGTTTTAAGAAAAGACACGGCAAAAACCGCAAGGCGGAGGCCAGCGACCCGGAATTAAAGGCGCTGGAAAAGCTGGAGAAAAAGGATGAATCAGGAAAATAAATCGGGGAGCGACAGTGTCGAGGCGGGATATTATTCTGAAAGAAAATGAAAGAATAGACGATTTGCAAAGAAACGGGTACTGTATCATACAGGACCCGGATCGTTTTTGTTTCGGAATGGACGCGGTGCTTTTGTCCGGCTTTGCCACTGCGAAGGATGGGGCCCAGGTGCTGGATCTGGGCACAGGTACGGGGATTATTCCTATTCTGCTTGCAGCGAAAACGAAAGCGGCTCATCTGACCGGGCTGGAAGTGCAGGCGGACAGCGCGGATATGGCCGGGCGCAGTGTGGCGCTTAACGGGCTGGAAGAAAAAATAAATATTGTCACAGGGGATATCAAGGAGGCAGATAAGTTGTTTCATGCTGCTTCCTTTGACGTTATTACCTGTAATCCGCCTTATATGATTGGAGCGCACGGGTTAAAAAATCCAGAGGACGCGAAGGCTATTGCCAGACATGAAATTCTCTGTACCCTTGAGGACGTAATATCGCAGGCGGCGAAGCTTCTTGTGCCCGGCGGCCGGTTTTTTCTGGTGCACCGGCCATTTAGGCTGGCGGAAATTATTGTGACGCTGACAAAATACAGACTGGAGCCGAAACGGATGCGGCTGGTTTATCCTTTTGCAGATAAGGAGCCCAATATGGTCTTGCTTGAGGCGGTCAGGGGCGGCAGACCCCGAATGACGGTGGAAAAACCGCTCATCGTGTACAGCGAGCCGGGGGTGTATATGCCGGAAATTTATGAGGTGTACGGATATTAACGCATAATGATGTTCTCAGAAATGTGCTTGCCGCTTGTGGATTTGGAGATTTCATGAAGTGGAATCATGAAATAGGAAGGAAGAAGGTTCAGGCAGTGTTTGGATTTGATATGAGAAGGCATGCGCGCAGGTTTGACGGTATCAGAAAAGGCATATGCATGGCTTTTCTTTTATCAGGGATCTGCATGGGGGGATTCGGATGCGGTGAAACCGCACAGGAGGTCATGACAAGGGAGTCAGCCGAAGCAGAGCCGTCGGCCGCAGTGGAAGCGCCGACAGGAGGAGAAACTGAGAACGCAGAGGCAGAAACCGAATCTGAAAGGGAAACTCAGCGGACAGCGAAGAGCAGTATTTCAGAAAATGAGATATCTGAGGAGAACGGCCGGGATGAAGCCGGCAAGGAGGTGGAGATCGCAAGGCCGGAGCCTGTGAAAGTCAGGGGAATATATGTCAGCGGCCCGGTGGCGGGCATAAGGAAAATGGACGAGCTGATAGAGCTGGTAGATCGGACGGAATTAAACACCATGGTGATTGACGTCAAAAATGACGAGGGAAAGGTGACTTATAAAATGCAGTCCGATTCGGTGCAGGAGCTGGAGGCGTCGGTCGGTTATATTTCAGATATCCGCGGGCTTGTGGAAAAATGTAAAGAGAAGAATATTTATCTGATTGCCAGAATCGTGGCGTTTCGGGACCCTTATCTGGCGGAGCGAAAGCCGGAATGGGCGGTACATACAAAGGAGGGAGAGGTTTTCCGCGACAAAAACGGAATGGCATGGGTAAATCCATATGAACGGGAGATTTGGGATTACCTGACAGAGATTGCTTTACAGGCGGGGGAAGATGGATTCGATGAAGTGCAGTTTGATTATATCCGTTTTTCTACTGATGTAAGGGAAGAGGAAGTGGATTATGGGCCGGAGGCTGAGGATGCGGATAAGATAGAAATCATTACGGAGTTTACGGAATACATTTATGAGAAGCTGGCGCCTCAGGGTGTGTATGTGGCGGCGGATGTATTCGGTACGGTGATTGACAACAGGACGGATCAGGAGATTGTGGGACAGGATTATGCGGCGATGGCGGCCAGTCTGGATTATATTTGTCCGATGGTATATCCGTCTCACTATTATAGCGGCGCATACGGAATTGCGGTGCCGGATGCCGATCCCTATGCAACGATTTACGCGGCGGCGTCTTCTTCCGCCCGCAAGCTGGAGGCAGTGCCCCGGGAAAAGCGGGCCCATGTGCGTCTGTGGCTGCAAAGCTTTACTGCCAGCTGGGTTCCGGGCCATATCGGCTATGGGCCGCGGCAGATACGGGAGCAGATCAGGGGCGCTTATGACGCGGGATATGAGGAGTGGATTCTCTGGAATGCGGCTGTCAATTATCAGGCGGATTCTTTGCTTACGCCAGAGGAGGCTGAGGCGGAGAGACAGCGGTGGGATGCAAAGGAACCGGAGCCGGCGGAAAACGAGGCAGTACAGCCTGAACCGGCGGAGAACGAGGCAGTACAGCCGGAGCCGGCGGAGAGCGAGGCAGTACAGCCTGAACCGGCGGAGAGCGAGGCAGTACAGCCTGAACCGGCGGAGAACGAGGCAGTACAGCCGGAGCCGGTGGAGAACGAAGCGGCACAGCCGGAGCAGCAGAGTGAATGAGGAGAACAGAAAATGGCGGGAATGCTATATCTGTGCGCGACGCCTATCGGAAATCTGGGTGATATGACGCCGCGGGTGACGGAGACACTTGGCGCAGTGGATTTAATTGCCGCCGAGGATACGCGAAACAGCATGAAGCTTCTGAATCATTTTGGAATCAGGACTTCTATGACAAGCTATCATGAATATAATAAAGTAGAAAAAGCGGACTACCTCGTCGAGCAGTTATTGCAGGGTAAAAATGTGGCATTAATTTCCGACGCGGGAACGCCGGCCATATCCGATCCGGGGGAAGTGCTCGTGCAGAAATGTCAGGAGGTGGGCATTACCGTTACTTCCCTGCCGGGACCTGCGGCCTGTATTACGGCCCTTACGTTGTCGGGACTGTCCACCAGACGATTCTGCTTTGAAGGATTTTTACCTTCGGATAAGAAAGAGAAGGCGCAGATTCTTGCGGAGCTTAAAGAGGAATCCAGAACCATTCTTATTTATGAAGCGCCGCATCATCTGGTTCGGACGCTGGGGGAACTGTACGAGGCGCTGGGAGACCGCAGGATCACGCTTTGCAGGGAGCTTACAAAAAAATTCGAGACCATATTACCAACAACCATAGGGGAGGCTCTTTCCCGTTATGAGACGGAAGAACCCCGCGGGGAGTATGTTCTTGTAGTGGAAGGGAAGAGCCTGCGGCAGAAGAAAGAGGAGCGTCAGGCATCTTGGCAGAGTATGACGATAGAGGAGCATATGGCGTTTTATACGGAAGGGGGAATGGACGATAAGGCCGCCATGAAACAGGTTGCGAAGGACCGTGGTGTGTCAAAAAGAGAAATTTATCAATATTTATTGCCAAAGTGATTGACAAAACTGATAGAATCCGTAAAATTATGATTGACAAACAGTGGGACAGATCATATACTTTGAATATCAAACTATTCTAAAAGGCGAAAAGGAGACAGGAAAATGTTAGAGAGAGTTATTGAGATCATTCAGGAGCAGTTAAACTTGGACGGTGTGGAGATTACTGAGGATTCTTCCTTCAAGGACGATCTGGGGGCAGATTCTCTGGACTTATTTGAGCTGGTTATGGCTTTCGAGGAAGAGTACAGCGTGGAGATCCCTTCTGAGGATCTGGAGCAGATCACGACTGTAGGCGCAGTTGTGGAATATATGAAGAGCAAAGGTGTAGAGGCGTAAGAACGTCTTTCGGTGTATTTCGCAGAAAGGCGGTTTAATAAGAATGAAAACTAAGATAACAGAGCTTCTGGGGATTGAATATCCGATTTTCCAGGGCGGTATGGCCTGGGTGGCGGAGTATCATCTGGCGGCGGCAGCATCGGAGGCTGGCGCACTTGGCATTATCGGTGCGGGTGGCGCGCCGGCGGCTTTTGTGCGGGAACAGGTGCAGAAGACGAAAGAACTGACGAATAAGCCCTTCGGCGTGAATGTGATGCTCATGAATCCTGAGGCGGACGACATTGCCAGGATGATAGTGGAGGAAGGCGTTTCGGTGGTAACGACCGGCGCGGGCAATCCGGGTAAGTACATGGCGATGTGGAAGGAAGCCGGTATTAAGGTGATTCCCGTGGTAGCAAGCGTTGCGCTCGCAAAGATGATGGAGCGTGCCGGCGCGGACGCTGTAATTGCTGAGGGAATGGAATCCGGCGGACATATCGGCGAGGCGACCACCATGACGCTTGTGCCGCAGGTGGTGGATGCGGTGAGCATTCCCGTGATAGCGGCAGGCGGTATTGCGGACGGCAGAGGTTTTGCCGCGGCCAGAATGCTGGGAGCGGAGGCCGTGCAGATCGGTACAAGATTCCTTGTGGCCAGAGAATGTACAGTACATGAAAACTATAAAAAGAAAGTGATTGCGGCGAAGGACATTGATTCCGAAGTTACCGGCCGGTCAAACGGACATCCGGTCCGCCAGATCCGCAATAAGCTGACCAGAGAATATCTTCAGATGGAGAAGGACGGCGCGTCTTTCGAGGAGATGGAAAAACTCACATTGGGTTCTCTGCGCAAGGCTGTGGTGGAGGGCGATGTGGTGGCAGGCACTATTATGGCGGGACAGATTGCCGGAATGGTGAAGAAGGAACAGACCTGTGCGGAGATCGTTCAGGAGATCATATCGGAGGCCGAAGCGCTTTTAAACAGCTAATACAGGGCAAGCTGTGCGGCTTGCCTTTTTCTTCTTATAATTACTTTGAAATTCAAAATATTTGAAAATACAAGGGGAAACTTGCAGGAAAGGAAGGTATTTTATCATGGGAAAGACGGCTTTTATGTTCCCGGGACAGGGAGCGCAGTATGTGGGGATGGGCAAAGATTTTTATGAGCAGATTCCGATATGCAGGGAAATGTTTGAACTGGCAGGCCAGGCCAGCGGCCTTGACGTAACAGCGCTCTGCTTTGAAGAGAATGAGCAGATCAATATTACGGAATACACGCAGATCGCCATGCTGGCGGCGGAAGTGGCCATGCTTAAGGCGGTGGAAGAAAAGGGCGTAAAACCGGATGTGACGGGGGGATTAAGTCTGGGAGAATACGGCGCCCTTGTGGCAAGCGGGGTGATGGGTCCCGAGGATGTGTTTAAGGTAGTGCGTAAGCGCGGCATTTACATGCAGGAGGCAGTGCCTCAGGGCGGCGCCATGGTAGCGGTGCTTGGGCTTGATACGGCGGTGATTGAGAAAATATGCGAGGAGACAGAGGGGTGTGTGACCATTGCAAACTACAACTGTCCCGGACAGATTGTTATTACTGGAGAGGAAGGGGCGGCGCAGGCCGCGGTGGAGAAGCTGACGGCGGCAGGGGCGAAGAGATGCGTCAAGCTGAATGTGAGCGGCCCTTTCCATTCTCCGCTTCTTGTAGGCGCAGGCGAAAAGCTTGCCACGGAGCTTGAGAAGGTAGAAATTCATGACATTGCCATTCCTTATATTGCAAATGTGACAGCGGATTATGTGACGGATAAGGGGCAGGTGAAATCTCTTCTGGAGAAGCAGGTATCCTCCTCCGTGAGATGGCAGCAGACTGTTGAGCGGATGATTGCGGACGGCGTGGATACTTTTATCGAAATCGGGCCGGGAAAGACCCTGTCCGGATTTATGAGGAAGATCAACCGTGACATGAAAGTGATTAACATAGAGAAAGTGGAAGATCTGGCGAAGCTGGATGATCTGATGCAGTAGTCAAGAAAGCAGAGCCAGATCAACTGATATGGCGGATGGCGGAAGCAAAGCTGGAATAGGCTTTGGATAGGGAGGGAATTATGCTGACAGGTAAAATAGCGCTCGTTACCGGCGCGGGACGGGGAATCGGCAGAGAAATCGCGTTGACGCTTGCGCAGTACGGTGCGGATGTGATTGTAAATTATAACGGTTCCAGAGAAAAAGCCGAGGAAGTGGCGGAAAAAATCAGGGCGATGGGAAGAAGAGCGGTCGCAGTGCAGTGCAGTGTGGCGGATTTTGAAGCATGTGGAAAGATGATTGCGGACATTCTTGCGGAGTTTGGGCGCATCGACATTTTGGTGAACAATGCGGGAATTACAAAGGATAACCTGATGATCAAAATGACGGAAGAAGATTTTGATGCGGTGATCGACACCAATTTGAAGGGTACGTTTAACACCATGAAGCATATGTATCGTCCTTTCTTAAAGCAGAAGGCCGGCAGAATCATAAACCTTTCTTCCGTTACAGGGATTCTGGGCAATGCGGGACAGGCCAACTACGCGGCTTCCAAGGCGGGCGTGATCGGGCTGACAAAGTCCATGGCAAGGGAGCTGGCCAGCAGAAATATTACGGTCAATGCAGTGGCGCCCGGCTATATTGACACCGATATGACACAGGCCATGACGGATGCGGCTAAAGAAGCTACAGTGGCGCAGATTCCGCTTAAGCGCGTAGGCACGACGAAGGATATTGCGGAAGCGGTTGCTTTTCTGGCAAGCGATAAAGCGTCATATATTACGGGACAGGTACTTTCGGTAGACGGCGGTATGGCGATTTAACAGCCGCGAAAGCGCGGGCTTGCGAGTCTGCGTGGCCGCAAAGAAGAGACAAAGCCGCGAAGGCGCGGATTTGTGGTCTTAACAGCACGGAAAGGAGTAGAGACAGGATATGAGCAGAAGAGTGGTAGTAACGGGTATGGGAGCGATTACGCCCATCGGATTAAGCGTTAATGAGTTTTGGGATGGCGTTAAACAGGGAAAGATCGGGTTTGCACCGATTACCAAATTTGACGCGGCAGATTTTAAGTGTAAGCTGGCGGCGGAGGTAAAGGGCTTTGAGGGGAAAAATTACATGGACTTCAAGGCGGCTAAGAGAATGGAGCTTTTCTCCCAGTATGCCGTAGCGGCAACGAAGGAAGCCATGGAGGATGCAGGGCTTGATATGGAAAAGGAAGATCCCTACCGGGTAGGCGTGGCGGTAGGATCCGGGACAGGCTCTTTGCAGGCCATGGAGCGTGCGCACAGCAGACTTCTGGAGAAAGGGCCCGGTAGGATTGAGCCGCTTTTTGTACCCCTTACCATTTCCAATATGGCGGCGGGCAATGTGTCGATTCAGTTCGGCCTTAAGGGAAAGAGCATCAACGTGGTAACGGCCTGCGCTACGGGTACGAACTCGATTGGCGAGGCATTCCGGTCGATTCAGTACGGAGACGCGGACGTGATGGTAGCGGGTGGTACGGAGGGAAGCGTATGTCCTATCGGCATTGGCGGCTTTTCCGCATTGACGGCGCTGTCCTTCTCCGAAGATCCCGAGAGGTGTTCGATTCCCTTTGATAAAGAGAGAAACGGGTTTGTTATGGGCGAGGGCGCAGGCGTGGTAGTGCTCGAGGAGCTGGAACATGCAAAAGCGAGAGGCGCGAAGATTTATGCGGAGGTAGCAGGCTATGGCTGTTCCTCTGACGCTTATCATATTACGTCCCCTGCGGAGGACGGCGCAGGCGCGGCGAAAGCCATGGAGTATGCGATTAAAGACGCAGGCTTAACCACAGACGATATCACTTACATTAACGCCCATGGAACAAGCACCCATCACAATGATCTTTTTGAGACAAGGGCGATTAAGCTGTTGTTTGGCGAGCATGCTAAAGACCTTAAAATTAATTCTACAAAATCCATGGTAGGCCATCTTCTGGGCGCGGCGGGCGCCATAGAATTTGTTACCTGCGTAAAAGAATTGCAGGAAGGCTATATTCACAGGACAGTGGGTTATCAGATACCTGATGAAGAGTGTGATCTGAATTACTGTAAAGAGGCTTACGAGGAAGAGTTTGAATATGCGCTGTCCAATTCACTCGGCTTCGGCGGGCATAACGCCAGCCTGCTGGTGAAGAAGTTCCACGGATAAAGGAGGAAAACAGATATGTCTTTGATGACGGCGAAGGAGATTATGGAAATTATTCCCCACAGACAGCCTTTTATGCTGATTGATACAATTGAGGAGATGGAAGAGGGGAAAAAGGTGGTGGCAAAAAAATGCGTTACCTACAACGAGCCCTTTTTTGCGGGACATTTTCCGAAAGAGCCGGTTATGCCGGGCGTATTGATCATAGAGGCGTTAGCCCAGACAGGTGCGGTGGCGATTTTAAGCCAGCCTGCATTTAAAGGGAAAACCGCATATTTTGCGGCGATTAATAACGCTAAGTTTAAGGGAAAAGTAACGCCGGGCGATGTGCTTATGCTTGAGACGGAAATCATCAAGGTAAAAGGCCCTATCGGCGTAGGCGCAGGGAAAGCTTATGTGGACGGTAAACTGGTGGCGCAGGCGGAGCTTACCTTTGCCATCGGAAACGAGTAGGCGTCAGCTGTATGTGAATGGTGCTGCGGCGGCAGACCGGTAAGAGCCGGAAGACGGGCAGAGAATGAAAGGTATATCATATGGGAAATGTAAGACCATTAAAAATAGGCGATCTGGTGGCAAAGGTGCCGGTCATACAGGGCGGCATGGGGGTAGGAGTCAGCCTTTCTTCCCTGGCAGGCTCAGTGGCGGCATCGGGCGGCATCGGTGTGATATCGACGGCCCAGATCGGTTATCGCGAGCCGGATTTTGATGCGGATCCCATTGGCGCGAATCTGCGGGCCATCGGAACGGAGATTAAAAAGGCCCGTGAAATTGCAAAGGGCGGCATTCTGGGCGTCAATATTATGGTAGCTACCAGAAAGTATGAAGAGTATGTAAAAGCGGCGGTGGCGGCGGGGATTGATCTGATTATTTCCGGCGCGGGTCTGCCTATGGATCTGCCAAAGCTCGCAGGGGCGGCGAAGACGAAGCTTGCGCCTATTGTATCCAGCGTAAAATCGGCACAGGTTATTATGCGGTACTGGTGGAAAAAATACAGCAGGCTTCCGGATCTGGTTGTAATAGAAGGGCCTCTGGCAGGCGGCCACCTTGGATTTCACAGGGAGCAGCTTGACGATATCGAAAGCCTTCATTACGACGAGGAAGTGAAGGCGATTATCGAAAAGGTTAATGAAACCGCGGCGGAGCATGAAACAAGCATTCCGGTCGTTATGGCCGGCGGCGTATATACCCGTGAGGATATGGAGCATTATCTGGAGATGGGCGCAGCCGGCGTACAGATGGCGACCCGGTTTGTGACGACTTACGAGTGCGATGCGGATCCGGCCTACAAGCAGAGCTATATTGACGCGAAAAAGGAGGATATCGTGATTGTGCAGAGCCCGGTGGGGATGCCTGGGCGGGCCATCTTAAATCCTTTTATGAAGCGCGCGAAGGAGGGGCGGATTCCTCATGAAAAATGTCATCTCTGCATCAGCACCTGTAAGGGAGCGGATACGCCCTATTGCATTACGGATGCCCTTGTCAATGCGGTAAAGGGGAAGGTGGACGACGCGCTTTTATTCTGCGGTGCGAACGCATACCGCGCGACCCATCTGGAACATGTGAGGGACATAATGGAGGAGCTTTCTTGAGCGGCATTGCGGGTGCAAAGTTGCAGCATCGCGGGGGAAGATAGAAAGAGGAATGACATGAAAACAAGAATCATAGGAACGGGAAGCTGTCTGCCAAAGACGGTGATGACAAATGACGATCTGTCCAAATATATGGATACTTCGGACGAATGGATCAGCAGCAGAACAGGGATCAGGGAGCGCCATCTTGCGGTGGAGGAAACCACGGCAAGTATGTCCATTGAAGCGGCAAAACGCGCCATGGAGAATGCAAATGTGACTGCGGCAGAAATTGACCTGATTATTTTGGGAACGGTGTCAGGGGATTTTGTGACGCCTGCCTGCGCCTGTGAGGTTCAGGCGGCGATTGGTGCGGACAGGGCGGTTGCCTTTGATATTAATGCGGCCTGCTCCGGCTTTATGTTTGCCTTAAATATTGCGAACGCCTATATACAGGCAGGGCTTTATCGGACGGCTTTGATCCTGGGGGCGGAGACACTTTCCAAGATTGTGGATTGGGAAGACAGAAGCACCTGCGTGCTCTTTGGCGACGGCGCGGGCGCGGCGGTAGTGCGCGGAGACGAGAACTGCGGTATGCTTTCGTTTGATCAGGGTTCTGACGGCGCGAAGGGTGATGTGCTTGCCTGTCCGGGAAGGGCAAATAATAATCCGCTGATTAAGGCGGATCAGACGCCGCGTTATGTTCATATGGACGGACAGGAGGTTTATAAGTTTGCGGTGACGACGGTGCCCGCATCCTTGCAGAAAACCATTGAGGCGGCAGGACTGACACCGGCGGATATTGATTACTTTGCCCTGCATCAGGCGAATATCCGTATCATACAGTCTGTGTCGAAGCGGCTGCATGTGAGCGACGATAAATTTCCCATCAGTCTGGATCACTGTGGAAATATTTCTGCGGCCAGCGTGCCGATTCTGCTTGATGAGATGAACCGTAAGGGCCTGTTAAAGCCCGGAATGAGAGTTGCGCTCAGCGGTTTCGGCGGCGGGCTGACTTGGGCTTCCGCAGTGATCGAGTGGTAATGGGCTTAGTTATTTTTCAGCGTCGCCGCCAGCGAGGAAATTTTCTCAAGAGTTTCCTTACAGCAGTTCATATTTTCCACTGAAGTTTCAGAGGTGCGAAGCCCCTCGGTGGAGGATGCGGCAACCTCTTCGCTGGTAGCGGAGAGCTGGGTTATATTTTCGGAAATCGTATCTGTGGAGGTGAGTATCACGTTGACGCTCTCCTCCGTATTTTTTACTTTTGCGGCCAGTTCGGTCATTTCTTCGTAAATATTATCAAAACGACTGCGCATGTTTTCAATCATTTTGTTTTGTGTGCGCACGGAAGCAGCGGAAGCTTCAATGCTTTCATTGGCTGATTTCGCATCTCCGTTTAATTCGTGAATAATCGTGGTAATGTTGTTGGAGGCCTCTTTGGTCTGTGTGGAGAGCTCACGGATTTCGTCAGCGACCACGGCAAAGCCTTTGCCCGCCTCTCCTGCTCTGGCAGCTTCGATGGAAGCGTTTAACGCAAGGAGATTTGTTTTGCCGGCAATATTTAAAATGTCGCCGATAAATTCCTGCACGTTATTGATCTGGGCGGTAAGCCGGGTAATTACCTGTACCGTTGCATCGCTGGCATCGGCCACACTTTGTGCCTGTTCCTTTAATCTGTGTATTTCGTCCGAACCCTCGGAGATGGTCTGCATGGTTCTGTCGGAAGCGTCCTTCATTGCATGTATTTCGCTTTCGGCGGTATCCGAGGCTGTGTGGATCTCTACGCACATGGCGGCCTGCGCCTGAATGGATTCGGCGGTGTTTTCCGTACTGTCAGCGATATTTTCCATGGCAAAATTACAGGTATCTACGCACTGTTTTAATTCATCTACCATTTTCATTGCCTCTGTAAAGTGGGAGGAAATTTCATCCGCCACCTGGGCCATGGTCCGGTTTGTCAGTTCCTGCGCCTTTGCCGCATCCGTAATGGAGGCCATATTTTCATCATTAAAGCGGATCAGAAGACTGGTAACCATGATTGAGGCAAGCGCCATCAGCAGAAGGGAAAAGATATCTACTACGGATTGGGCCAAAAAGCCGGCATTTTCGTTTGCGTGAATGATAATACGAAGTACATTGGCGGCGATGGCGACCGTATTTCCCCAAACGGCCAGCCTTACGTTTAAGAAAGCCATGGAACTGACAATCAGGGCAAACACGTAAGTGTATACGCCGGAGGTATTGTTTAACAGGACAATCACCACATAGGCCAGTGCACAGGATCCCATGAGCGCTATGGAACAGGCTTTTGTCTCTTTATTTTTAATCAGGGCAAGAATACTGACAATTACGGCGGAAAGGGTAAAGCAGATCTGCACCCATACGCGCCATGTAGTGTTTCCCGATATAACTGCCAGAAGAAAAGTAATCAGAAAATAACCGAGTATAATCATAACAACAGGAAAAATTTTGGAATTTGCTACTTTGTACTGCTCTCTTGTCATGGCGGACGCCTCCTTGCCTGAAACGGATGGTCGGGTGAAAAATAACAGACGCAGATCCGAAGATCTGCATCCATTATAATACTTTCTGTATAAATATACAATAAAATGCGAAAAAATTGAAAAATATTATCAATTATTACCATATTTATTCCTGATTCCGAATCCGTTCAATCAGGCTTTCCTTTTCCATCTTTTTACGGATAAACAGGGTAATCAAAAGCTGCCATCCGATTAGAACGAGCACAAGGCCGGCAGTTTCCCAGAGGGGATAGTGATAGCGGCTGATACTCATAAAGTGCTCCTTTTTTGCATACCGATACAGTAAATATCCGGCGGCATTGCCAAGAGTCAGGCTGATAACGAGGGTGCCTGCGGTAAAGACGAGACCTTCTCCCGCAAGCATTCTGACAAGTTGACGGCCGGAAAGGCCGAGGGCCTGCAGGATACCCAGTTCCTTTTTTCTTGTGACAATGCTGGTAATCATGGTGTTAATCAGATTGATAAAGCTGATTACGCCGATCAGTACGACAAGCAGATAAATCGGAGTTCTTACCAGTCCGATGCCGGAACGCCCGATTGCCATCTCCACATCCAGGGAATAGAGGGAAAAATGTTCGTTTTCCGCCACCAGTTTCTCAAGCGCCTCCTTTACGCTGTCATAGCAGGCGTCGTCCACATACAGATAAACAGCGGTGGTAGGATCGCAGGTCAGCTCCAGACTGTTCCAGGTGTCCTCTGTCATAATCAGAAGAGGAAAGCTGCTGTCCGGCGTGGTCAGGGCGGTGAGCGTGGCGGTAAAGGGAATTTCCCGGCTGCCGTCATGGAGGGTCAGCGAATAGGTTTCGCCAAGGGAAAGATCGTACTGCTCAAAGGAGTAAACATGAGTGCAGACAATCTCATTGTTGGCCGTCATGCGGTCGTAGTCGATACTGCCCTGCGCCAGATTGGCATTCAGTTCCGCCACATCTTCTCTGGTAAAGTAGGAGATCGGCAGGCGGTTTTCATAATCGTCATACATGGCGGACTCCCTATCCGTAGAGGAAAGGATTTTGCCGTGTTCACGTTCTACCGACTCCACGCCCTCTATGGAAAGTAACTGGGAAAGGAAGGCGTCGTTAAAATATTCCTGCTGTACAAGACTGTCAAGATTGTTTTCGGGATATTCCCTGTCGTGGTGGGAATAATTCAGAGAAATGCGAAAATCGCCTTTGGGGATACTTCGCCGTGCCATGTCTTCCACGCTTATACTGCTCAAAACGGCCGACACGCAGATAAAGAATACGCAGCTTAGGCCCATGGTAAGGACAGTGACGGCGGTGCGTCTTTTATTGCGCGTCAGGTTGGCAAAGGTAAGAGAGGCCACTTTTACTTCCCGGTGCCCCTTGCGGACTTTGTGGTCAGAACTGTTTTCCTGATAGCGGATGGCCTCCATGGGGGAACCCCTTTTTGCCAGACGGATAGGTTTTCGCAGGGAAACGGCTACCGTGATAAGCGCTGCCAAAGCCGCCGCAAGCAGCACGGACGGAGAAAACATATGAATCTGTCCGATCACTGCATCTACCGCGTCGCGGGAGTAGGAGCTGATGGCGGAGCCGTTTCCGTATGCACGCAGGGCCAGCGGGAACAGAAAACGGGGCAGCAGGAATCCGATCAACAGTCCGAGCGGAATCGCAAAGACGGACACGATGACGCCCTGCCAGAGAAACATTCCGGCAATCTGGCGGCGGGATGCGCCCAGAGCTTTCAGCTTGCCGATTTCCTGCACGTCGGTAATTACACCCACATAGTAGATGCTGTAGATCACCAGAGCGGAAAAGAAGATTACGATCAGGCTGATCATGGCCACAATGGCGATCCTTTCCGAGCCCGGATCGGTTGCGGTAAAAAGATACTCATTGTTAAAAACAACATGGGCTTCGTCCAGCCCGATATCTCCGGCGACAGAATGGATTCTGTCTGTCATTTCATCGAGGGTCAGAGCTTCTTCCCCGTAAACGCGCAGTGCGGCGTTTGGCAAAGGCTCGTAAAGTCCGGCCTGCTCATATTTGGATAAAAGAGCCTTTGAGACGTGAGCGGACCACATCAGGCGGCTGTCGTCTATTTTTTCTGAAATTTCTACGTCAGGCTCCAGACCGCTGATTGTAAATTCTTCTGTTCGGATTTCTCCCTTGCCGTTTACCCGGAAGGAAAGAGTTACCTTGCCGCCAATGACGGGTTCCGCGCCGACGCGTCGGAAAAAGAGAGGAGAGGAACAGATTTCATTTTCCCCTTGAGGATAATGCCCCGATTCTAATTCCAGTGAGTTAAAGGGCTTCGATTTATCGGCAAACTGCTCGTCTTTTACGGTTTCCAGATAGACGAGGGCGCCGTTCATTTTGCCATTTACAATATCGGCAAAGGGTTCGGTGACACTCAGGGCTTCCACATTAATATGTTGTGACAGGATATTTACCTGATCGCAGGTCAGACCGCTAAAGACAGCGTGATGGTTTATCCCGGAATACATCTGTCTGTTCAGGTCAAGCAGGGCGACGCTGACGGTGCCAATGGCCATAAGCAGCATGGTGGTCAGCATAACGGCGATGCCGATAAGCAGAGTGCGGCTTTTCTGATAGCGGAGTCTGCTAAGAGCAAGGCGAAAAACGGTATTATTCTTCATCTGAAACCACCTCGCTTTCCGTAGACGAGAGAATGCGTCCGTCCGCCAGCGTGACGGTGCGGTCAGCCATTTGCGCAATTTCTTCATTATGGGTAATGACCACAAGGGTCTGCCCATATTTTTTTGCGGAGGCTTTCAGAAGGGCCATTACGTCATCGCCGGTTTTGGTATCCAGATTGCCGGTAGGTTCATCTGCCAGAATGAGTGAGGGTTTTGCGGCGATGGCTCTTGCAATGGCGCACCGCTGCTGCTGTCCCCCGGATAAGGTATTGGGAAGATTTTTGATCTTGTCTGACAGTCCAAGCATCTTCACAATGTCATGGATGAAGGCTTCGTCCAGCGGTCTGCCGTCCAGCCCCAGAGGCAGGACAATATTTTCCCATACATTCAGGGAGGGGATCAGATTGTAGGACTGAAAAATAAATCCGATTTTGCGGCGGCGGATTTTGGAAAGGGCGTCTTCTTTAAAAGAAGAAATATCTTCTCCGTCAAGAAAAACTTTGCCGGAGGTGGGATTGTCCAGCGC
This sequence comes from Lachnospiraceae bacterium, assembly GCA_009774175.1. GTDB lineage: Bacteria > Bacillota > Clostridia > Lachnospirales > Lachnospiraceae > UBA3282. The sequence continues at coordinate 50,819 of VSNG01000015.1, read as the reverse complement.
CCCAAGCATATGAAGCAGGGTGGATTTTCCGCTGCCGGATTTTCCTACAATGGAGATAAATTCCCCCTGTCGTATCTGTAAATTAATGTGATCCGCCGCTTTGACGAGATTGTCGCCTGATCCGTAGTATTTGCATAAATCCTCGGTTTTTAAAATAATGTCTGTCTGTTTTTTCATAAATACCCTGCCTTTCTTCTTACGGTCAGATAAATGATATTGCTTAATGGAAACTGTGATATCCGACCGGGCTTATCTTGTATATAAGCATAGTATAGACTGTCTGTCTTACAGCAGGCTTACAGGGTTAAAAAATTACAGGGGAAAACGCAGACTAAAGACAGCGCCCCGTCCGTCGGCAGGTTTTGCCGTGACCGCGCCGCACTGCTTTTCCAGAATCTGTCTGGTAAGATAAAGGCCGACGCCCGACCCTTCCGTCTGCTTTATGACTGGGTGGCCGCCCCGATAGAAACGCTTGAAGATTTGGTTGTATTCTTCTTTGGGAATACCGATTCCCTGATCGGTAACATCTAACTGTATATAGCTGTAAAATTTGTGGATATCTATACGGATCCTGCTTCCTGCGGGAGAATATTTGACAGCGTTGTCCAAAATGTTTGCCATCGCCTCGGCGGTCCAACGTCTGTCAACAGACAGGGAAGTGGACAAAACGTCCTCGCTGTCCGAATTGCAGATCTCTATGGAAATTTCTTTTTGCAGAGCTTTTTCATATACGGTGTTGACCGCATCGGTGAGAAGAGCCGACAGCAAAACGGCTTCCTGGCGCAGAGTAATCAGAGAGGTTTCAAGACGGGATACATTTACTAAAACGGTTATCAGATCCTCCAGTTTATGCATCTGTTGCGCGCATCTTTGCAGAAAGTCGGATCGTTCTGTCTCTGTCTCCGCCTCCATGCACATGGAAAAGCAGCTTTTCAGTGCGCTGACCGGCGTTTTTAACTGGTGGGAGATGTCGGTCACAAGAGTCTTGGTGTGATCCCGTTCTTCGGCCAGCGCCTGTGTCTTTGTTTTCAGTTTATTGCCCAGCTTATAAAGCGTATCGGTGAAGGACTCGCTGAAAATGAGCGCAAAGGATTCCGATGTATCAAGGCCGGCATAATCTTCCGACAAATAGCGGTCGAGCAGAGTGTGAAGCAGCTGCTCCTGCTTTTCCTGGCTGCGGGAAAAGCGGGAAAAGAAAAAGGTGACAAGGGCAAAATCACAGCCAAGAATCAGGGCAAGAACAGAGGCGAATCCTTTGAGTGACTGACGGTAATAAGGACGATGGTCTGTCATGGGATTTTCCCGGTAGCCGTATTTATGGAGCACTGTATAACCTTCATCCATATGACTGTACCGGGCATCCTGCAATGCGGACAGAAGCGTATCTTCCGCATCAGGGTATTCGGAAAGGATGGCGCCCGCAATATTGCCGATTTGTTCCAGCTCCCGCGTGTGCTGGGAATGCAAAAGAAAAAAGCCCCAGACTGTGCAAAGAATGACGGGACACAGGGAGACAAGCAGAATAAGTATATAATATTTTCGAATATAAAAAGATGATTGGTTTTTTTCACTCATCGTTTTTCACATTTCCTTTCCCAGATATAACCAAGGCCTCTGACATTTTTTAACAGGGCCGGCATCGAGGGGTTGTCCTCGATCTTTTCCCGCAGCCGTCTGATGTTGACGGACAGGGTGTTCTCGTCAACAAAATTGCCCTCGATATCCCAGATGGCTTCCAGAAGCTGATTCCTTGACAGTATCCGCATGGGATTTTCCATGAAAAAGGAGAGCAGGGAATATTCTTTGGCGGTCAGATTTAAATATACGCCGTTTTTCATGGCGCGCTTTTCGGCGGGGTAAAGGGTAATGCTTTCGGAAATAATGAACTTTGACTCTTCCGGGGGAAAGCGTTTCAGAAGAGCGTTGACTTTGACAATCAGAACCGGCAGGGAAAAGGGTTTGGTAATATAGTCGTCCGCACCCTGTCTGTAGCCCGCCATGATATCATCCTCCCTGTCAAGAGCGGTCAGAAACAGAAAAAGTATGTCGCTTTCCCGCCGCACGCGGGAACAAAAATCCAACCCGGTTCCGTCCGGCAGGGTAATATCGCATATGATAAGGGAGAGATCCTTTTGTTGATAAATGCTGACGGCTTCCTTCACAGTAAACGCGCTGTAGACGGTGTAGCCTTCTTTTTTTAATTTGAGACTGACAGAGTGGTTGAGACTGTCGTCGTCCTCCAAAAGTAATATTTCCTGTGACATTTTTAATATCCTTTAGGTGATGTATTCTTATGGTGTTAATCATAGCAGACAGTTAGAAAATTTTCAATCATCCGTGGGGAGGGCTGGAGATTGAAAATCCTGATTTGGAGGAATATAATATTATAGTATGAAGCAGATGACAGAAAGGGCGAAAGCGCCCAAACACAGTAAAGAGAATATTCGTATTACGTTCAATATGGCGTGGCCCTCCATCGTGGAGTCCTTTTTTGTGGCGTTTGCCGGGCTGGTGGACTCTCTGATGGTAAGTTCCCTTGGCTCTTATGCGGTGGCTGCCGTGGGCCTTACCACACAGCCCAAATTTATGGGACTGTCTTTATTTGTGGCGGCAAATGTGGCGATTTCCGCTCTGGCGGCAAGAAGACGGGGCGAAGAAAAGCCGGAGGAGGCGAACCGTATTTTGAGTACGGCAATTGCTTTTATTTTTGTGTCGGCGATTGTTCTGAGCGTGCTATTTGTGGCGCTTGCAGGCCCCATTATCAGCCTTTGCGGCTCTACGCCTGAAACCCATGACAGCGCGGTGGTTTATTTTCAGATTGTAATGGGCGGTATGGTCTTTAACTGTATTCAGATGGGCATCAATGCCGCCCAGCGTGGCGTTGGCAATACGAAGATTACCATGCGTACCAACGTGACATCCAACACAGTGAATATCATTTTTAACTATCTGCTTATTAACGGACACTTCGGTTTTCCGGCCCTTGGTATTCAGGGCGCGGCTTTGGCCACCGTGCTTGGAACGGTGGTGGCCTCTGTGATGAGTGTACTTTCGATTCTGAATCCCGACGGCTTTATCAGCCTGCCCTATATTATGAAACATAAAATATGGCCGGCCCTGAAAACGCTGCTCAATTTAATCCATGTAGGTTACAGCGTTTTCTTTGAACAGGTGCTTATGCGGATCGGCTTTATGCTGACGGCAATCATGGCGGCAAAGCAGGGGACTGACGCGATGGCGGCCCATCAGGTGGGCATGAATATTATGGGGCTGTCGTTCTCCTTCGGGGACGGTCTGCAGGCGGCGGCCGTCGCGCTGATCGGGCGGAGTCTGGGCGCAGGTGACGAGAGCCTTGCCAAAGAGTATGGCGGTATTTGCAGAATGTTCGGCGGCATGATTTCCGCCTGTCTGGCAGTTATTTATTTCTTCGGAGCAGAGCCGCTGATGCGGCTGTTTTTCGAGGAAGAGCATATTGTGGCTATCGGTGTGAACATTATGCGGGTTATTATTTTCGTTGTGGTCGTCCAGATCAGCCAGGTGGTCTACATGGGGTGTCTGCGCGGCGCGGGCGATACCCTTTACACGGCGGCAGCTTCCACAATCAGCGTTACCTTTATCCGTACTGTCGGCTCTTATCTTGGCGGTTATGTGTTCGGGCTTGACATTATCGGTATCTGGCTGGGCGTGCTGGCGGATCAGATTTCCCGATTTATTTTTGCTTCGACGCGGTTTAAAAAGGGGCAGTGGACGAAAATTAAAATTTAGCTTACCATTCCTTTCGCTTAAAAATGCGGATTGTGAGCGGGCAGGAAAGGGCGAAGGCCAGTATGGAAGAGGCAAGCAGTATCAGAATGCCAAGCAGGATATTCCGAAGTCCGGGCTCGATAAAATAATTAATCAGGCTGACAATGGCATAGTCAAAGACAAAGGCGCAGACAAGGGAAAGACCGATAAAAATACTGCCGCGCTCTTCTCCGTTTGCATAGAACAGAGGAAAAAATACCGCGCCCATGAAAAGACTTATGCTGATTCCCAAAACAAACGTAGTGACGATGTCAATGGGGTGATCATAAGGGCAGCCGTGCAGAATCCAGGATAAAGCGGTGGCCGTTACGGCAAAAAGCGTGCCCACAAGCGTCCACAATAGTTGATTTAAGAATTGGCTCTTTATAATATCCGCCCTTCTGACAGGCAGGGTCAGCTTATACTTTCCCCACTTTGAGGAACACTCATCCCTGACAATGGCAAGGGCAGTTTCGGAAAAGCCGATAATGCCCAGTATAATATAGGCTATCAGCAGAGTCTGACTGATGACTGCAACAATGAAAGCGCCCGTCAAAATCATAACGATGGAAAGTGTTTTTGCACCGGAAAGCGTTGCGTAAAAATTGTTTTTAATTAATCCTTTCATATCTGTTCCCCCTTTACCAGTAATAACATTATTTCATCAATAGAAACATGGTCTGCAACAATATCTTTGTACTTTTTTCGGGCCTCTTTTCCATCAGGCACCAAAACGTCAATCTGAAAATCCCGTTTTCGAAAAGCGATCATATCGGCACGGTCAATCGTCTGAAATTGACTTTCCTTACAGCGCAAAACGGCATAATGATAGATGAGGTCATCCTTTGATGCTGTCAAAACAAGTCTTCCGTTATGGATAAACGCAATATAATCAGCCACTTTTTCCAGATCGCTTGTGATGTGGGAAGAGAGAAGAATGGAATGGTTTTCTTCCTGTACAAAGTCAAGAAACACATCCAGCATCTCATCACGCACAACCGGATCAAGACCGCTTGTAGCCTCGTCGAGAACCAGTAATTGCGGATGATGCGAAAGAGCGGCGGCAATTGCCAGTTTCATGGTCATGCCTCTGGAAAAATGTTTTATTTGCTGTTTTTCGGGCAATCCGAAATCTGTCAGATATTTTTGAAACAGTGTATTATCCCAGTGACGGTAAAATCCCCGCATGACCTGGGATAACTGTTTGGCAGTCCAGAACCCCGGAAAATTATCCCCGTCGTAAACCACCCCGATTTTTTCCCGGAGCGTTGTATCCCTATCCTGCATTTCCTGTCCGAACAGTCTGACGGTTCCGCTGTCTTTTATGACGGTATTTAATATGCATCCGATTGTCGTCGTTTTGCCCGCGCCGTTTTCCCCGACGAAGCCGAGAATGGTTCCATAAGGCAGTGAAAAAGACAGCTTATCTAATAAGAAATTCGATTTTGGAAATGATTTTGATATGTTTTCCAGTTCCAGTATATTTTCCATAAGAAACTCCTTTCCTGATTTGCATGGTTATTTTTTAATTTATTCTTCATTCCGGTAAAATAACGCCAGCAGCTCTGTCAGCTTTTCCAGAGAAATGCTGCTTGTTCGTCCGATATCTGCGGCAATCTGCAAGTGCTCCTCCGCAATCCGCTGCTGTTCTTCCTGATAGAGCTCTTTATTTTGTGCCGCCACGAAGCTTCCTCTGCCTATCGTAGTCTCGATAAAGCCGTCCCGCTGTAAATCTTCATAGGCCTTCTGCACCGTAATTACGCTTACATGAATGGACTTTGCCAGAGCCCGCATGGAAGGAATCGAATCGCCCGCCTGCAATTCGCCGCTCATGATCATTGCCTTGATCTGAGAGGTAATTTGTTCGTAAATTGGTTTGTTGGCATTGTTGCTGATAATTATTTCCATGATGACCTCCATTCAGGACATATCCATGTGACGCTTCACATAGTCTGACCGCCGGTATTTGGCGTTATCTACCCGAGGTCTCCGCCAAGTGTACTTATTGTACAAGTACACTATAACATATTTGAAGAGTATGTCAAGACTTAAAAAATGGAAATATGGAAAGAGTGTTGAGAAGCAAAGTTTTTTAAGATATACTTATGGGGAGACAGGTTGAGATTTACGGATAAAGACGGGCAGTTGTCTGGGAAAGGCGGAAAATACCATGAAACAGGTGCAATTTGCTTATCAGGACAGAGAACCTTTTGTGGAGAGGCTTCATGCGTTTCAGAAGAATAACGCGGGGTGCGGCGGGGCAAGGTTGTTTCAGATTTATTCGGAAGTGCTGGAGCCTGCGGTCATTCAGGAGGTGACAGGGGCGATAGAGGAGTGCTTCCCGGATGTTCCCTATATCGGCTGCTCTACAAGCGGAAACATTATCGACTGCGAGCTTTCCGAAAATATTACGGTCGTATGCACGGACTTTGAACTGCCGACAACAAAATTTGAAATTTTCCAGTATGATATGGCGAAGCTGTCTGTGGACGAGATTACGTCGCGGATTGTGGAGGAGACCAGGAAAAATTCCTGGGTGAAGGCCGTTGAGATGTATTTTACAATTCCTGAGGGGTCTACCACGCGTTTCTGCGACGGGTTAAGGGAGCTTCGGGAGGATATTCAGATTTTTGGCGGCGTAAGCTGCAGCGATGATATCACCAGTGACGATTCCTGCGTGTTTACGAAGGCTTATGGATTTTCCGAGAGTTCTGTTATAATTGTCTTTTACGGCGGAGAGGATTTTCATGTAGATTCCATCAAGGTGACAGGATGGAAGCCTCTTGGCAGAGAATTTCATGTGACAAAGTCGCAGGGCTGCTTGCTACAGGAACTGGATGGGATCCCGGCATATGATGTTTATCATAAGTACCTGAATATTAAAAATGATGAAAATTTCTTTTATAATACGTTGGAATTTCCACTGTTTTATGAACATAACAACACGACGATTCTGCGTACGCCCGTGTCCAGTAACGCGGACGGCTCCATCAATATGACGTCGGATATGGACATCGGCTCCGTGGTTCGCATTTCCTATGGGGATCCCGGTACCATTGTGGAGAGCATTAGGCATGACAGCCGGAGGATTGCGGAGTTTGGGCCGGATATTTTACATATTTTTTCCTGCGCGGCGAGACGTACCTTCTGGACAAATAAAGAGCCTACTTATGAAATTCAGCCCTTTCATGACATATCCGCTTCCTGCGGATTCTTTTCCCATGGGGAATTTATTCGCACGAAAGGGAACCTGAACCAGCATAATGTGACGCTGGTGATAGCGGCCATGAGAGAAGGGGAGAAAAAGGAGGCTGTGACAATATCAGAGGCGCAGGATATCAATACGCTGTCCAGAGTACCGTTGGTTTCCCGTCTGGCGACTTTTATCAGTGTGACGTCCCTTGAACTTGAGAATACGAATAAACAGTTGGAGCTTGTCAATGACAAATTAAAAATGGCGGCTATTATCGACGGGCTGACAGGATTGTATAATCGTAAGGAAATTCAGAGCCAGATTGAGGAAGCTCTTTCAAGAATTGAGAACGAACAATTTTCGCTGGTTATGCTGGATATTGATAATTTCAAGCAGGTGAATGACACCTACGGACATCAGGAGGGCGATACGGTGATTGTGGCGCTGGCAGATATTCTGCGTAACAGGCGGATTGGCCATAAGCAGAATGTCTCTTCCGGCAGATGGGGCGGGGAGGAGTTTATGGTACTTCTGCGCGGCACGGATTCCGGGTCGGCGGCCTATATTGCCGACCTCATGCGGGAAAACTTTTCAAATACCAGCTTTCCGGGGATCAGGCCGCAGACGGTAAGTCTGGGTGTAACGCAGGCCAGGATGGACGATACGGTAGATACTCTGTGTTCGCGCGTTGACATGGCGCTTTACAGGGCAAAAAAGAACGGAAAAAACAGAGTGGAAGTTGAGTAAGGAAGGATTTTTGATAAACATATTGTGCGGGAATGTTCATAGAATCTAATAAAGACGTTATTTTCTGTGGAGGTTCCATGTTAAATTATATTTGGGCGTTTATGATTTTGATTGGCGTTGTGTACGGCGCATTTACCGGCAAAATGGCCGAGGTGACGAATGCGGCGCTGGATTCCGCCGGAGACGCTGTATCTCTTTGTATCACCATGATCGGCGTGATGGCGTTGTGGGTGGGACTTATGGAGATTGCGCAAAAATCGGGCCTGATTGCAAAGCTGACGAAAGGGATACAACCCTTCATCAGCTTTCTTTTTCCGGGAATTCCCAAGGGACATCCGGCCAGAGAGTATATTGCCGCAAATCTGATTGCCAATGTGCTTGGGCTGGGCTGGGCGTGTACGCCTGCCGGGCTGAAGGCGATGGAGGAGCTGGCGAAGCTGGAGGCGGAGAGGGGGACGCCGGGGTATGTTTCGGCGGACGGGAAGCGTGTCGCCAGCAACGAGATGTGTACGTTTTTGATTTTGAATATTTCATCCTTGCAGCTGATTCCTGTCAATATGATTGCCTACAGGAGCCAGTATGGGAGTGTGAATCCGGCGGGGATTATCGCGCCGGCGATTGTGGCGACGTTTGTGAGTACGGCGGTGGCGGTAGTGTATTGTAAGATGAAGGATGGAAATAGGAGAGTCTAAATGGTGAAAAGATTAATAGGGGAGAAGACCGACAGTATAACTGGTTGTTAGAACTGGCATCAGATATTGCAGGGAATTTTATGCTTGGATGATATTGAAAGTAATATTTGCAAAAATACAAGTATAGCATGCATATATGTATATGAGCAGATAACCTTGCCAATAATTATTTGACGAGCGATAATTATAGCAGTATAATTAAAGATAAAAAGATTTAAGCGATATTTTGAGCACAAGAAATCTTAAAATACGATAAGAGGTAAAATATAATGAAGTATTTAAAAAGTGAGATTGAAAAATTGGTAATCCATTTAACAGATAATAATAATGTAATTAATGTTTTCACGTTGAAACGGCAAAATAATGACGATTCTATTATTTGGAAATTTCAAGATGAGCAATTTGAAATTGAGATTATAACAGATAAAGATATTAGAATGATTAAACTGGTAAAAAAGAGCGATACAATAATAGAATCTGAAGAAGAAATTTGCCAAAAGTTTGCGGATTCGGCGTTTGAAACTAAAATGAATCAGTTGATTAATATGGAAGATGGTTTTGATGATGCAGATGAGGAAGAAAGGAGTGAAGACGTAAAATATAATCCATATAATCCTAAGTTAATACGTGTAGACACAAAACCCTTTTCTATTAAGCAGATAAACGAAATGATTGAAGCAGAAGATATTGATCTTTCGCCGGACTTTCAGAGAGGTTTTGTGTGGAATGATATCACAAGAAAATCAAGATTAATAGAATCTCTACTATTAAGAATCCCTATTCCAGTTTTCTATTTTGCGCAGGATGAGGAAGGAAAATTTCAGGTTGTGGATGGAGTACAGAGATTAACGGTCATCAGTGCTTTTATGAAAAATGAGTTCAGACTGAAAAATCTGGAATATTTGTCGGAATGCAATGGTAAATATTTTAAAAAGGAAAATGCCAAATCTGATAGTCTTGAAGATATGTATGTGAGACGTATAGAGCAGACACAATTGTTTATAAACGTAATAGATCCTCAGACTCCGGGTAAGGTTAAATATGATATTTTTAAGAGGATTAATACAGGTGGAAAAGTGTTGAATGCCCAAGAAATTAGAAATTGCTTGGCAAATGCGCAAACAAGAGGTTTTTTACATGAATTATCTGAATCTGAACATTTTTTGCATGCTACCAGAAAGAGTATAAGCGGCGCGAGAATGGCGGATGATGAGTTGGTTTTGCGGTTTATAGCTTTTTATCTGATAGATCATAAAGTGATAACAAATGAATATAAAGGAGGAATGGATGATCTGTTAGATGATACGGTAGATGTGTTGAATGCTTTAGAGGTGGAAAAATTTAAAGATATAAGGCAGCATTTTTTCCAGGCCATGGATAATGCGTTTTATTTATTTGAAGATAAAGCATTCAGAAAAGCAAATTACGTAAACAAGTCACTTTTCTTAGGTATTTCCAGAGCGCTTTGCGATATTACGCCAGATCGCATTCAGAAAAAGGACAAAGATAAGATAGCAAGTCAGGTACAGGCGGCGATTAACGATAATGTAGAATTTAGAAATGCTTTGTCTATGGCAACGAATGATGCCAGAAATGTGAAACTTGTTTACGATACTGTAAAAAAGATAATAGGAGAATAAATAATGCATCGGGAACTTACTATTGAGAATTTCAAATGCTTTTCAGAAAAAACGAAAGTTAAATTAGGAAAAATAACTGTTTGTTTAGGAAGTAATTCGGTTGGAAAATCGTCTGTGATTCAGGCATGTATTTTATTGAGACAGATATATGAGCAGGCAATAATGTTTAAGGATACACAGGTGAAAGAATATAATATTCGGTTGAATGATGTATATGGATTACAGCTGGGAGATGCAGAACATATTAAGTCTTCTAAAAGTAGCGAGGATATTTGTTTGAAAATAGATGGGTATGAATTTATCCTCAGTTCGAATAGCAAAAGTCCAATGGAAATGATCGTCCGGAATAGTTATGATATTGCAAAAATGTCATCAGACAAAGGACTGTTTTCAAAAGGGTTTTATTATTTAAATGCAGAAAGAAAGGGACCAAGAAATTATCAGACGATTGATTCTAAATTGGTGGATAATTGTGGTGTGTATGGTGAAAACACAGTACATTTATTGAGTGTACTTGGAACTCACAAAGTGGAAGATTTAAGATGTTTTAGCATGGACAAGGGTAAAAAGGTCAATACATTTGGCAAGCAAGTAGAATATTGGATGGATTATGTGATACCAGGAATTGAAATAAATGCAGATGATATGACAGATTTAAGAATTAGCAGAATGAGTCTGAGGCAGTCGGCACTGGATACGGGCTTTTTGTCACCATATAATTTTGGCTTTGGGATATCATATGTTCTTCCAATTATTCTAACGGGTTTGATGGCAGAAAGCGGCAGTGTTTTTCTGGTAGAAAACCCAGAAGCACATCTTCATCCCAAGGGACAGTCGCATATAGGATATTTTTTAGCAAATATGGCGTTGGCCGGAGTTCAGGTCATAGTGGAAACCCACAGTGAACATGTGCTAAATGGAATCAGGATTGCTGCCCTGAAAAATGCGATGAAGCCAGAAGATATAAGTGTTAATTTCTTTTCCGTTGATTCGAATGGCAGGAATACGAACCATACAGTCGAAAACATTGGTTTAAACGAAAGAATGGATTTGGAAACATGGCCGGAAGGTTTTTTGGATCAGGAGGAAGAGGATTTAAGAACGCTGAGAGAACTTAGGAGAAGGTAATGGAGAAGGTAATACTGTGGGAAAAAGAAATTGAAAAAGATTTTGCGAAAGCATCCGAAAATCAGTTGGATGACTTCCTGGAATTGGTACGGTTTGTTCAAAAAAATGGAATCCAAAATTTGATATGTAAAAGCACATTAGATAAAGCAGAACTTTGGGAATGGCTCTATTCCAAAGATCAGATTGAATTGAACGATATAAAAAGGGAACTGTCTAGGCGCTTGGAAAGGGCGGAGTGCAAAGAAGAAGGAAAATATGAAGAATTCTTTGGAAAAATAGGAAAGCTACTTGCTATTAAAGTATTATTGCTATCGTTTAAAGGAGAGAGCGTTTATTACATATCAACGATAGCGGAGTATTATATCAGTATAAGGAATTATCTGGCGTTAGAAAAGAAGGACGATTTTTGCAACGATTTGCAGGAATGTTTTCCGAATATATTTTTTGTGGAGGGAATAGAGACAACTGTAAATACACTAAATAGAAAGTTTGAAGATATGCGAGAAGAAATTATAGAGCATTTAGTTCGCATTAATGATTACTATAGAAAATTTAGTGATATGTTGGAAAATCATAAATCATACCGGGAGATTGCAAAGCAGTTTATTATTGATACAGGGATTGACTGTTCGCCACAGGCGGGAAGAGAAAAAGTGCAGGCGTTAAAGGAAACGCGAATAAATGAAGTAACAGGGCAAGAAGAAACAGTAGTTTGTGAATTGCATACAAAGTTCAAAACGTTTAATATTGATAAAGAGAAGCAGGACAGAATTTATTTTTTTCCAGGGAAACAGGGGATATTAGGTGGAAGGATTATTGTAAAGCATATTGGGACACATTTGTAAGATTAGGATTCTATTTACCGGGGCGAGTTGGTGTATAAATTTCTACAAAAACTTCGTGTCACTAACTTGACACAAGCCGGGCTTAAGGCGATGGAGGAGCTGGCGAAGCTGGAGGCGGAGAGGGGGACGCCGGGGTATGTTTCGGCGGACGGGAAGCGTGTCGCCAGCAACGAGATGTGTACGTTTTTGATTTTGAATATTTCATCCTTGCAGCTGATTCCTGTCAATATGATTGCCTACAGGAGCCAGTATGGGAGTGTGAATCCGGCGGGGATTATCGCGCCGGCGATTGTGGCGACGGCGGTGAGCACGGGTGTAGCGATTGTGTATTGTAAGGTGAAGGACAGAAATAGGCTACAAAGATATAGTCGATAATTTTATAAAAGAATGTGCAATTTACAAGCAGAGACGGATCAGGAGTTTGTAAACGGTACGCAGATCCGGCTGGACGGCGTATCGCTGGAAGCAAAGGTGCTGTACAGCCAGATTCCCAGCCATATTTGCAAATATACGTCTCGATTCTATTCTAACAATTCAGATTTCAATTTTTCAAGCAGTCGTTCGGCAATAGGGGTGAAGACTTGGTATTTTTTCCAAATCAAATATATTTTTGTTTCAAGCTTTGGCGTGAGGGGACGAAAAACAAGTCCGCTTTCAGGGTTTGTGTCAATCAAATGTTCAAAGGTCAGAAGATAGCCGAGTCCTTCTTTCACAAAAAGCGATCCGTTATATGATAGCCGAAACGACCCTTCAAGGTGTAATTTATCCATACTGTTGCCACACCATTTGGAAATATCATTGCTCCAGCCCTGTTCGGAACAAAAAAGAGGGAGTCCAAATAAGTCATCCACGCAGATGGCTTTTTTTTCTGCCAATGGACAGCTCTTTGGCATGACAACACCCCAAAGATCAGCATGGGGAAAGGTCAAATAATGATATTTTGCAGTATTGGGTTCCTGCGCCAGTACGGCAAAGTCAATGATACCTTTATCCAGTTTTTCTGTAACCTGTTCCGTGTCGCCGCTGGTAATATGATAATGTAGATCAGGGTAAGACTCTTTGAATCTTTTGATTGTGGCGGCGAGGCATCTAATCTGGTAAGATTCCGCCAAACCGAAGTAAACATCCCCTCCCAGAACATCATCCAAAGCAAGAAATTCTGTTGTAATTTTGTCAGCCATTTTAATCAAGTCTTCTGCCCGTTTTCGAAGCAAAACACCTTCCTCAGTCAGCTGTATGCTGAAACTGTGGCGCGTGAACAGTTTTTTCCCAAGCTCATCTTCAAGTGCTTTTAACTGCTTGGAGAGTGCGGGCTGGGTAACGTGAAGCAGCTCTGCCGCACGGGTCATGTTTTCTTCTCTTGCCACGGCAAGAAAATATCTCATGGTTCGCAGCTCCATATTGCCTCCTGTGATATTCCAAAAAATTATATCATGGTATGAATTATAGCCATTAGCAAAACAAAAGTCAAGCGGATATACTACAGACATAGCAGGAAGGGAGGCGGTCATACGGATGAGCTTATTCAGAATCTAAAAGATGCAGGCTGTGGCGCTCAGACTATTGAGCAGGTCTGCAGGCTGTATGGTAACGGTCAGGTTCAGGATGCGATTAAAATGCTGCGAAAGCATCGCTGCGGCCTGATGGATAGCCTGCATGAAAGTCAGGGAAGGGTTGACTGTCTTGATTTTTTAGTATGGAAAATGGAAAAGGAATTATTAAAAATAACAAAAAAGAAAGAGAGGCATTACAAAATGGAAAATACTGTAAAACTGGAATTGACAAAGGAATGGGATAAGACTTTCCCGAAAAGTGAAGAGGTGACCCACCGCAAGGTGACATTCCCTAACCGTTACGGGATCACGCTGGCGGCAGACCTTTATGAGCCGAAGGGGGCTGAAAAGAAACTGGCTGCGATTGCGGTATGCGGGCCCTTTGGCGCGGTGAAGGAGCAGGCAGCAGGACTGTATGCGCAGACGATGGCGGAGCGTGGTTTCCTCACCATTGCTTTTGATCCTTCCTTTACCGGCGAAAGCGGCGGCACACCCCGTTACATGGCTTCGCCGGATATTAACACGGAGGATTTTCAGGCAGCGGTTGATTTTCTTTCCGTACAGGAAAATGTTGACCCTGAGCGTATCGGCATTATCGGGATCTGTGGCTGGGGAGGCCTTGCCCTCAATGTGGCGGCGCTGGATACCCGTATTAAGGCAACGGTTGCCTCCACTATGTATGATATGTCCCGCGTCAATGCAAACGGATATTTTGATGCAGATAACTCTGCTGATGCGAGGTATGCAAAGAAAGAATCCATGAACGCTCAGAGGCTCGTTGATTACAAAAATGGCGGCTATGCGCTGGGCGGAGGCGTTGTCGATCCGCTTCCGAAGGATGCGCCTTTCTTTGTAGCAGATTATCATGATTATTATAAGACGGATCGCGGCTACCACAAGCGTTCGTTAAACTCCAACGGCGGCTGGAATGTGATCGGCTGTATGTCTTTTATGAACCAGCCCATCCTTCAGTACAGCAATGAGATCCGCAGCGCAGTCCTTATCATGCACGGGGAGAAGGCACATTCCTGCTATTTCAGCCGCGATGCCTATGCTGCTATGGTGAAGGATAACCCTTATACAGATAACAAGGAGCTGCTGATCATCCCGGATGCAGTCCATACAGATCTGTATGACGGCGGTGGGAAGGACGCCATTCCGTTCGATAAGCTGGAGCAGTTTTTTTCGGAAAATATGAGATGACATTTCTAAGTTTAAAATACAAGGAGGAAGACGATGTTAGGAAATTTTATGTATTGTAACCCGACGAAGCTTTATTTTGGCGAGGATTCTCTTGCCAGTCTGAATGAAGAACTGCCTAAGTATGGACAGAATGTACAGCTTGTGTATGGCGGCGGGTCGATCAAAAAGAATGGTATCTATGATAAAGTCATGGAGATTTTGAAAGCAAATGGAAAAAATGTGTTTGAAAATGCAGGCGTGATGCCAAATCCAACGGTACAGAAGCTGTATGAAGGCTGCAAGATTGCCAGAGAGGGTAAGGCAGACCTGATTCTTGCGGTTGGGGGCGGTTCTGTCTGCGACTATGCAAAAGCGGTTTCCGTATCTGCATACTGTACGGAAGATCCATGGGAAAAATATTATCTTCAAATGAAAGATGTGGACAATGAGATCATCCCGGTGGGATGTGTCCTGACAATGGTTGGTACGGGCTCTGAAATGAACGGCGGCGCAGTTATCACGAACCATGAGCAGAAATTGAAGATTGGCCATGTATTTGATGAGAGGGTGTATCCGAAATTTTCCATCTTAAACCCGGTATATACCTACACGCTGCCCCAGTATCAGATGGTTGCGGGAATCTATGACATCATGAACCATATTACGGAGCAATATTTCTCCGGGGAGGACGACAATACTTCTGATTATCTGATGGAAGGCTTACTGCGGTCTTTGATCCATTCCAGCAGGATCGCTGTGAAGAATCCTACGGATTACGAGGCAAGGAGCAACATCATGTGGATTGCGACTTGGGCGTTAAATACCCTGGTGGCAAAAGGAAAATCTACAGACTGGATGGTGCATATGCTTGGGCAGGCGGTTGCGGCGCATACGGATGCAACCCATGGCATGACCCTTGCAGCGGTATCCATGGCCTATTATCGCTTTATCTGCCCGTTTGGGCTGGCAAAGTTCAAGAGATTTGCCATGAACGTATGGGATGTAGATCCGGAAGGAAAAAGTGATGAACAGATTGCAGCTGAAGGCCTGAAAAAAATGGAGGCTTATATGGAAGAACTGGGACTTACGATGCATCTGAAAGAGCTCGGGGTAACAGAGGAGAGGCTTCCGGGAATTGTTGAAAGCACACTGATCATGGATGGCGGCTATAAGGTGCCAAGCAAAGATGAAATCATGGAGATTTTAAAGAACAGCTTATAAAAGTCAGTATAACAGAGCGAAATAGGCTGTTCTAACGTATAAAAACAGAGGAGCAGATAAGATGAATACGGTAAATGACAAGGGGCAAAACTTGTAATTGCCTTCCACCGTGAAGAAAAGCTCGGGGAACTGGCAGATTCCCTCGAAGGATGCACCATTACTTATAAGGCGGCGCAGGCCAAAGCGTTATCATGCCGTAGCGGGATGCCATATGTCAGGGCATCCCACTTTTCATGAGGCATTGTGGCGCAAGGCTGGTATCCGCTGGGTGGCAGAGGGCATACGGGAGAATTGCTTTGCGGTTGTGGGACTTCTCCCTCTGGCAATATTCCTGTTGCCGGACTAGGTAAGCAGCAATCGGAGGAAAATACAGAAACGACACTTTCAAGCGAAACGGAGGATTCTGAAAATATGAACTCTAATTCTACAGCAAAAAGTCTGGTTGTATATTTTTTTGATTAATCAGAAATGTTCATATATAATAATATAAAAATAGCGGATGCAAATGATAAGCTGATACAAAGTTGTCTCTTGACTGAGGATGAAACGGTTTGGTTTTCACAAGAACAAACGGCTGAGGAGGAAAGCGTCATGCGTATTTTAATTGCTGAGGATGAAACGGAGCTGGCAAAGGGATTAAAATTTTTGCTGGAAAAGAATAAATTTACCGTAGACATGGTGCACGACGGTGAAGAGGCGCTTGCATACTTTCGGTGCAGGGAATATGACGTGGTGATTCTGGACATTATGATGCCGAAGGTAAACGGGCTGGAAGCATTGAAACAGATTCGAGAGACGGGTTCAGGCGTTCCTGTGCTGATGCTTACGGCGAAAGCGGAGATTGAAGACCGGGTAGCCGGTCTGGAGGCGGGAGCGGATGATTACCTGCCAAAGCCTTTTGCCAGCCCGGAGTTTATTGCCAGAGTCAAAGCCCTTTCACGGAGAAATGCAGGATATTCTGAGCGGTGTCTGTCCTTTGGAAGCGTTGAGCTTGACTGTAACCGATATCAAATGACTTGCGAAGGCAGGGCGGTGCGTCTTAACAATAAAGAATTTCAGGTGATGGAGCTCTTTATGAGAAATCCCCGATTCGTGTTTTCTACAGCGCATCTTATGGATAAGATCTGGGGACAGGATTCGGAAGCGGATGTCAGCGTGGTTTGGACTTATGTTGGCTTTCTTCGGAAAAAATTAAAGGAGCTTAACGCGGATATTGAGATTCGGACGGCACGAGGCGCAGGCTATTTTCTTGATTTGTAGAAAATCGTAAAGGTAAAAATGTTGGAAGAGAATGCAGGGCAATTTTTGATCGGGCGCATAAGCGCCCGATTTTTGAGGAGAGCAGATGCTGAAAAAGATACAAAGAAGATTTATTGTGGCGGCGATGGCGGCGTTTAGCACGGTTATGCTGCTGATCATCGCAGGAATTAATATGGCGAACTATTGCAGGACAACCTCTATGCAGGATTATCTGGTGGGGGAACTCCTTTTGCACGAACAGACGGATCCTGCAAAGCTTGCGCCGCCTCCTCTGATGGGGGAGATACCGGGCAGAGATTCGGAGGCGGCGTTTATGACTCGTTTTTTTACGGTGCACTGTGACGCGGACGGTAAAGTCAGGGAGGTTTTAAGGGAGTATATTTCCACTGTGGATGAAGAGACGGCAAAAGCCTATGCACAGGACGTTCTTTCAAGGGGCAGGGAAAAGGGATATTATGAGAATTATCGGTATTTGGTCAGCAGAAATGAAAAAGGGATTTCTGTTCTTTTTTTGAATGCGGCGATTCAATTGCAGTCCATGCGGACTCTGCTTTTTGTGTCTTTGGCGACAGGGATTTTCAGTCTGCTGATCGTATTTTTTCTCGTTGTTCTTTTTTCAGGGCGTGCAATCAGGCCCTATCTGAAAAATATAGAGCAGCAAAAACGATTTATTACAGATGCGGGGCACGAGCTGAAAACGCCCATCACTTCCATTGCAACCAGTGCTGATATTGCGGCGATGGAACATGCTGGGGACGAATGGATTGAGAATATACGCAGGCAGGCAGCGCGGCTTACCAAGCTGGTGGGGGATATGGTCGCGCTGTCGAGGCTGGATGAGGACACGCCGTTTCCGGCGAAAGCCAGATTTTCCGTGAGTGAGGCGGCGTGGGAAGCTGCCGAGCCCTTTGCGGTTCTTGCTAAGGCTAAGGAGAAGAATTACAGTCAGAGTATAGAGGAAAATTTAACGTTATACGGAGACAAGGATGCCATTCAACGAATGATATCCATACTGCTTGATAACGCGGTCAGATATTCCGATGACGGCGGCAGGATTCAGATGCGGCTTTACCACAGGCGCGGAAGGATCTGCGTGGAAGTGTGTAACACCTGCGATCTGCCGGACATTACGGATTTGGACAGGCTGTTTGACCGATTTTACCGTATGGATGAATCCCGGTCTGTCACGACAGGCGGTACAGGCATCGGCCTTTCCATGGTGCGGGCAATCGCGGAAACCCATGGAGGAAAGGCGACCGTGCAAAGCGCTGACGGGAAGAGGATATGTTTCAAAGTAGTGCTGTGAAGAAAGTCTGACAAAATTGTTCATCAAAAAAACACAGTTAATTTCAGGTACATTTTAGGAAAGCCTTTTATACTTTACCCATGCTTCTGACACAATACGAAAATCGTTATCTTAATCGTGTTGGCATGAAACAATTCTGAAAAGTCACGGAAAGGAGTAAGATGGGTGAGTCAGGCAGAAAAATTTCGGCATGAAATGAAATATCGGATTGGATATGCGCAGTATATGGAGCTGAGAAATCGTCTGCGGGCGGTGATGCGAAGCGATTTACATACAGGCGCGGACGGCAGATATCTGATACGGAGCATCTACTTTGATAATTATATGGATAAAGCGTTGCGGGAAAAGAGGGATGGCGTTCTCAGACGGGAGAAATTCAGAATCAGATATTACAACGATGATTTTTCCTATCTTACGCTGGAAAAGAAGATAAAGGATAACGACCTCTGTATGAAGGTTGACGCACGGATAACTGAAGAGGAGTGCAGGGAATTACTGGATGGCAGAGCGAACTGGATGCGGGAACATTCTTCGCGGCTGATGCGGGAGCTTTACGCCAAAATGCATTATCTGATGATTCGTCCGAGGGTGCTCGTATCTTATATACGGGAGCCGTATATTTATGAGGCGGGAAATGTGCGGGTTACTTTTGATTCCAATATTCGGACGACTTTGTTTCACGGGGAGTTTCTGGAGAATCAGGTGATTGATATTGACACGGCTGAAAGACCGCAGGATATGATTCTGGAAGTAAAATATGACGCCTTTCTTCCGGAAATCATTCGCAGGCTTGTTCAGTTAAACACATTGCGGCAGACGGCGTTCTCAAAATACGAGGCGTGCAGGCGGTTCGGTTAAAAAGGAGGAAAATAAAATGACTTTTAATGATATATTTAAATCAAGCTATTTGGAGAATGTAACACAGTTTTCACCAATTGACACATTGATTGGGATTTTGTTTGCTCTTATCATAGGTCTGTTTATTTTCATGGTTTATAAGAAAACCTTTAACGGTGTGATGTATTCGTCCGGGTTTGCCCTGACGCTGGTAGGGCTTTCTCTTGTGACTACGCTTGTAATTATGGCTGTGACATCCAATGTGGTACTTTCTCTTGGCATGGTGGGTGCGCTTTCCATTGTTCGTTTCCGGGCGGCCATCAAGGAGCCAATAGAGATTGTGTATCTGTTCTGGTCGATTGCGGCAGGCATTGTAATTGGAGCGGGTATGATTCCGCTGGCGGTGATCGGTTCCGCGATGATAGGTATTGTTCTGATTATTTTTGCAAATCAAAAGACTCATGAGAACCCCTATATTCTTATTGTGAACTGTAAGGATGAAGCGACGGAAGAGGCGGCATTGGAAATGGCACGGACCACATTGAAGCGGTTTCTGGTAAAATCAAAAACGGTAAGCGGCGGGGGCATCGAGCTGACTGCGGAGGTGCGTTTGAAGGATGCGGCAACTTCCTTCGTTAATGGGATTCAGGGCATAGAGGGTGTGGATCATGTTACGCTTGTAAGCTATAACGGCGAGTATATGTCTTAACAAAGGGGGGATCTGTGATTTTATGATTTCCTATAAACATATAACAAAGATTATTGGCGTGGCAATGACTGTGGCTGTCGTTTTCTGCTTCTGGCTGATGACTTTTTCGCAGAAGGTGGCAGAAACATTGAGCCCTGTCAGAGAGACAATGGCATATGAAGAGGCGCTGTTTGATACGGATGAAGTGATGAAGATTGATATTCAGATGGAACAGGACGAGTGGGAAGAAATGCTGGAGAATGCTACGGCAAAGGAATACTACGCCTGTGATGTGCTGATTAACGATCAGAAGCTTTACAATGTGGGACTCCGCACGAAGGGTAATACCAGTCTGTCCTCGATTGCCATGGATCCCGAAACGGACAGATTCAGTCTGAAAATGGAGTTTGACCATTTTGTGGAAGGGCAGACCTGCTTTGGCCTTGATAAACTGGTTTTAAATAATAATTATGCGGACGCCACCAGTATGAAGGAGGCCATAGTCTATGACATGTATCAGTATCTTGGCGTGGATGCCTCTTTGTATAACTATGCCGAGATATCGGTGAACGGGGAGTATCTGGGCGTCTATTTGGCGCTGGAGGCTGTGGAAGAAAGCTTCCTTGTGCGCAATTACGGAACCGAAGACGGCAAATTATATAAGCCTGACAGTATGAAAATGAACGGCGGCTCCAAAGGCGGAAGCTTTGGAGGTCAACCGCCCGGACCGATGGAGAACGGGGCGCGGCCTGACATTGAAGACTTCGATTTTGCAAAGGGTGAAGGAATAAAACCGCCGGATATGGGAAAAATGCCAGACGGCGGGCCCTCTATGGGCGGCGGAAACGGCGCGAACCTCAATTATACGGATGAAGAGCTTTCCAGTTACGCTGATATCTGGGACGGAGAGGTGACGGATACGGGAAAAGCGGATCACGGCAGGGTGGTTACAGCTCTTAAGAATATTAGCGAGGGGACTGATCCTGACAGATATCTGGATGTGGACAATATATTAAAATATATGGCGGTGCATGCATTTTCCGTGAATCTGGACAGTCTTTCCGAAAATATGGCGCATAACTATTATTTATATGAATACAACGGTATGCTGAATATTCTGCCATGGGATTACAATCTTGCTTTTGGCGGCATGAATCAAGGGCCGGAAAGCAGCGCGTCAGAAGTCGTGAATGATGCGGTGGATACGCCGTTTCCGGGGACGACATTCTTTGACGCACTGCTGGAGAATGAGGAGTATATTTCCCGTTATCACGAGTATTTGAACCTGTTGGCGCAGGAGTACGTTCTGGGCGGAAGGTTTCAGGAGGTTTATCAGGGGATTCGCAGTCGCATAGATACCCTGGTGAAAACTGACCCGACTGCGCTCTGCTCCTATGAAGAATATGAGGCGGGTGCGGAAATGCTGTATCAGACTGTGATGCTGCGGGCAGAAAGCGTCAAAGGGCAGCTTGATGGTACGATACCGGCTACGGATGAGGAACAGCTGGCGGACACGTCAAACCTGGTGGATGCGTCGGGAATTGATATCTCCGTTATGGGCGTGATGGATATGGGAGGTGCACTGGAGAGGAAAAGCGCGCGAGCGGCGGGCAGGCCGTAAACATATGTAAGGTGAAAAATGGGTTGAAGGCGGAGAGTGTGAAGCTCTCCGCCTTTCATTTGTATACAAAAATATATTGACAGGTTTAATTGGATTATCATTTAATAGAAAGAAAGAAGCTTTTTGACTGTATATGCTATTCGGTATGACTGTCTACTACCATTATGAGGAGGTATAATTTGTGGGAACAATTTTAATTGAAGCATTAGGTTTTATTGGAGTAAGTGTGGCAGGAGGTGTGACATGGGATCTGATAAAAGGAGCTGGAAGCAGACTGCTTGCCGATTTTAAAAGCCGCTTTGTAAAATCTAAATATTTTAAAGACGAAAATCAGGCAGAGGAATTTTTGAAAGAAATTTCATCCAGAGAATCGTTTAACAAAAGACAGCCTCTGGAGGACATTTGGGTTGTTTATGACAATTATACGGGCATAGAAGCATCCGATTTATTTAAAACAGAACTTATTAACTGGTTTGAACAAAATCAGGAGATTATAAAACATTTAGGAGAAAATCCGGCTCCTCCACACGGATTATTTATTCGAAACCAGATCAATAAAGGGCATGCACAGGTGACAAACATAGGGAATCAATATAATGATAGAGGAACTGCAAATAATGGTGAAGAAGCAGATAAATAAGGACAATGCCAAAACATATAATATTGAAAATCAATATAACTATGACTCCTATATTTCCATGGGAACAGCATTTGTTCCGCTTTTAGGCAGCAAAGTGGAACAATCATATGAAAAGACAAAGGGTTTTTTATACTATCCGCAAGGGTATTTGGATAAAGTGATGAACGCCATTGAAACTGAACACAGTATTTTAATTCAGGGGGAACAGGGAACCGGAAAAAGCATATTATCTTTTGAAATTGCGGATCAGATGCACAGGCAAGAATTAATTATGTCCACATACTATTTGAATCCGCCCGACAATTGGAATAATATAAAACAATGGATACAATCCATACGATTGCAGAACAAAGAAGGCGTTTATCTTTGGATTATTGATAATTTGCATAAAATTACCAATGCAGTTGAAGACTTTCCGGATTATTCTTTTTGGGGGAGGGACTATTGTGTATGCTGTACAAGAGATCTTAACAGTATACCAAATGAAAATGATGTATATTTTGAAATGGCTTTGTCTCCGAAGCAGATATTCAGGCGCAGCATTGATAAAGAAACATTTTTTGAATGTTATAATAAAATGGCCGTTCAAAAGATTGGCCGGCATGAGTCTGACTGTTTATATCAATACGTAGGCGGAAATTTAGCATTATTGAGATATATAATAACAAACGGCAATTTGCCGAGTTCTTTGCTTGATTGGCAGAATGGAGAATTTATAGATTTTAGAAATATCTATTGTCATTATTTCGGTTGTTTGGCGGAAAGAAAAATTACCAGGGATAATTTGGATGATACGTTAAAAATGTTGTTTTTATCGCAAATAGATTTTTCAATCCCTTTGTATTTACAGTGCAATACCTGTCAAACGGTATTACAGGATTTTTATTTTGAAACGCCAGATAAAGAATTGGAAATTGAACATGCTTCATTGGCGGAATTGCTTACTATGTCTATCTGTAAGGAATATAGGCTTATATATGAAGTGGCTTTTACGGATAGCCTGCATTGGATTTTGCTGCACCTGGTAAATAACAGACTTGAGGAAAAGGAGCGGGCACGGCTGATAAACAGATTTTTACAGCTGCTGTATAGCTATAAATTTGTTTTGAGCTCCAATCAGACATTTTTAGAAACGCTTTCTTATGACGAATGTTTGACGGATTTCCTGAAAAGAAACATAAGTTTTATTTCCCTTTCAACTTGGAAAAAAGTAATACAGGTTATAAAAATAGATTCTGAAATATGTGATATTTTTCATAATACAGTTACATCGACGCAATTTGTTAATACGATGCGTTTAAATGATGATTATGACTTTAATTTTTTCCAGAACATGTTATCTCAGGAGGAGCAAATTAAAGTAGAAGAGAAGATATTGTCTGAGGCCATGGTCTTAACAGAGGCGGCTGTAATTCGCGGAAATGAATTTAGCCTTATGCATCTTTTGCTTTCACTGTCTGAAGAAGCTGCCGTTGAATTTGTGAGACAAATACCGTCTGACATTTTGATAAATGTTCTTTTGAATAATAATAACGGTTTGCAGCTATATGCACGATATCATTTTAAGCTGGGAGAAGAGGTGAAAAATGCTTTAGATGCTAAAATATTGGCAGGTGATTACAGAAAAATCTTTCTTAGTGCCTCCTCTGTGACTGGTTTTGCCGGTTTGCTTGCATCTGCAACAGATTCATTAAAGAACGGAATGTGTAGTCTGCTAACAGATGGCTTAGCTGATAAATTAATTCAAAATACCATAGAAAAAAATTATTCGTTGGGTACTTTCGGATTATCCTTAAGGGGATTAAAAAAGAAGTCGGCTGATCTGCTGCTTGCATTTGAAGGCGCGCTTGGGGTTGAGGGATATGAGCAACTTCTTAGAGCGCAGGGGACGATCAGTGTATTAATGCGAATAATAGAGTCTTCATCATCAGAGATGCGAAAGGAAATGTCACAATTGCTCCAAGCAAAGCCGGAGCTGGTAAAAATTCTCCTGGAGAGGACAATAAAGGATGTTAGTTCCATTGGCGCACTTGGATTATCTCTTAGGGAATTGAAAAAGGAGTCGGCCGATGCACTGCTTGCGTTTGAAGGTGCGTTAAGAGTTGAAGGCTATGAGGAGCTGCTGAAAGCACGAGGCACGATTGGTATATTAATGCGCATAATAGAGTATTCATCAGCAGGGATGCAGAAAGAAATGTTGCAATTGCTGCAAACAAAACCAGAACTGGTGAAACTCTTGGTAGAGAGGACAATAAAG
>VSNG01000015.1:0-26126 GCA_009774175.1 Lachnospiraceae bacterium | reverse complement strand
TTGGTAGAGAGGACAATAAAGAATGGCAGTTCCATTGGTACACTTAGTTTTTCTTTAAGAGGACTGGAAAGAGAGTCGATGGATGCACTGTTGGCGTTTGAAGATGCGCTGGGGGTTGAGGGGTACGGAAAACTGCTGAGGGCGCAGGGGACGCTTGGAATATTGCTGGGTATATTGCAGTATTCATCGTTAAAAATGCAAAATGAGATGTCGCAGCTGCTAAAATCAAAACCAGAACTGGTAAAAATCCTGACAGAGAGAACAGTAGAGAAAGGAAACACTATAGGTACCCTAAATTGTTCCTTGAGACGAGTGGGTAACGATAACTATTCCTGTTTACAGATTATAGAGCGCTTAATTGGCGTTGAGGGCTATCTTGCCATGTTTTCAAATTGTAATGTCAGTACTATTACTATTTTGAGGATAATGGCCTGTTCTTCCCTTTCCGATTCTTTAGTCGACTTAATTTATGAGAACATGGATATCTGGGATGCATCCAGAAGTTATATTTCAGAAAATTCATATAGATTGATGAAAGAATTTAACTATGATTTACGTTTTGCTCGCAATAAAAACAGAAGAAAATTTTTTGCTTTAATAATGGATTTGATTTCGGTGGAAGAATGGTTTGGCTGGATGAGACAAGGAGCAACGCTGGAAGAGGCTGTTTTTATAATGAGAAATCTGCCGCTTTGTTTTGCGAGGCAGATAGCGGATCTATGGCTTCAAGATTATGAGGAAGCCTTTGAGGATTTTAGTTCAGTGGAAAAACTTCGTAATAAGAAAGGAGCTGTTAATTCACAGGCATTATATTATGGGATAACATGTATAAAAAAATATAATGAAAAGCTTTGTGATTTGATTTGCAAAGATTATAATACGTCATTAGCAAACGTTGAATGTTAAGAAAAAATTTAGTTTAGAGGCATGTTATGACTACATTAATGAATTTCCCTTCCCTGTCAGCTGCCCTGAGCTCGCTTTTCGGAGAAGGAACACAAATTGAAACAACCAACCGGATATCCGGCGGCGATATCAACGAAGCATACGGTCTGACGCTGACAGACGGCAGCTGTATTTTCATGAAATCCAATACAAAGGAAAACCGCGCCCTCTTTACCGCAGAAGCCGCGGGGCTTTGCGCCATTGCCCGGACAAAAGCCATTGGTACGCCGAAAATCCTTGGCATCGGGACGGACGAGGCGAGGGGCGGGTATTCCTTTTTACTGCTTGAGTTTATTTACGGAAAAAGCCGTGCCAGAAATTATTGGGAAGAATTTGCGCGCTGTCTGTCCAACATGCACCGGGCGCCAACAGCCGGATTTGTTTCAAAGGGAAAATACGGATTTACATGCGACAACTATATCGGCAGGCGCAGCCAGATTAACACGGGGCATGACAGTTTTACGGAGTTTTTTCGGGACTGTCGTCTGGAACCGCAGTTTCAGGCGGCTGCCCGGTATTTTGACAAAGAGGATTGGAAAAGAATTGTCCGCTTTCTTGACCATGTGGATGAAATTCTTGTGGAACCGGAATATCCGTCTCTGCTGCATGGGGATTTGTGGGCAGGAAATGTCATTACGGGAAATGACGGCGCGGCATGGCTGATTGATCCGGCGGTTTATGTGGGACACGCTGAAGCAGATCTTGCAATGACAGAACTGTTTGGGGGATTCCCGCCGGTTTTTTATGATGCCTATAAGGAGGCATCGCCGCTGTATCCTGGATATGAACACCGGCGTGATGTGTATAATCTATACCATCTCCTGAACCATCTGAACATGTTTGGGAGAATGTATCTTTCGGAAGTGAAACATATTATTAGGGGGATTTTATTCTGATTTAACGCAAAAAGCAAAATAGCCGTAACCGGTATTGAGCAGTAAGCTGTAATCAAAAATTTCCAGATAAAATGTTTTTCTAAACTGTTCCGGCGTTATGAAATGGCTGCTTTCCAATTGATAGTGCGCAGGCAGCCGGCAATATATGCCAAGATGTTTCACAATGCTCAGGGCAAGCTCTTTACCCGCATTCATGACAAGCCTATCCATTTTTGTCAGCGGCATATCCAGCATGGCGCTGACGACACGCAATACCAGACTTTTTTCCATAATCATGAAAATCCGTACCTTTTTTTCATCAGTCGAGACATATGTCAGCCGGATAATCAGACTGGCGCCAAAGTATTCTCCGCTGTAATGTTCACTTACAATCTCCGTCTGTAACCTGAAAACTTCCTGCAAGGTAAGAATCAGGGCGGTTTCCAGAGCGTTCATGTCGGCGCCGACATTGTCTGTTTTCCACTTGTTTCTAATTTTACCTGTAATGGCGCGGTCTTCGATCAGAATATGGGTGGTAAGCCACCCAAGACAGATGCCAAGAAAATGTTGAATAGATTCCTGAGAATAGTTTGACCGCGTAAGGTCTTTTTCAAGCGCCGGCAGGGTCTTATACCGCATATCGTCATGCAGACGTTTGTGTATTTCATAACCCTTATAGCCGATTGACTGCATGTAGGCTTCCTCGTCTGTAAAATGCTCGGAGGTGTAATTTTTAAAAAATTTGATACCCTCGGCACATGCCCATTGCCCGTTATTTTCATCTCTGCTCAGATGTATCAGTTTTTGTACGATGGAAAAGAGCTTCCGATGTGCATTGTCGATGGAATCAACTCCGATGTTAAAGCGTTTGTTCCATTCAGCTTCTTTAGACATGACGTTCCTCTGTCAAAGGGGAGATACCCCATGAAAACCGCCTGGGAAATAAGCGATTTAAAAGATTCGTTTGTTAATATGATATGTCGGTAAATGACATAATGTGTCGGGTTATGCGGGTCAGAATTTGACAAACAGAATAATGCGAAAACGGTTGTTTTCACAGTAACAGTCAATTGTACCGCCCAACTTGTCGCAGAAAGCCTGTATGCTCTGCATTCCCAGGCCGTGGCCTTTTCCTCTTTTGCTTTTCGGAAGCCCTGTTGTGGAATCAAAAGGAATTTCCTTTTCGCACTCATTTTCCATGTCTATCAAAAGATGTTCGGATGTGCAAATCAGCTTCGCATTGATGAACCGCTTTTCCAGCGCCAGATTTTGGACGCTGCGTATGGCGTTTTCCAGGAGATTTGCAAGAACCATGGCAAATTCGTATTCATTGACAGGGATCTGCCGCGGTATCATGATATCCGAATGTAAGGCAATCTGCTGGGACTGCGCATGCTCCGCCATGGTTGCTAGAACGGTATTTATAATCAGGTTTTCGCAATACCGGGGGACCTTGTTTTCATCAACCACCTCATGGATGTGTCCGATTATGTTTCTGATTTCGTCATATTCCTTCTGGTTTAAAAGGGAATCTATCATCATGGAATAGTGCCGCATATCATGCCGCAATATTTTCAAATTCCGTTCGGACTGCTCCACCAGATAGTTTTGGCTTTCCAATCCCTTAATATAAGATTCGAACATTACATTTTTCCAGTAAGAATCCACATTTTTCATTTCACCGTCCAAATAACGCAGTACGACTATATAGGATACAAGCATGGTAATGATTAAAAAGATACTGACAAGTATATTTTCGGGATGCTCATAAAGGGTATAGGGGAAGAAAGCAAGGCAGGAAAAGCAGCAAAAAAAGAAAACGGGAATCAGACATAATCCCCACCAGCTTGTTTTCAGCTCGCGCTCTAAAAATCTGCGGAAAATGTCTCCGATTTTACGGTAAAGAATCAGCAAAATAGCAAGATGCATCAAAAGGTTTCCCGCTAATGCAATGTTGACACTGCCCGTAAAAATGTACAGTATGGAAGCCGTTATGCTTCCTACCACAACATAATTGGATGCGCTCAAACCGATAAAAAGTGTTTTGGCATTTCTTGTCCGGGAAATGAAAAGCCCCGTAAGCTGCGCGATTGCAATCTGGATGATGGTTGTGCAAAAATAAAACAGCGGATTGTCTGTAAATATATTTAATTTAAAGTAATCCGGCAGATTCATGGCAAAGCAGGAGAGAAAACAAATGCCGAGCGTCTTTTTTCTGGAATAGCGATGAACCAGGAACACGTAAATAAACGCCATAAAAAAGACATGGCTAAACATATAGGATATATTTTTAACGTAGAGCATTTGTTCACCTACCTGCATTTTTCAGAAACAAAAAGAAGATATTCCCGTTTGACTTTTGGAGCTTTTGCCCGGCTGACGGGAAGCTGCGCGCCTGAATTCATGATTACGCTGTCGGCGGTCAGTTGTTTCACATAATCGAGATTGACCAGGAACGATTTGTGGATTTGCAGAAAATTCCCGTGTTCTGTAAGCTCCCGCACTTCCTCTTCAAAGGAGGTGCGAATAAAGAGGCTTTGCAGAAGCTCGCCGTCAGCCAGATGCAGCTCCAGTTTTCGTGCGGCGCTTTCAATATATTCTATTTTTGAATAAGCTCTCGGCAGTAATCCGTTTTTCGTCCGAATCATATAGGTGGGTCCCGTTTTGGCCATGGTATAGGAAAGCGCATAATCAAGCGCTTCAAAGAGCCGGACCTCGTCAAGCGGTTTAAGGAGATATCTAACCGCGCGGACTTCATAGGCATCCAGTGCATAATCCTCCGAAGAGGTAATATAGATAATTATATTTTCACTGCCGCTCATTCTGATCTGGCGGCCAAGGTCGATACCCGTCCGTTTGGGCATGAGCATATCGAGAATATAAATATCGGTCAGCTTTCCTTCCGCTATTCTTTGAAATAATCTGGATGGATCGGTGTATTTTTCCACTTCAAAATCTTTGTCAGGATATTGGGTTTTATATTTTAACAGTAATTTTTCCGTGTCCAGTAAATCCTTAATGCTATCGTCACAAATAGTTATTTTCATAAGTATTTCATAATTCCCTTCGGTTTGATCGCAGACTTTGAAAAAGCAGTTATCCTGCGAAAATATCACTTAAAATTATACCGAGATTAAATAAGTTTATCAATTGGTTCATCTAATGAAGTTCACGCCCGGCTGCGAAGAATCGGTGGCAAAATGCGAAAAAGAGAAATTGACGATAAAATATGGGCAGGATAAGCTGGATACAGAATAAACAGGCAGGAGGGATAATTATGAAAAAATGGAAAATACTGCTGGCAGTAGGCGCTATGATTTTTGCCTGTGCAGGCTGCGGAGCGCGGCAGACAGAGTCCGCTGCAGGGGGCGGAGACAGCGCCGCTTTTGCCGGGCAGATTAAAGAGGCTGTGGCGGATAAGGATATGGATGCTCTTGCAGAACTGTGCGCCTATCCGCTTGCGGTGAACGGCGAGGTGATTGAAACCCGGGAAGCGTTTATGGAATTGGGCGCCGATGTTATTTTTACGGAGGAACGATGCGCTGTGATCGAAGCGGTAGACGTATCTGCGTTGGAGGATACAATGGCGGGTGTCATTATGGGGGATGCGACGCCTAACATTATATTTAAGTCTGTAGACGGAGAGCTTGGGATAACGGGAATCAATTAAGCCTACATTACGGTATAAGTCGCTGGAATCAATGACAGCGACTTTTTTCTTTTTGCCTGATATCAGTCTTCCTTTTTGCAACTCTTCCGATTTGTGATAGAATAGACTTAAAAATCTGAATCGGAGAAGAAAATGAATAACGGGATTTGTTATGTGATTGGAGCGGGTACGGATTATGGTCTTGATTTTTGCCCGGATAAGGGCGATTTTGTGATTGCGGCCGACGGGGGATTTTCCTGTCTGGAAAAGCGGGGCATTCTGGCGGACCTTGTCATTGGAGATTTTGATTCGCTCAAAGAGATACCGAAGCATCCCAATACGATTAGGCTGAAAGCGGAAAAGGACGATACGGATATGCTTGCGGCGTTGCGCGAGGGTATCAGGGCGGGGTATAAAAACTTTTATATTTATTGTGGAACGGGCGGACGTATTGATCATACGCTTGCCAATATACAGACGCTGGCCTGGCTGTCTCAAAGCGGGATGCGCGGATTTTTGTTTCATAAGGACATGGTTATAACGGCGGTCACTAACGGCAGGCTTTCCTTTGCGGAAATTCCGGAGGGATATTTGTCCGTGTTTTCCCATACAACAAGGGCCGAGGGGGTGACACTTGACGGGTTAAAGTACGAACTGCATAACGCGTTACTGACGAACGCCTGTCCTGTCGGGACAAGTAACGAATTTATCGGCAGAAAAAGCGAGATCGCGGTTGAGGAAGGAACGCTGATTGTGGTTTTGCCCAGAGGAGCGGAGGAAAGACTCGTTTTATGGAATTGACGGAGATAGGCGCATTGCAAATTGCAAAGCGGGTGGATGCAATTTTACATGTTCCCGGAAATTACAGGGGCGGCGTTTTGGAGATGGCGGTTGTTATAGACACCTCCCTGGAGCCGGAAGATTTCAGGGGCGCGGTGGCTGCCGTAACGCGGGCTCTGAAACGGGAAAACGATATATTTCGAAACGTCCGCCTGAATCTGGTATTCTGGGGACGGGAGATGGAGTCGAAGGCGGTGCCCATGGCCATGCTTATGACGGGCGGCGCATTTGATGAATACCGATGCTGTCCCTGTGAAAAATATTATGAAGAGCTATTTGCCTATTTAAAGAAATTTCAGGCCAGAAGCAAGGTGATTCTGGCGTTTACGGGCGAACAGAATAAGGTTCTGAACGATCAGGCGGCAAAGGAAGCGCTTTCGCCGTTTTTAAAAAGCAAGATTTTACTTATTTCCGGGCAGATTTTGAGCGGAACGGAATTTTTATTGCGATGTATTTAAACCAACTTTCGGGAGGAGGCGCTTGCCACACAGAGGGGCAAAATGGTAAAATGATGTTAAACGAACAGACGGAATTGAAGACAACGGGTCTGAAAACGCTCAGACAGATTATCAGTCAGTATATAAGACTGCTTACCGTTATTCTTGTAGTGCTTATATTAAATATAATTGTTTATATTCAGGTGGTGAACGAGCAGCAGCAGGCGTATGACAATGCGATGAGAACCTTCCAGCAGATTGAGCAGATGCTGGCCGGGAATCAGGAAGAAATTGAAGAGGTTATAACTGAGTACAGCGAAACCTGCCTACGCAGCGCAGAGGCCATTGCCTATATTATACAGAATGAGCCTTCCGCGCTGGAAAGCGTGGAAGAGTTAAAGAATATTGCGCGGCTTGTTGGCGTGGACGAGATACATTTCTTTGATAAAACAGGTCGTATTTATGCGGGAACCCATCCGGAGTATTATGATTTTACTTTTGATTCCGGCGAACAGATGGCGTTCTTTAAACCGATGCTGGAAGATCATTCGCTGAAACTGGTTCAGGAAATTACACCAAATACGGCGGAAGAAAAGATGATGCAGTACTCTGCGCTCTGGAGTGAGAACGGAGAATTTATTGTGCAGGTGGGAATGGAGCCTGTCAGCGTTATGAAGGCTACGGCGAAAAATGAGTTATCCTATCTGTTTTCACAGTTCCGGGTTAATCTGGAAGCGCACTATTATGCGGTAGACATAGCAAGCGGACAGATAGTCGGTTCTACGGAACTGGATTGCTTAGGGAAAAACCTGACGGAAATCGGGCTGGATGAAAAATATTTCTCAGAATACGAGAAGGGATTTCATGCGCGTGTAAACGGCAGGACTTCCTACTGTGTATTTCAGAGGGCGGGAGATAATTATATTGGGCGGGTGATTGCCGGTAGGGATCTTTATAAACGGATTCCTGAGACAACAGCAGCTCTTGCGGTATGTCTGGCGGTGATTGCCTTTGCGCTGAGTCTTGCAGTAACCAGGTACATGGACCGATATGTGGTGGACGGTATTCGGAGCATCAATGAAAAACTGGGAAGAATAGCGGAGGGCTATCTCGATGAAGTGATTGCTGTCAACAGCAGCGCAGAATTTGCGGAGCTGAGCAGTTATATTAACATCATGAAGCAGAGCATTCTGGACAGTAATCGGAAGATGTCCTATGTTCTTCGCAAGACCAATATGTATATCGGCGTATACGAATACAATGAGCGTGTGAAACGGGTGCGGTTTACCGAATATATACCCAGGATTCTTGCGCTGGACGAAGGAGAAACGAAACAGCTTTGTTTGGATGCGGGAAGCTTTCAACGGTTTATTGACGAAGTTCGTAAAAATCCCGTTGCGGGAGAGCCGGAAACCTTTGGCGTCAGAGATCGGTATGTGAAGCTGGAAGAGATCCGGGATCATCATGAAGTATTCGGCGTTGTGATTGATGTAACGGAGAGCGTCAACAAACGCAAGGAAATTGAGGCGGAGAGGGATATGGACCTGCTCACCGGCCTGTATAACCGCCGCGGACTGGAACAGAGGCTGTCCGCATTGTTTGAAAAGCCGGAGGAGCTTGGCAGCAGTGCGGCTGTCATGATTGATGCGGATAATTTAAAAGTGATAAACGATACCTACGGGCATGACGCGGGAGACGTATATTTACGGGCCATTGCGGAGCTTATCGCGGGCGTGGGGACAAGGGGATGTGTGGCTGCCAGATTGGGCGGCGATGAATTTGTGCTGTTTTTATATGGATATGCCAGTGCGGGCGAGCTGGAAGCGGCATTACAGGATTTTAAGGAAATACAGGATAAAAAGACGGCGGACTTAAACGATGAGGTCAACGTTACACTTAAATTTTCCTTCGGTTTTGGCCTGATGAAAGAAAAAGACGGTTATCAGGAGGCGCTGAGGGAGGCGGACGAAAGAATGTACGAGAATAAACGGGAACGTAAGAAGTAGCGCGGCTGCGGGAGGGAAAATATGAAACGGAAAGCCATGTACGGTATCGGTGCTTTACTATGTGTTGTGCAGATGTTCTTTTCTCTGACTTTTCCATGCTGCGCCGCGCAGATCGGTATGGGTGCGCTTCCCGTGGAAGAGGAACGGCCCAGAGTCACATCGGTCAGTATTTCTCCCGGAACCGCTGTTGTTTCAAAAAATGCCACATGCGCGTTTGCGGCTGCTGTGACCGGGGAAAATAATTACAGCAAAGAAGTCGTATGGAGCGTTTCCGGACAGACCAGCGGAAATACGTTTATCGACGGAAACGGCGTTTTGAATGTGGCTTCCGATGAGGCGGCTGCCTCTCTGGTGGTGAAGGCGGTTTCAAAACAGGACAGCAATTACAGTGCGACAGCTCTGGCGACCATACAGGCATCCACCTATTACATACAGTTGCAGGCATCTCCCGATAACGGCGGATCCGTATTTGGAAGCGGCGCGGTCAAAGAGGGTGGCTATGCTGTGATTACGGCGGCGCCGAATAACGGTTTTACTTTCGAAGGATGGCTGCTTAATAACAACAGAGTTTCTCAGGACGCCCGGTATGTGGTGGATAATATTCGCAGCGATGCCACCTATGTGGCGGAATTTAAGCCTGTCGACTGCCGGGTTACGATAAATGTGAATAACGCCGATGGCGGGACGGCCACTGAGAGCAGGACAGTGAAGTACGGGGAAAATATTGTTCTGGAGGCGGCGCCGAAGGAGGGGTATGAGTTTGACGGCTGGACGGAGAACGGAAATACCGTAAGCCGGGACAGGCGGATGGAAGTTGGGAATATTACGGGGGACAGAGCCTTTACCGCCGTATTTAAAAAGAAGGAAGTGAAAACCTATACCATTACGGCGTCCGCATCTTCCACCAACGGTACTGTTACGCCGGAAGGGAAAACCACAGTTACGGAAGGGTCGGGCGTTATGTATACGATTACGCCTGATAAGGGTTATACGATTCGCACGGTGTATGTGGATGGAATCGAGATAGGAAAGACGGCCTCCTTTAATTTCACAAATGTCAGAGGAGATCATACCATTTCCGCAGATTTTGAGGAGGCGCCAAAGCAGGATGACCCTGAGAAACCGGAAGCGGATCAGACAAAGAAAGAAGAAAACAAAAACGAAACAGATAAGCAGGACGGAACGAATAAGCAGGACAAGAAAGATGCGGCGGATAACAGTGACGATCCCGAAAAGAAACCGCAGGAGGACGGCGCGCGGAAGCAAGAAGAGACGGATCAGAAGGATGCTGCCATGCCGGAGGAAGAAAAGTCTGCGGGAACCCTTGCCGCACTGCATATATCCGTGGAGGAGGCGGAGCGGCTGATTGCAGAAAAGAAAGAGGGCGAATTACTGGCGGGAGCGTTGAAAACGGGGGATTTGCAGATTGCCGTCCACAATGATTTTGCAGACGGCAGACAGGAAAATTTCGGCGTTTACGGTTTAGAATCCGCTGCGGGGCAGCTTTTAAGCGGGGAAGAAGAGCTTTTGATGCTACAGGGTGAGCTGCCGGTGGCTCTGGATCTTTCCATTAAGGATATGGAGGGGAAAGCGCCGCAGGAGATAAAAGCTGTATTTGAGGAAAAAAAGCTTCCCGGCATGACGGTCGGACGGCACTTTGAGGTGACGCTGGAGGAGACAAAGAACAATAAAACAAGATCGGTTTCTGAGATTTCGGAAGAAATAAAGGTGGTGATTCATGTTCCGAAGCCATTGCAGGCAGAGGACAGGAGGTTTTATGTGCTGAGGCTCCATACGATGAGGGATGGGAGTCAGGAGCTTGCGCAGCTGGTGGATGAGGATGAGGATCCGGCTACGATCACCTTTTCTACTGATAAATTTACGCCCTGTGCAATCGCTTACATGGACTGGGAGCCCGAGGAAGCGGTGAGCTCTGATCATAAGCCCGGCAAGGACAGCAGCATGCGGAATGCGGCCGGAATAGCGATTGTGGTGATGGCGGCGATTGTGACGGCGACTGGAATATGGTATATTGCCGGAAAGAAAAGAAAATGAATCGCCGGAAGGAAGAGAAGGTGAATGGCGTTGCTCCATGCGGTCATTTATGGTACGATGAAAACGGAGGGCGTGATTTATGAAATATGATGTGATAATTATCGGTGCGGGGCCGGGCGGTATTTATTCGGCTTACGAGCTGACGCAGAAAAGAAGGGATTTAAAGATAGCGGTATTTGAATCGGGGCACGCGTTGGAAAAGCGGCGCTGTCCCATAGACGGCGATAAAGTAAAATCCTGTGTGGGCTGCTCCAGCTGTTCAATTATGAGCGGATTTGGCGGTGCGGGCGCTTTTTCAGACGGAAAGTATAATATTACCAATGACTTTGGAGGGACTCTTCACGAGTATGTAGGGAAAAAGCAGGCCATTGAGCTGATGCGCTATGTGGATGAGATCAATATGAAATACGGCGGTGAGGGGACGAAGCTGTATTCTACGGCAGGCACGCATTTTAAGAAGCTTTGCCTGCAAAACAACCTGAATCTGCTGGATGCCTCCGTGCGCCATTTGGGGACGGATATTAACTATGTGGTATTGGAAAATCTTTATGCGGAATTGAAGAATAAGGTGACTTTTTACTTCGATACGCCGATCAGAGCGGTAGAGCGGACCGAGAGCGGATTTCGTGTCATTGCCGATCAGGAGGCTCATGAATGTGACAGGTGCGTCATATCCGTGGGGAGAAGCGGAAGCAAATGGATGGAGAAGGTATGCGAGGATCTTGCCATCAGAACGAAATCAAACCGAGTGGATATCGGTGTGCGGGTGGAAATTCCGGCGGTAATCTTTTCCCACCTGACGGACGAACTGTATGAGAGTAAGATCGTTTATCGGACGGAGAAGTTTGAGGATAATGTGAGAACCTTCTGTATGAATCCGCACGGAATCGTGGTTACTGAGAATACAAACGGGATTGTGACGGTAAACGGCCACAGCTATGAGGGAGTGGAGAAACAGACGGAGAATACAAACTTTGCCCTGCTTGTGGCGAAGCACTTCTCGGAGCCTTTCAAGGACAGTAACGGATACGGGGAGAGTATTGCAAGGCTTTCCAATATGCTGGGCGGCGGCGTCATTGTACAGCGGTTTGGCGATCTGGTACGCGGTCGAAGGAGTAACGCGAAGCGGATTGCGGAGGGCCTGATTGAGCCGACTCTTGCAGCGACGCCGGGCGACCTGAGTCTGGTGCTGCCCAAACGGATTCTGGACGGCATTATTGAGATGATTTATGCGCTTGATAAGATAGCGCCGGGCACTGCAAACGACGACACGCTGCTCTATGGTGTGGAGGTGAAATTTTATAATATGGAAGTGGAGATCGACGAGCATCTCGAGACAAAACACAAGGGACTTTATATTATCGGGGACGGCAGCGGTGTGACACATTCTCTGTCGCATGCTTCTGCCAGCGGCGTGTTTGTTGCGAGAGAGATTGATCGGGCATCAGGTAAATAAAAAAAGGAGGACAGAACAGATGAGACTTGGAGCATTGGAGGCAGGCGGCACGAAGATGGTTTGCGCCATCGGCAATGAAAACGGGGAAATTATGGAGCAGGTTTCGATTCCTACGGAGACGCCCGAAATTACCATACCGAAACTGCTTGCATTTTTTAAGGGGAAAGAGATTGAGGCGCTTGGCATCGCCTGCTTTGGTCCGATTGATGTGAACAGGGATTCCGAGACATACGGTTACATCACGACGACGCCGAAGCTTGCATGGCAGAATTTTGACATGGTGGGAACGTTTAAAAAGGAACTTGGCGTGCCGGTTGGGTTTGACACAGACGTCAACGGTTCTGCGCTTGGCGAGTATACCTGGGGGATCGCGAAGGGGCTGCACAGCTGTATTTATATTACCATCGGCACCGGCGTAGGTGTGGGCGTGATCGTTGATGGGAAACTGCTGCACGGCATGATGCACCCGGAGGGGGGCCATGTTCTTTTAAGCAAGCTTCCCGAGGATACTTACGAAGGCTTCTGCCCTTTCCATAAAAATTGTATGGAAGGACTTGCGGCGGGGCCTGCAATTGAGGGCAGATGGGGGAAAAAGGCCATCGACCTTGCCGACAGGCCGGAGGTCTGGGAGATGGAGGCGGAGTACATTGCGCAGGCGCTTGTGGATTATACCATGCTCGTTTCTCCCCAGCGCATTATACTTGGCGGCGGCGTGATGCATCAGACACAGCTGTTGCAGCTGGTGCGGGAGAAATTTAAAACGTTATTAAACGGTTATATCAGGACAAAAGAGCTGGAGGATCTGGACAGCTATATTGTAGTGCAGAGTCTTGACGATAAGCAGGGCATTATGGGAGCGTTAAAGCTTGGTATGCTGGAGCTGGAGAGATAGATAATGGATGCCCTTGGAGCGAGTCAGTTCCCGGAAAAATAATCCTGTAAATATTCAATCAGCACCTGCGCTGCCCGGCGATGCGAGAGCACGCCGGGATGATCGTTAGAGCCCACTGTTTGGGCCGTCGTGTTCGGCAGCTGTAAAAAGATGAGATTGTGGTCGCCGTTTTCTTTGGTGTAACGGCTGATAGCGTCGTTGATGGCTGTAGTCAGGTCATAACCAAGCATGCCATAACACCAGATAATGTGCGCCTGCGGATTGTGTCTGCGAAGCGTTTTCAGGAAAGATATTACCGCATCCTGAAAGCGCTTCAGGTCGTCCGCCTGAAAAGTGCCGTCAGGATTCAGGCGCTGCTTGAAGGTTCGGCCTGTGGCGGGATCGTGCCAGGCAGGCTGCTGAAAAGCAGAAGCGTCGTTGGTGCCAAGATTGACGATCACAGCGTCGATTTTTCGCAGAGAAAAATCATAGGGCTTAAATGCGCCCAGACTTTCATTTCGTTTGCCGCAACAAAGGCCGCAGAGCTGCTCGTAGCGGGAGGGGATATTGGAGTCGGGATTGTTATCCCAGCCGCTTAGAACGCCCCAGCCGCCTTTGGAGATTATAAAAGCATCCGCGCCGAGGGCTTCTGCTGTCATTTTCGCGTAGTCGCGGCTGTAACTCATATACATGGGAATCCAGTCTGCTTCACCAATTGCGCCGTAGGTTCCTTCGCCGGAAGTAATGCTGTCGCCCACAAATTCAAGCGTATACTTTCCTTTTGCCACGGGGTGAAAATCCCCGTCCGTCTGAAAACCATGGACGATCAGACAGCAGTCCTCGTCCTCTGTCATGGCCTGCAATTCTCTTGTAAGGCGTACATTTTTCACAGTGTTCGGTGTCATGCCCCGAAACAGACACAGGGAGCAGGTTCCCGGCATGAGCATCTGGCGGCTCATCAGTTCTCCGTTTATTTCCACCGTAACCCACATTTCCAGGTTCTGCCAGCTGACTTCCAGGTCGGCCCACAGCTCTGCGCCGGATACGTTCAGTTCCACTGCGCTTCCGTTAAAGAAGAGCGGCAGAGGGTTTGCTCCGGGAACGGTGCGGCCGTGTACTTTGTAGTGGGGGATTTCGTTTAAAGCATATTTTTTCAGATTATTCATAAGGCGCTCCTTTTATTATAATTTGTTTTCGTCTATCATCGCGTCAAGATATCCTCTGTCCCAAAGCAGAATCCGCAGCTTCTTTGCGGCCTCTACCGCGGGAGCGGTAAAGTACTGGTTCGTCATAATGACGCCCACCATGCGCTCGTAGTAGGCAAGTCCGCCATAGGTACACAGCACTGCTTCTACACCTACGGGAGCAGTATGGCGTTTGCACTGAACTGCGTAGGTGACGCCGTCCTTTTCCGCCAGAATATCCACGCCGAAATCGCCGCTTCCCCGTGTCACCTCTACGTCGATAAAGCCCTGCGCTTTCAGAAGATCCGCGCAGAAAAATTCAAATTCATGGCCTTCCAGCTCGTCCATTCTGCTGATGCGACGGTCCCGTCTGTGGCGCAGAAATACATTTATTAAAATGGTAAGAACCGCCATAAAGGCGATCAGGCCGATCAATGCGGCCAGAACAGTTAAATTGGATTGCGGCATGAGTACCTCTTTTTGTGCTTAATATGACTACAACTCAGTATAGCACATTGCCTTTCTGGGATAAACATGATTTTTCCCGCATAGATTTTTATAAAAGTATTTCGTGAGCGTACCCATGGCATCTGTTCTGTCCAATATATCCAATATTATTATTCCGGTGATTCTTTTTTATATTGTAGCTTACGGTATCTCCAACCGTTGTAATGTGTATGAGGATTTTATCAAAGGCGCAAAAGACGGTTTTCATACGGTAATACAGATCATGCCTACGCTGATCGGCCTTATGGTGGCTGTGGGTGTTTTGAGGGCTTCGGGATTTTTGGAATTTGTCGGAGGACTTTTTGGCGGTGTGGCGGGAAGACTGGGATTTTCCCCTGAGCTTGTGCCTCTTATGTTTGTGAAGATGTTTTCTTCCTCGGCGGCTACCGGGCTTGTACTTGATATTTTTAAAAATCACGGGCCGGATTCCCTGATCGGGCTTACGACTTCTATCATGATGAGCTGTACGGAGACAATCTTTTACACCATGAGCGTATACTTTCTTGCGGCAAGAGTCACCAGAACGCGTCACACTTTAAAGGGCGCGCTGCTTGCCACGTTTGCGGGGATTGCGGCGAGCATTGTGCTGGCGGGAAGACTGGTGGGATAAAAGCATTTGACCTGTGCCGGAAAAGGAGATATTCTGGTATGGGAAGAATATGATGATTGCTCGGATGCATAAGAGAGGCTGCGCTGTGAGAAAAGTTGTAACGCTGTTTTTATCCTTTTTTAAAATCGGCATATTTACATTCGGGGGCGGCTATGCCATGATTGCCCTGCTGAAAAATGAATTTGTTTCAAAAAAGCAGTGGATAACAGACGATGAATTTCTTGATATGGCGGCCATAGCGGAATCTACGCCGGGGCCCATAGCCATAAACTGTGCCACCTATATTGGCTGTCGGACAGCCGGATTCGGCGGCGCCCTGGCTTCGACGATTGCGGTCTGTATTCCTTCTTTTGCGATTATCTATCTTATTTCCTCCTTCTTTGAAAATTTTTTGGAACTGTCCTATGTGAGCTATGCGCTTGACGGGATACAGGCCTGTGTGGTATATCTGATCCTTTCTGCCGCCACACAGATGATAAAGGGTGTGCGTAAAACGCTGTTTAACATGGTGTTGGGAATTACAGTATTTGTTACAATGCTCGCCTTTTCCGTCCTGTCTGTGGATTTTTCGACAGTTTTTTATATTCTGATCTGCGGAATGATGGGGGTTGCAGCGTATTTGATTCAATTAAGGCGGCGAAAGAAGGATAAGAAATGATTTATCTGCAATTATTCTGGGAGTTCTTAAAAATTGGCGCGGTTTCTTTTGGCGGCGGCTATGGTATGATAGCGTTGATACGGGAGGCAGTACTGAAAAACAACTGGATGTCGGAGAGTGAGTTTATGGCGTTTATTGCCGTTTCCGAATCCACGCCGGGGCCTCTTGCGGTGAATATGGCTACTTTTGTGGGTGCTTCACAGGGAAATTTCCCAGGCGCGGTTCTTGCTACGCTGGGCGTTATAACGCCTGCCTTTATCATAATACTGCTTATTACCGTCTGTATGAACAATCTGTTAAAGTATGCCGGTGTCAATGCTTTTCTTGACGGTGTCCGACCCTGCATCGCGGCGTTGATACTGGAGACGGGGCTTGCTGTCGGATTGAGCGCTTTTTGCGGCATCAGGCAGGTGACGGATTCGCTAGACATACGTTATGAAAGAATTTTGATATTTTGCATATTGTGGGGGATGGGGTATCTGGTAAAGAAGATGGGAAAGAAAGCGCCGTCTCCTGTTTTGCTGATTATATTGTCTGCATGTCTTGGAATCGTGGTGAATGTTGTGTGAAAGATGCAGGCTGCCGGAGATCACGGCATTTGACATCATGATATAATACAGAAACGGCGCCTTGCGGGCGCCGTTTCTGGTGTGTGAGAAGGATAGAAATGTTGGTTCAAATATATGTCAACAGGCATTTGGTAAAACGCACTGTTTTGGTTAGTCGAAGCCGATCGGCACCAGGTCAGCACCGGCGACTTCATTGTAAGTGTAGTATAACCACCGCCAAAGAATCTTAGTATGTAATTCCTGCGGGCCGAATATTTTGATCCGGCTCTGTCTTAACTGGCTCTGTCTTAACTACAATTATTACTATACAGACTATTTGTGAATGGGATGTGTCAGAATTCGAAAGAAAAACGAAAGAAATTATAAACTGCAATTTTATAATTAGTACTTTGGGGAGAGGAATAATTCCTCAAAAAGTTTGACTTTCAAACTATTTTTTGATACACTGAATTGAAAACAGGTTGCGCTGACTTGGAGGACGCGATGAACATCAATCATACATTAAACGAGGTGTTGGTCAGGCTGTTCCGTGATATTAACACACTGGAAGAGCGGGCGATCCGAACGGAAGAATACCGTGACGTGACGTCGAACGATATGCACGTCATGGAGGCAATTGGCCCGGAGGGGGCAAAGAATATGACCAGTGTTGCGAGGGAGCTGGAGGTTACCACGGGAACACTGACCATATCGGTCAACAGCTTGGTCAAAAAAGGCTATGTCAACAGAACCCGCAGTGAGGAGGACCGGCGGGTTGTGTTGATTTCTCTTTCGGAAAAGGGCCAAAAGGCCTACCTTCATCATCGCAGGTTCCACGAGGAGATGATTGAGGCGGTTCTGAAAGAACTTACAGGGGAGGAACAGCAGGCTCTGGAAAAGGCATTGTCAAAGCTTACCCGTTTTTTCAGGGAAGTCTCCTGATTCTCCCAGACGGCCAGGCGTCTGGCAAGCGTTCTGAAATCTGCCGGGCCGTTTTGCAGCAGAAACGTATGAAACTTGTATAGAAATTCCGTGTTATCGTAGGTGGCGGTTACCGGGTCGGTATCAGACCAGAGGACGGCCGCCTGTCTTTTTAATTCCAGAATTTCCAGATATCCCAGATAGTATTTCAGATAATTGCAGGGTTCCTCCGCAATATACTGATAAAGGGCGGAGAGGTTTGCGCTGTCGTTTATTCCAAGAGCAAAGCAGAGCTTCTGTACATCCGCCAGAGTAGCGTTGTCATAGTGGATGGCAATATCCAAAAGAGAATAGAGACCGAGCCGGAACTGGCGGTCCAGGCGGCACACCTGATAGTAGGCGGCCGCCTCGGGGTGTGCCTCTCCTGCCAGTTCGACAGCGTTGTCGTAGGAGGCCAGCTCCACATACATTGCCCAGCCCTCTACAAAGCCGCCATAGTACAGGACGCTGCCAAGCGGAAGAATCCCTTCCTGATCCTGATAGCGTTTGCTGTAAACGGTCTGATAGAGATGGCCGGGATAACCTTCATGGGCCAGTGTGGTGTAGAGGGCGAGATCGTCCTGTGTGTCCTTTGCGTTCAGATAGATCAGGTTTTCGCAGATGTTGTCGATGGGCGGCATCATATAGAAGGCGGGTGCGCTGTAGGCTTCCATACTGGCATCCACATATTTTATGGTGGAGTGAATGGGCGCGCTGTTTTCATCTGCGGGAATGGAAGGATATTCACTGCCGATTTTGGCCTGTAAGCTTGAGAGGATTTCCTCCGGCGTCATTTCCGGCATAAGGGAAGGGTTTTCAACAATCATATTTTTCAGGCCGGGATTGGCGGCAAGAAGCGTAAACAGAGATTCATAGTTAAATCGTATATCTCTGGCCAAAAGCTGTTTGATTTCGGATATATCGCGATAGGAGCCGGTGCGCAGACGAACCAGCGCCTGGTAATATTCTCTGCCGTTTTCCTGACCTGCCAGCCCGCAGGTATCTTTTCCGCTTCCCTTTAATAAGGTCAGTCCGTCGGCCAGATGATCGTAAGCGGGAGCAAGAACTGTGGTCAGCAGGCGGTCGTGTTCGGAAGCGTAAGAAGCCGCTTCTTTTTCCGACAGAATATTTTTCTCCACCAGCCGTTCCAAACGGTCCCTGAATGTAACAGCCAGAAAGTGCGTGCCGTTTTCCAGAGAGGTGGGGTCCAGAATGTGGGTACACTGAGCAATGACGCGATCCGCAGTTCTATCAGACATAAAAAGTCCGGCCTGTGCTTTCTCAGTTTCGTACAGGAGAAGCCCGTTAAAATATTCGGGAATCTGGTCGAGAATTGACAGATAGTTTTGAATATCAGCCTTGTCGTCCAGGCGATATTCGGAAAGCAGCACAGGAAGCTCCGAGGCAACGCCTGATGAGGGAGAAAGAGGCTCCGAAAGATAGGGATAGGCTGCGGCGCCGGCTGAGGCGGTAAGATAGCTGTCTAAAAGGCCATAGAGGTTTTCGTTTTCGGCCGACAAGCATTCGGGGTCTATTGCGCTTAAACATTCTTTTGCTCTGGCAAGCGCATAGACGTCATTGGCAGCCGATCCGGCCTGATAAACGGGCAGGGTGAGGGAGCGCTCGTCGATACCGTAAGAGGACGGATTGTCAATGGTATAATGAAAATGAATGGGATTTGCCTGCACCTCGTCCAGAAAAAACTCCTCTGCAAATGCGGTAAATTTTGCATCCTGATGCGTGCGGTTATACCAGTGCAGAGTCAGAAAACTGATAAGGGTAAAGAGAGCCAGAGTCAGGCTCCATTGCAAAAGGGAAAGGGATCGTTTCAAGAAAACACCTACAGAAAGAGATTTGTATTACTATATGAAAGAGAAGCATAAATAATGACCGGATCAGAAGACGATCCGGTCACGTCCGTTTTCTTTACCGACGTACAGCTTTTCGTCGGCTTCTTTCAAAAGCGTGGTAATATCGCTGTGGAAATCGTATTCTACCAATCCGAAGGTCAGGGAGATGGTGAATTTTTCCGAACCGCCGTCAAAGACAAGGTCTCTGATTTTTTGCCGGAGTATTTCCAGCGCCGTTCCCGCTTCATCCCCATTCAGGCGCGGAAAAATCAGAAGAAACTCTTCGCCGCCCCAACGGGAAATAAAGGTATCGGGAGGCAGTCTCTTCCGAAAAGTGTCGGAAATGGTAGTCAGAACCACGTCGCCCACATCATGACCATAGGTATCGTTGACGCGCTTGAAATGGTC
This sequence comes from Lachnospiraceae bacterium, assembly GCA_009774175.1. Lineage (GTDB taxonomy): Bacteria > Bacillota > Clostridia > Lachnospirales > Lachnospiraceae > UBA3282. Next base: position 6,267 of record VSNG01000015.1, on the reverse strand, counting down.
AATATCACACAGGCAGATGCTGATCTGGGACTCTGCGTTTTTAAGAAGCGAGTCCAGATACTCCATGGTGCGGCGGCGGTTGTACAGGCCGGTCAGCGTATCGGTGTTGGCCTGCTTCATCAGCTTTCGGTTGTATTCGATCAGTTTTCCTTCCATTTCCTGCGTTGTGGAACTGAACAGATAGGCAATCAGTCCCAGAGACAGAAAAATAAAAAAAGTATTAACGGTTTGCAGGGCGTTGCTCAGACCGGCATCAAGAACGGCAATCGGTTCGTGGGAACGGCAGTAATAATACAGAATCAGGCGCAGGGCAAAGAGAAATACGCAGTAAATAATCTTAGCCGCCTCGTGCCTGTATTTGGAAAAGAACAAAAACACAAGAAGTACGACAAGAAAGTGCTGTATACCAATATTCCAGCCGAAATAATATACGTTCATAACCGTCCAGAATAAAGTGCAGACGTTCAGAATGCAATAGGAAACAAATGTGCCGCAGCGATATGACAGCACAAAAATAGCCAGAAACAAAACGGGAGAAATCAGGGAGAAAGCAAGCGCTTCCGTGTGTCCTGTAAGGGAAACAAGGATACAGCACACAAAGGAATGGATCAGCATAGAGAGCGTCAGCATGCGCACTACGGCAATCAGCTTTGCAGACTCATTTTGCTTTCCAGTATCCCGGCATATATTTTCATAGATGGTAGATAAAGCGGAATGTTCTTTCATCAGCGGATTCTTTCATTAACATTTTTCTGAAAAAGTATATACATGATAATCATACACCTTTGCGGAAAATATTGCAAACGCTTTATCTTTTGCCAAAAGATTGGTAAAATGAAATGGAAAAGGAGAAGGCCGTATGCAGTCTGAAAAAGTCAAGTATTCCATTAAATATAAGCTGATTCTGCTCTCGCTGGCAGCGGGAGTTCCTTTTCTTGTGATGTCGCTGTATCTGGTCTATGCCCTGCACAGCTACAGCAGCGCCTATGACGCCATTGTGGAAAATCTGACGGTGGCGAATAACTATAATCTGAATTTTAAAGAGGAGATGGACGAAAGCCTCTATAAACTGGTGGTGGGCGCAGTGACTTTCGATACGGTGGGGAGCGATGGAAGCCTGGCGGATCCCTATGTACTGCTTGACGAACTGCGGGAGGAATTTAACAACCTCATGAGTATTACCATGGATGGTGACAGCCGCGTCAGACTGCAGATTCTTTTGCGCAATATTGATACATTGGAAGATCGGGTGGACGATATTCGGATGAATCTGGAAACAGACGTGGGGTATGATACGAACATTGTCATGCTTGAGAATAATATATATATCCTGACGGAGCTGATTCAGGATAATATCCAGTATTATATTTATTATCAGACAAAAAGCATGGAGCATCTGACCAGCCAGCTGAATGTGAGGGTGCACAGCTTTACGCTGTTTTGCGGCGGAATGCTGGCCGCCCTGATTCTTATGGTGGCCGTTCTGATTGTCATGATTGTGACTGATATTACAAGTCCGATTAAGGTGCTGTCCAAGGTGACGCAGCAGGTTGCAAAGGGAGACTTTTCCGCAAGAGCCAGAGTGGAATCACAGGATGAGGTGGCGGTTTTGGCGGAAAGCGTAAACAGCATGACGGAGAGTCTGGAGGGGCTGGTGTCAAAGATTAAGGAGGACGAGAGAAAAATGCGCAAGGCGGATCTGCGTCTTTTGCAGGAGCAGATCAATCCGCATTTCCTTTATAATACGCTGGATACAATCGTGTGGCTGATTGAAGGGAACGATTCCGATAAGGCGGTAAATATGGTTATGTCCCTGTCAGAGTTTTTCCGGCTGGTACTCAGTAAGGGAAAAGAATATATCACGATTCAGGAGGAGGAACTTCATATTAAGAGTTATCTGGAAATCCAGCAGGTGCGTTACCGGGATATTCTGGAATATGAGATTGAAATTGATTCGGAGCTTTACCGATATCAGATTTTGAAACTGACCCTGCAGCCTCTGGTGGAAAATTCCCTTTACCACGGGATCAAATATAAGCGCGCGAAGGGCCGTATTCTGGTAACGGGCAGGTTGTGCGGGGATGAAGTGCACTTTACCGTGGAGGATAACGGTGTTGGTATGGAGGAGGAAGAGCTTCGTAAGCTGCAGGAGGAGATTAAGAAACCCTGTAAGGATACGGAAAAAGGCTTTGGCCTTGCCAACGTCAACGAGAGAATCCGTATGAACTTTGGCGCGGAGTACGGCATGCGGATCGACTCGATAAAAGGAAAGGGAACCCGTGTGGAAATTGTGATTCCGGCGGTGCCGTACACGGTGGAAAGGGAGGGCTGACATGTTTCGGAAAAAATCTTACGGTATTGCCGTAATTGGAATACTCCTTGTACTTGTTCTGATGCTTATGATGTTCGGAAGCAGGCTTTTTACGGACATTGACGAGACGACTCAGGTTGAGAAGGAAAACCAGATTGTGGTGGGCGTATCGCAGCTTGGCAGCGAGTCCGGCTTTCGGACGGCCAATACAGAATCGGTGCAGAATGCCTTTACACAGGAAAACGGATATTTTCTGATATATAATAACGCCAGACAGAGACAGGAGAACCAGTTAAAAGCGATCAGAAGTTTTATTTCTCAGAGGGTGGACTATATTATTTTTTCTCCCGTGGTGGAAACCGGCTGGGAGACGGTATTGCAGGAGGCGAAGGAGGCGGGGATTCCCGTTATTCTTATGGATCGGAGCGTTGATGTTGAGGACGAGAGCCTGTATGTTACCTGCGTTGGCAGTGATTTTGTGGAAGAGGGGGAGAAGGCCGGACACTGGCTGGAACAGGAGCTGCGAAAGCGGGGGCGGACGCAGGAGCCTGTCAATATTGTGGTGCTTACGGGTACGGAAGGCTCCTCTTCACAGCTTGGGCGCACGGTCGGGTTTGATTTGGTGGCGAATAAACATGAAAACTGGAATATACTGGAACAGAAGTGCGCGGAGTTTACCTCCACCAGGGGTAAGGAAGTGATGCGGGGATTTTTGAGCAGATACCCGGATATTGACGTGGTGGTTTCTCAAAACGACGATATGACGTTTGGCGCTATTGAGGCGATTAAAGAGTCCGGGCAGACGGTGGGAGTAAACGGTGACATTATGATAATCTCCTTTGACGCGGTAGCGGGCGCGCTGGAAATGGTGGCGGACGGAACGATAAATGTGGATATCGAGTGTAACCCAAATCAGGGGGAATATCTGTTGCAGGTTATTGATATGCTGGAGGCCGGGGAGCCGGTTGAGAAGCAATATTATGTGAAAGAGGACGTTTTCACCATGGAGAATGTAACCAGGGAAATTCTGGAGGAGAGAAGCTACTAGATCTGGAGGAGAGAAGCGACTAGACGGCTGCCGGACGGCAGACGGGAACGGAAGGGAGAAGCAAATGCTGAAAGTGTTTCTGGTGGAAGATGAGAGCATTGTCAGGGAGGGCCTTCGGGATAATATACCCTGGCAGCAGTACGGTTATGAATTTGTGGGAGAGGCCAGCGACGGGGAGATGGCGCTTCCTCTCATACAGAAAACAAAGCCGGATGTTCTGCTTACGGATATCAAAATGCCTTTTATGGACGGGCTCTCTCTGAGCCGTCTTGTGCATCAGGAATTTCCTGATATGAAAATTATTATCATCAGCGGATATGATGATTTTGAGTACGCAAGAGGAGCGATTCTTGTTGGGGCGGAGCAGTATCTTTTAAAACCGATTACAAGAGCGGCCATGCAGAAGGTTCTGGCGGAGCTCAAGACAAAGATTGAAAATGAACGGGAACAGAAGACCTATCAGGAGAAGTTTCAGAGCGAGTCCAGAGAATACGAGCAGTTTTCCAGAACGGATTTTTTCGTGAAAATATTTGAGGGCCGTATGCCGGTACAGGAGATTTACGAGGAGGCGTCAAGGCTTTCCCTGAAAATCAATGCGGCCTGTTATAATATATTAATGTTTAATTTACAGGAAAAGCGTACGGAGGGCGCTGCCGGAATGGAGTCGGAGGATTTTGCCAGAAAACGGGAGGAGCTTTTGCATTATTTTATACGCTACCCGGAAAATCTGGTTTTTCGGTGGAATGTAAATACTTACGGTGTGCTGATCAAAGGCAGTCTGGAACAGATGCCGGAGCTTTCGGCCAGATATCTGGAGAATGTGGAGCGTATCTGTCAGCCGGCGCAGGAAACGCTGGACTGGTATGTGGCGATGGGAGAACCGGTAGAAAGATTAAGCCTGCTGGCGGAGTGTTACAGCAATGTGAATCATCTTTTTGCGTATCGCTTCCTGATGCCCGGGCAGCATGTTTTTACCGGGGAGACGGTGCGGATTAACGTGCCCGGCAAGGAAGAAGGCGGCAGGATCGGAGACATAGATTCTGCAAAGATGGATGCGGAGCTGATGCGGGATTTCCTGATGCGGGGCGAAAAGGATGAGATCGCGGATTATGTGGAGAACTATCTTGGCGCTGTGGGAGAGGCTTTGCAGTCGGCCATGTTTCGCAATTACCTAACCCTTCACATCTGGTTTGTGACGGTTTCCTATGTGGAGTCTCTGGGATGCACAAAGGAGGAACTGTTACAGCTCATGGGTGAAGAGGGGCTGACGGCGGAAAGGCAGTACAATGTGGAAGAGCTGCGGGACTATTTTTGCGGGCTGATTGAAAAAGCGCTGGAGCTGCGGGACAGGGAGTCGAATAACCAGAGCGAGAGGATTTTAAAGAAAGCCCTCTCTTATATAGAAGAAAACTATTCGCAGGAGACACTTTCCCTGAATCTGGTAGCCGGAGAAGTGAATGTAAGCGCCAATTATTTCAGCGCTATTTTTTCCCGCGCCATGCAGGTGACTTTTGTGGAGTATGTGACGGGTAAACGCATGGAAAGGGCGAAAAAGCTTTTGCGGCAGACCCAGATGCATACCGGGGAGATCGCGCAGGAGGTAGGCTATAAGGATTCCCACTATTTCAGCTTTGTATTTAAGAAGACGCAGGGATGTACGCCAAGGGAATATCGAGCGGGCGCCAGGAATTAAAAATGAGCGGGCCCGTCGCTCTCCTTACGCACCAGCGTCCAGGGGATTTCCTGAGATACCACGGGAATCCCCTGTAACAAATGAATCATGCTTTTGGCCGCGCAGCTGCCCATTTCATGGGGTTTATGTGTCAGCGTGGTAATGCGTATCCGGCTTAAGTCGCTCAGATAGCTGTTGTCGAAGCACACTACGGAGATGTCCCGTGGGATCTGGATGTGGGTGTAGGAGAGCTCCTTCATCAGCCAGTAGGCGATTTCGTCATTGTAGCAGATAACGGCGGAGCAGCCGGGCAGACGTTCTCTGATAAAGGCGGCGAGAAAGCCGGTGTCCTGTTTCCTTTCCAGCGCGTCAATGTCTGACGATACAAACCATCCCACATGAGAATCCGAAAAGCTTAATCCCAGGTCGCGAAGGCAGGATATGGCGCCGTGATAGCGTTCGGGGCCCTGCCTGTCATCCATCTTAAACAGTCCGGCGATGCAGGTGTGTCCAAGCTCTGCAAGATGACCGGCCAGAAGATATCCGCCGTAGTAGTTGTCGTCCTTGACGCAGACTGCATCCGGCAGCGCCTCATATTTATTATGCAGAAAGAGGAGGCGCGTGCCTTCGCTTTTCAGCTTTTCGAAGAGATCGGCGTTCGGCGTTGGAAGCGTACTCTGGCAGCCCTCGGCGATCAGGCCGCGTGGAGGCGTCTCCAGCAGGGAAAGGAGAAGCTTTCTTTCCGTATAAGGATCGTTGTCTGTAGGATAAACCTGTAACTGATAACCTCCCTCGGCAAGAGAAGAACGGATATCGGTGAGCAAATGGGGATAGATGTATTCCTGACTGCTGGCAATCAAAATGGGAATGATATTTCCGGAAGCGTCGGGGGAAAGGCCGGTGGCGTAGGAGCCGCTTCCCTGCCGGCTTTCGATCAGTCCCTTTTCGCGCAGAAGGGAGAGCGCGGCCCGCACGGTCTGGCGGCTGACGTGATACTGTCCGGCAATCTGCGCTTCGGTTGGCAGTGCGGTAATACCCTGCTTCAGATTTTTGACAATCTGTTGTGTAAGTTGTTCCGAAAGTGTTTCGTACTTACTCATAGTAAAAAAATCTCCTTTTTTTGTTCACGGTTTGTTTACAAATTACTTCAAAATTATTCATAAAAAACCATTGGGCGGAAAAAAACACCGTTAAATTTCGTGATTTGATAAGAATTACTATAAAACGGATAGGGCA
>VSNG01000014.1 GCA_009774175.1 Lachnospiraceae bacterium | reverse complement strand
TTTTATATCTTCAAGGGCTTCTTCGATAATAGATAGTTGTCCCCGTACACGCCTAAGTTTTGTGACAAGAAACAAGATAAATAAAAGTGCGATACAAAACGCAATCAATAAAAACAGATTAACATTCATGTTATGCCTCCCTGTTAAAACGATAACCAACGCCGCGGACGGTTAAAATATAAAAAGGGTGTTCCGGGTCTGGTTCAATTTTTTTTCGTAATTTGCTGATAAAAGACATGATATTGCTATCATCAAAAGCATATTCTTCCTCCCATACATGGGTATAAATCTGCTTTTTCGTAAATACCTTCCCTTTGTTTGCCGCAAGAAAAGAGAGCAGATCAAATTCTTTTCCTGTAAGTTCCACTTGTACGTCGTTCCTAAAAACAAGACGATTCAGATTATCAATCGTCATTCCCTGAAACACCATACAATCCGTTTCGGTGCCGGAAATTGGATTGAGCAGGGTATAACGCCGGATAAGGGAATTGACCCGCGCCATAAGCTCGTTAATGCTAAATGGCTTTGTCAGATAATCGTCTGCCCCCATTCGCAAGCCGGACACTTTATCTTCTTCATCGCTTTTTGCAGTGAGCATAAGAACGGGGACATTGCTTGTCTGCCGTATTTGTTGCAATACTTGAAAACCGTCTAAATCGGGCATCATAATATCAAGAATAATAAGTGAACAGACATTTTTGTTTTTCTCCAACATCTGCAAGCCCTCTATGCCGCCGTTAGCAATAATCGCCGTAAGGTTTTCTTGCTCTACACATTTTTTCATAAGTGTACAAAGTTCTTTATCATCATCAATAATTATAACTTTATTCATAGTTTTTCTTCCTTTCTGCTTTCAATCGGGCATCTTTTGGCTTCTCTGCGTCCTTTGGTATCAGCCACAAGCGACTGAATTTTGCCACGCCGGGTATGCGGTTTTCCTCACATAGCTTTTGTACCCGTCTTTCTGAAATGCCCCATTTTTGCGCCGCTTCCGGGGCAGAAATATACTCTAACATCTTCATTCACCCTTTCTCTAATCTTTATCAGTATAATTATATGCGTCCAGCCGAATAACTTCAAGACAAATTTTGCTGGATATAGGAATTATTTTAGCTAATTGATAGAACTGTGTAAGCATATCCAAAAAGAAAGGTGAACAGTAAAATGTAATAGGATGAATGAATATGGCAAAAAGACCAGTACCACGATACGACTTTAAGGCTTTTGGGGAAGCAATTAAGGCAGCCCGGAAAGGGCGCAAGGAGAGCCGGAAAAAGGTATGCGACGAAATGTATATATCCCCGCGTTATCTTGCGAATATTGAGAATAAGGGGCAGCACCCCAGCTTACAGATATTCTTTGAGCTTATGTTGCGCTACAATATCTCGGTAGACCAATTCCTTTTGGAGCAGCCCGCCGGGAAAAATACCCAGCGGCGGCAGCTTGACGCTCTGCTGGATGATATGAGCGATACGGGAATACGGATAGTCACCGCAACAGCGCGGGAGATCGTAGAGGTTGAGGGGAAATAGCCCTTGTCCGGCTAAAATTGAATAGTGGCTAAAGAAGCGTTGCAATTTTTTGTTCAGTTGCAGCGTTTTTCTTTTGCGGAAATCCGCCAAATCAGACGTTCCCGGTGTTGTAGGTAGTAGGAAGAACTTTCGTAGCAAGCATATGGGTGAGGGGATTTCTGCCGGAATGGAAAGCGGCTATTGTGTAGCGCAAGCGGTCATGCACTATTTTGACAATTTGGAAATGGTATATTCAGATTATAAAGAAAGGGTGGAGCCATTGCATAGTTACATGAAAAGACAATGGGGTTTCGTTGCTGGGATAGCAGACACATTTAGCGATATGAAATAGAAAGAGCCGGGACGTGGCAGCTATCAGACAGCCACCGCGCCCCGGTTTTTCTCATGGGTGCAGAGATTGGATTGTGACGCAATAGAACGCCATTTTGCGGGGGAAAGGTATAAATCCCTTACTGTTTCATTTCCCCTCCCGGAAAGCCGCATAAATCAAGGCTTTTTTCGCCCCCTATCGCGTCACATTCGCCCGCAGTTTCCTCATGCGCTCGGCGGGGCTGTCGGTGGGTAGCGTATAAAACTATTGCATTTTGAGTTTTGAAATCATATAATAGGAATTGGCAATTCAAAATTAGACAAATCAGAGATTGAGGTGAGTTCAAATGCGAAAACAAGATAAAGCCTTAAAAATAATTTGGTGGACGTATATAGCTCTATTGTTTGTCTTTGTCGTTGTTAAGTTCAAAGGTTCATTTTATGAATTAACTGATAGGATTAGTTCCTACTCAATGCAAGGTTCAATAAATTATAATTTGATTCCGTTCAGAAATATATCCACTCAAATTAAATACATTACCCAGTGGTGGGCATTGAAAAACTTATTGGGAAATATAATTCCATTTATCCCGTTTGGTTTTCTTTTGCCTATTGCATACAAAAAATTCAGTTCAGCGATAAATGTTTTTTGTGTTGGTGTAGCTTCAATACTGTTAATAGAACTTTTTCAATTTTTTACCAAACTCGGTAGTTTTGATGTCGATGATATAATTCTAAATATGGTAGGAATTGTTTGTGGATATTTTATGTTTCTATTGGCTAAATTCTTATTGAAAAGACACCGATAACTTCCTGCTTGTAAGGAGAACAACAAAGCCGGGACGTGGCAGCTATCAGATAGCTACCGCGCCCCGGTTTTTCTCATGGGTGCAGAGATCGGTTTGTGACGCAATAGAACGTCATTTTGCGGGATAAAGGTATAAATCCTTTGCCGCCATATTTTCCCACCCGGAAATCCGCATACAGCAAGGCTTTTTTCGCCCCTACCGCGTCACATTCGCCCGCAGTTTCCTCATGCGCTCGGCGGTCTGTCTGCGGGTGATACGCTTCCGGCAGTCCGGGCAGTAGATCGCCCGGTTGGAGCTGGAAGCAAAGGGCGCACCGCATACACTACAACGGCGCATATCCCCCGTTTGGTAAATCTCAGCGTACAACTCCTTGTCTGCGGGCAGTACGGCGATACGGAACCATTTACAGAGCAGGGAATAAGAAATAAGCTGCGGACATACGCACTCGTCCCCGTCGTCCAGCAAGATACAATTCCCATTGTCGCAGTTGCAGCACGCAGGGCATACTCCCCAGGTACCTTTTTGATAGGAACAGCGCCTATTTCAGAGGGCTGGGTAATCCGTTTACCTCTGAAACATCCATTGCCATTTTGGCCAAGGAATGGGCCAACAGACTGAAATCGTTATCGTCAGGGGCATTCGATCCGCTGGCGTGAATGCTATTATATCAGGAGGAAACAGGGGGAGACTTTATGTTTTGGGATAAGGTATCGGGCTTTTACGATTTGTTTGGTCTTAATATGATACTTGACAATGATGGTAATATGATTTTAACGGAAGGGCTTGCGCTGCAGGATGAGAAGATCTGGAAGGAATTTCTTGGAAAGGATATTATTCCGGAAAATAACGCCTGCGAATTGTATTTTGAAGAGCAGGATATAGAAGCGTTTATCGAAAAGCTGGAAAAGCTCTATCCAGGGGTGCAATACGTCAACCGCCTTATGACGCACAGCTGGGGACAAAAGGTAATTCGCTTTTATGATCTGGACGGGAATCTGATAGAAGTGGGAACACCGATGTGAGGAAATACAAATTTGCGGAGGAAAGAGAAGTGGAATATATAAAAGTAACAAAAGAAAATATTGACGGGAAGCATATTTGCTGCGCCATATCGTTTCGGGCTCCTTTAAGGGACATGGATATTCGAATGAGTTATTATACGAATGTATAAGGGATTCCAAAGAAAAAGGAAAGCAGGGGCTTTGTATTTTTTCCTCTGCAAAAAATTCCGCAGTTTACAGAGGCGGCGAGGCATCCGCATATCGAAGAAAAGGGCCATGTTTTATAATGGAGAATTTCTGACTAACGAGCAGTTTAATGATAAGAAATTTTTGAAAATGGTACAGTCAAATTTTTCTATTTGTAAAAAAAGAACTGAAAGCTTTGATGAATCATCAAAGCTTTCAGCCCTCTGACAAGACTGCGGAAGAAGGGACTTGAACCCTCACGTCGTTTCCAACACTAGATCCTTAGTCTAGCCTGTCTGCCAATTCCAGCACTTCCGCATACGTTCACAACGCAAGTAATATAATACTGTTTTGTGCGAAAAAAGTCAAGGGCTTTTATAAAATATTTTAACAGCAATTTTAATACAGGATTTTTATTTAAGGGGTTGACAGCAGACATAAAAGAAGTTAAAATAACATTTGTTCGCAGGAATGGCGGAATTGGCAGACGCGCACGGTTCAGGTCCGTGTGGTAGCAATACCATGAGAGTTCAAGTCTCTTTTCCTGCACGGAAAGAAGTCTTAGCGATAAGACTTCTTTTTTTGCGCGCATAAGCAGAGTCCTCTTTTGCGCGCAAAGAACAAAAAAATGCAAATTATCACATCTTATGCTCTTTTCATTTCGGCTGGAAAATCCCTATAATAGAAGCAGGAAAACATGACAGGAGAAGGAAAATTTGACGGGGAAACAGAATATCGGGGTGCGGCAGAAAGGGAGGGTAACAAGCATGCGGTACGGACATTTTGACAATGAAAACAGGGAGTATGTTATCGACAGGGTGGATCTGCCCTGTTCCTGGACAAATTACCTGGGCGTGGAGGATATGGCGGCGGTGGTGAACCACACGGCCGGCGGCTATCTCTTTTATAAAACGCCGGAATATCACAGAATCAGCCGGTTTAGGGGCAATGCAGTGCCTATGGACAGGCCCGGCTTTTATGTGTATCTGCGGGACAATGACAGTGCGGATTACTGGTCCGTATCATGGCAGCCGGTGGGAAAGCCGCTTGATCAGGCAAAGTATGTCTGCCGGCACGGCATGTCCTATACGGTATATGAATGTGAATATGCGGATATCAAAGCGTCCCAGACGGTTTTGATTCCGCGGGGCGAGGCGGTGCAGCTTTGGGATGTGAAAATCAAAAATACGGGAGATACGGTGCGGAACTTAAGCGTGTTTTCTTATCTGGAATTTTCCTTCCATCATATTATGATCGACAATCAGAATTATCAGATGAGCCTTTACTGCGCCGGCGCCTCCTGTGAGGACGGCATCATTGAAGAAGACCTGTTTTATGAGGAGCAGGGCTATCAGTATTATACGGCCGATTTTACGCCGGACGGTTTTGACTGTATGAGAGACCGGTTTATCGGGACTTACAATACGGAGACAAACCCGGCGGCGGTTGTGGAGGGCAGATGCTATTCCTCCCATGAAAAAGGCGGCAACCACTGCGGCAGCTTACAGAAAAACCTGACTTTGCAGCCCGGGGAGGAAGTGCGGCTTATCTTCATGCTGGGAGAGGGCAGACGGGAAGAGGGCAGACGTGTCCGTGCAAAATATGCGGATCATAAGGCGGTGGATCTGGCCCGCGAAGATCTGAAAAACTACTGGGAGGAGAAATGCGGTAAATTGCAGATTCAGACGCCCAACGAGGGCATGAATACGCTGATCAATACCTGGACCCTTTACCAGTCGGAAATTAACGTTATGTTTTCCCGCTTCGCCTCCTTTATCGAAGTGGGCGGCAGAGTGGGGCTGGGTTACCGGGATACGGCGCAGGACGCAATGACCATTCCCCATTCCAATCCGGACAAGTGCAGGGAACGCATGGAACAGCTTTTACGCGGATTGACAAGCGAGGGCTACGGGCTGCATCTGTTCCAGCCGGAGTGGTTTATGGAAGATAACGGTTCAAAGCCCTTTAAGTCCCCTACCGTGATACCGGAGCCGGACAAAAACAGTATCATCCACGGATTAAAGGACGCCTGCTCCGATGACGCGCTCTGGCTTGTGGCCGCTGTGACAGAATACATCAAGGAGACGGGAGACCGGGCATTTGCAGATGTAAAGCTTCCCTATGCGGATACCTTTCTGGAGGGAGACAGAGAAGGTGAGAGCGTTTATGATCATTTGAAGCGGATTCTGGATTTTTCCGCCAGGCAGGTGGGACAGACGGGTATCTGCAAGGGATTGCGGGCGGACTGGAACGACTGCCTGAATCTGGGCGGCGGCGAGAGCGCCATGGTAAGCTTTCTCCATTACTGGGCGCTGGAGCAGTTTGTGGGACTGGCAAGGCGCCTTGGCAGGGATGCGGATGTCGAGCAATATACACGGCTGGCGGAAAAAGTGAAGGAAGTGTGCAATACCCAGCTTTGGGACGGCGAATGGTTTATCAGAGGCATCACCGCAAAGGGAAAAAAGATAGGTACGAAAGAAGATGCGGAGGGCAGGGTACATCTGGAATCCAATGCCTGGGCGGTGCTCTCGGAAGCGGCGGATGAGGAGAAAGCAGATCAGGCGCTTGCGGCCATCGACAGGTATTTGTATACGCCTTACGGACTTTTGCTGAATACGCCTTCCTATACGGTGCCGGATGATGATATCGGGTTTGTGACCAGGGTATATCCGGGCCTTAAGGAAAATGGCGCAATTTTTTCCCACCCCAATCCCTGGGCCTGGGCTGCGGCCTGCAAGAGAGGCAGAGGGGATCTGGCAATGAAGTTTTATGATGCGCTCAGTCCTTACGGGCAGAACGATATGATTGAAACGCGGGAGTCGGAGCCCTATTCCTACTGTCAGTTTGTTGTGGGGAAGGATCACAGCGCCTACGGCAGGGCAAGACACCCGTTTATGACAGGCTCCGGCGGCTGGTCGTACTTTTCGGCGACCAGATATATGCTGGGAATACGGCCGGACTATGACCGTCTCAATATTGATCCCTGTATTCCGGCGGACTGGAAATCCTTCCAGGCGGTTCGCGAATGGAGAGGCGCGGTGTATGACATTCAGGTGAGCAATCCAGACGGGGTGATGAAGGGCGTCAGGGAAATCCGGGTGGACGGCGCAGCCGTAGAGCGGATTGTACCCATGGAAGCCGGCAGCAGGCATACGGTGGAGGTTATCATGGGAGTGAAATGACTTTCAAAGAACGAAACAGGGAAGCCATGATCAGGAAACAGAAGGCAAGGCTGTGTGGAGATAAAAAGGAGGGTATAAAATGATTAAGTTTGGAACGGGCGGCTGGAGAGCAGTCATAGGAGATGAATTTACAAAGGAAAACATTCAGATTTTATCCAGAGCTATCTGTGATAAGATGCGTGAGGAGAAGGTGGAGCAGGAGGGCGTGGTGCTTGGATATGACAGGCGGTTTCTGTCCAAGGAGGCGATGCAGTGGGCTGCGCAGGTTTTTGCGGCGGAAGGGATCAAGGCCAGCCTGATCAATAAATCGGCGCCCACGCCCCTTGTGATGTTCTATGTAATGAAGCATGAATACCACTACGGTATGATGATTACGGCAAGCCACAATCCTGCGGTCTACAACGGTATCAAGGTATTTACCTACGGCGGCAGGGATGCGGACGAGGGGCAGACGGCGGATATAGAGCGCTATATTAACGAGGTGACGGATATTCCCGTGGACGAGATGAACTATGCCGAGGGACTGGAAAAGGGTCTGATCGAGGAAATTTACCCCTTAAACGAATATCTGGACAGCATCATTGATACGGTGGATATGGATCTGATCAAGAAGCGGGGACTACGGGTTGCGCTGGATCCGATGTACGGCGTTAGCGAAACCTCCTTAAAGACCATTCTCATGACGGCAAGATGCGAGGTGGAAACCATACATGAGAGACACGATACGCTTTTTGGCGGCAAGCTTCCGGCTCCTACGGCGGAGACATTGCGCGCCCTGCAAAACTATGTGATCGACAGACGCTGCGATCTGGGGCTTGCCACCGACGGCGACGCGGATCGGATCGGCGTGATCGACGATAAGGGTAATTTCCTGCATCCCAATGACATTCTGGTGCTGCTGTATTATTATCTGGTGAAATATAAGGGATGGCACGGGCCTGCGGTCAGAAACATCTGTACCACCCATCTGCTTGACCGGGTGGCCGAGAGCTTCGGAGAGCAGTGCTATGAAGTGCCTGTGGGGTTCAAGCATATTTCCGCGAAGATGTTTGCCACAGACGCCATTATCGGGGGAGAGTCCTCGGGCGGTATGGCGGTAAGGGGACATATCAAAGGAAAGGACGGCATCTATGCTTCCGCTCTTCTTGTGGAAATGATTGCTGTAACGGGAATGCGGCTTTCCGAGATTATGGAGACCATTCGCAGGGAGTTCGGCGGTATGGCTCTGGAGGAAAGGGATTATCGTTTCAGCCCGAAAAAGAAGGAGGAAATTCAGAAGCAGCTTTTGCATGATAAAGAGCTTCCTCCCATTCCTTATCAGGTGAAGCAGGTGTCCTATCTGGACGGCCTTAAGATTTATCTGGAGGACGGCGGATGGATTTCCGTCAGATTTTCAGGTACGGAGCCGCTGTTAAGAATCTTCTGCGAGATGAAGGAGAAGGAGGAGGCGGCCAAGTTCTGCCGGGTGTTTGAAGAATTTCTGTCGCTGTAGGAGAAAAGAAAGGAGTGCAGGAATCCGGGTGATCAGCTATAATAGACCCAGACGAATGGAATGAAAGCAGGCGGGAGATATTTCTCCGCAAACAGTATGGCGGTCCGGCGTTCGATCTGCCGGACTGCATCAGGAAAAGGATGGGATAGCCATGGATATGGCGGCAGGAACGGATAAAAGGGAACGTAAGCGGAAAAAATCACTCAGATGGAGCATGGTAAGGAGGCTCGTATTTGGGTGGTTTTTGCCGTTGTTTTTTATGATTCTGGTAGTGATTATGCTGATGGGCAAAAATATGCTTGAACAGGTGGAACGCACCATTCTGGCTTCCGTTGACAAGACGGTGGAGATCATGCAGATTCAGCTGGAGAACTGTGAGACGGCCTCGAAGAACGCCTCCTATATGGCGGTGATTTCGGATAAATACAGGCAGTACTTCGGGGTGAAGGACCGCACGGATTTCAAGAAGAGCGTGGAAGAATACCTGCGCCAGCAGTATGCCTATGATAATAACTGCCGGAGCGCGGAGCTGGTAGTGCTCAACGATCCGGCGCTGTGCTATTATGCGTTAAACGAGAGTAACGGCGGTACCTATCAGGACATCCGCTTCTTTAATACCCGCGCCCGGAAAGAAATACTGGAGGTGGCAAAGACCCTTGACACCAACACCACGCTGGTGGGGGTGGAAGGCAGGATATATATGGTGAGAAATCTGGTCACTTCCAAGTTCGTTCCCTATGCCGTACTGGCTTTGGAGCTGGATCAGGATTCCCTGATGAAAAGCTATACGGGGATATGGGGGTACGCGGACGTGGCCCTGTACTGGAACGGGGAGTTGGTTTTCCCGGGCAGAATGGAGAACGAGGGACGAAGCGGGCATGACTTTGATTATATTGCGTCCGCCCTTGGAAAACAGGACGCGGTATATCAGTACAAGGCGGGCGGCTATTCCCATGCGTTCCGTAAAATCAATATGTATGGCGGCACCCTTGTGCTGCTGGTCAGTCTGGATAACAGTATCACTTACGCCGAAATGGCGGTGATGCAGTATTTTTTCCTGATTCTGTTTCTTTTTATGATCCCCTTAGTGGTGCAGATGATGCGCTTCTTTCATAAGAAGGTGACGGTACCGCTGCAGGATCTTATGGCGGCGGCAGATGCGGTCAGGAATGGAAACCTTGGCATACAGGTTATAAACGAAGAAGACAATGAGGAATTTTATCATATGAAGGAATCCTTTAACCATATGTCCCTGCGGTTAAAGAACCAGTTTGACAAAATCTATCTGGAAGAAATAGCCTTAAGGGACGCTAAAATTATGGCCCTGCAATCGCAGATTAATCCGCATTTCCTGAATAACACGCTGGAGATTATCAACTGGGAGGCGCGCCTTAACGGGAACGAAAAGGTCAGCGGCATGATCGAGGCTCTTTCTACCATGCTGGGGGAGACCATGAACAGAAACGAGAGGCAGTTTCACTCTGTGGCGGAGGAAATGGCCTATGCGGACGCTTATCTGTATATCATTTCCCAGCGGTTTGGGACAAAGTTTCACTGTACCAAAGAGATTGACGAGCGGCTTATGTCGGTGCAGGTGCCGCGTCTGATTATTCAGCCCATTGTGGAGAATGCTGTGGAGCATGGCATGGATATTGCCAGACAGGGAAGGATTGTCATCCGGCTGTTTGAGAGAGAGGACGGGTATCTGTGCATTGAGGTGGAGGATAACGGCCGTCTGACCACGGAGGATCGTGCCAGGATTAACAGGCTTTTGTCACAGGACATTCAGCCCTCCAAAGAAAAGAGAGTCAGCCTGGGGATTCGTAATGTTGACCAGAGACTTAAGATGATATACGGTTCTGATTGTGGATTGTTTATATATGGGGGCGAAGAGAAAAATACGGTCAGTACAATTTTGCTCAAAACAGATTTGCCAACCGAACAATAAAAGGCAAAAAAGAACAATACCAACAATTTTCTGCATCCCTTTTACAGAGTATGATAAGTACATAAACAACAAAGAATTACATGTTCTTAAGAGAAAGGGAGGAGAAGGGTATGAAGAAAAAAGTGATTTCCATGATGCTTGCCGGAGCAATGGTTCTGTCCGTGACGGCTTGCGGCGGTAAGGAAGACAGCGCGCAGACCGGAACAAATACGGAAAGCGCGGGCGCAGAGACAGACGCGGGCGCAGCGGCGGATGCGGGTGCAGATACAGGCGCGGCGGAGCAGGAAGGCCCCGTAGAGCTGGTAGTAACCACCACTTTTGCAGGCGAGGATTCCAACGCACAGAATTATAAGGATGCGGTGAAGGCCTGGGAAGCGGAGACAGGCAATTCGGTTGTTGACACATCCGCAACTGCGGACGAGACCTTTAAGACAAGAGTGGCAACGGATTTTGAGACAGGCTCCGAGCCGGATGTACTGTTCTTCTTCAACGGAGCGGATTCCAACAGCTTTATCGAAGCGGGCAAGGTGGTTTCCATCGACGAGATCCGCGCGGAGTATCCGGATTACGCTTCCAACATGAACGAGGATCTGATTACCGCATCTTTGGTGGATGACAAGAAATATGCAGTGCCGGCTAACGGTTACTGGGAGGCAATGTTCGTAAACACCGAGGTACTGGACGCAGCAGGCGTGGCAATGCCCGGCGCGGACTATACCATGGATCAGTTTAAGGCAGACTGCGAGAAGATCAAGGCGGCAGGTTATGCGCCCATCGCGGCAGCCCTCGGCAATATCCCTCATTACTGGTGGGAGTTCGCTATTTTCAACAACCAGTCTCCTGCAAATCATCTGGAGATTCCCGAGAGTGCGGCAGACGAAGGCGGACAGAGCTGGATCGCCGGCATGAACGATATCAAAGAGCTGTATGAGCTGGGATATTTCCCGGAGAACACGCTTTCTGCAACAGACGACGAGACCTTTGCAATGTTCACGGAAGGCAAGGCGGCATTTTTGATCGACGGTTCCTGGAAAGTGGGCGGTATCGTAAGCTCCTGCCAGTCTGACCCCAACGATCCTGCTACGCTGGATACGGCAAAACTGGATAAATTTGACGTAACCTATGTACCGGGCAAGGGAAGCAGAAAGGCAACCGATCTGGTTGGCGGTCTTTCCTCCGGCTACTTTATCACAAGAAAGGCATGGGACGATCCGGCAAAGAGAGCGGCAGCAGTCAGCTTTGTAGAGTATCTGACCTCTGACGAGATGGTTCCGAAGTTTGCACAGCACGGCGCATCTGCACTTAAGAACGCACCGGAAGTTGACTCCTCTGAGTTTAACAGTCTGCAGATCAAGGCGATGAACATGATGGCAGGCACCACATCCCTGACGGGTGCGGTACAGGATCTGTTCGCAGGCGACTGCCGCGTATCTACCTTCGACGGCATGCCCGAGATCGTAACCGGAAGAGTGGCGGCTGAGGACGCAGTGGCGGAAGGCCTTGAGGCTTATCACAATCAGTAAATCACATAAGGGAGTATTTGAAGGGGCAGGGGATTACCCTGCCCCTTTTGAAAAAAGATTTGGGGAAAGTGTGGAGGTGGCTTATGGGAGCTAATATATATCGCAATAAAAAGCCGGCGCTGGTGTTCCTGTTTCCGGCATTTCTGTTCATGATAGTGCTGCTTTACTATCCGTTTTTGAAAAATATTTTTAACAGCTTTATGCATCTGAAACAGCTTGGCGCGTCGGCGACGGAGTTTAATTCACCGTGGTATACCAATTATCAGGAAATGCTGCACGATCCGAATGTGCGGACATCTGTAAAAAATACGATTATCATGATGGTGGTTACGCTGGTGGGACAGGTGGGAATTGCAATTGTACTGGCGCTGATGGTGGACAATATCAACCGGGGAAAACAGATTTTCAGAACCGTATTTTTCTTCCCCATCGTAATTTCCGCAACTGCCCTGGGTCTGATGTTCAATCTGATCTTCCTTTACGACAAGGGTATGGTCAACCAGCTTTTGGAGGTGCTTGGAAAACAGAATCTGACTGACTGGAAGGCGGAAGGGATCGCCCTGATAACGATGATGGCGCCGGTTATGTGGCAGTATGTGGGATTCTATTTTGTGATTCTTGTCACCGGCCTTAACAATATTTCGGATGAACTGTATGAGGCTGCCAGAATCGACGGCGCAACAACCCTGCAGAGAGTGCGGTACATATCAATTCCGCTTCTTCACAACGTAATCTGTACCTGTAGTATTCTGGCAGTTACCGGCGCGCTGAAGGTTTTCGATCTGCCCTGGGTAATGTTCCCCAAGGGGATGCCTCTTAAGACGACTTTCTTAACCGGAACTTACATGTATTACCAGACGATGGAGACAAAGAACGTGGATTACGGCGCGGCGCTGGCTGTTCTGATCGTAGTGCTGGGCGTGGTGCTTGCCAAAATTGTCAACGCGATTTTCAAAGAGAAAGATTACTAGGAGGAGGGATGAGCTATGACTAAGACAAAGAGAACATCAGCCGGACTGATCGTGGTGTATGTGATTCTGATTGCATGGGCGATGACCACAGTGTATCCGATCATCTGGGTAATCCAGAACTCCTTCAAGGCCAAGGATAAGATTCTGGCCAATTCCTTCGCCCTTCCTCTCGGCGATCTGTTTACGACGGCGAACTTCCGTAAGGCTTTTGAGTCGACGGATATTTTCGGGGCATACAAAAGCAGCTTGTTTATTTCAACGATGGTGGCGCTGTTAGTGGTGCTGTTAGCGGGAATGGGCGCCTACGCCCTTGCCAGATATCAGTTCAGAGGGTCGGGGCTTATTTATTCCCTTATCGTGGGCGCAATGATGTTTCCGGCTTTTGCAACGGTTATCGCGGTATATCAGATGGAGTTTAAATGGGGCATCGCAAGTACGGGAAGCTGGTTTCTGAACATGCTGTCGGTAATTCTGCCGCAGGTGGCAGGCAATCTGGCCTTTGCCATGGTGGTTCTGACCGGTTATATCAAGGGACTGCCCATCGAGCTTGAGGAAGCGGCCTACATGGAAGGGTGCAATGCCTTTCAGATTTACTTCAAGGTCGTTATGCCTCTGACAAAGCCTTCCTTTGCGACAGTGGCAATTTTCTCCTTCCTGTGGAGCTACAATGATCTGTTTACCCAGTCCTTCTTCTTAAGAAGGCCTGATATGTACAGCATCACCATGATGTTAAACAACATCAGCGCCAAGGAGGGAACCGATTACGGTATGATGGCGGCGGTAGTTGCGCTGATCATTGTCCCTGTCATTATTGTATACTGCTGTCTGCAAAAGTATATTATCAAGGGTATGATCGCGGGAGCTGTGAAGGGCTAAGATTAAATGGACAATTCATGCATTTTTCGATATGATACAGGTAATAGTGAAATGTGAGGGATGGAAATGTACAGCGTGGCGATTATCGACGATGAGCCATTGATCGTAGAAGGATTGTCAAAGACGATGGCATGGGATAAATGGGACTGTCAGGTGATTGGGACGGCCTGCGACGGGATGGAAGGCATGGCGCTGGTTCGTGAGAAGAAGCCGGATATTGTGATTACGGATATTAATATGCCAAAGATGGACGGATTAAAGATGATTGCCGGTTTGAAATCCGAATTTCCCGATATGCAGCTTATTATCCTGACAGGTTACAGAGAATTTGAATATGCAAGACAGGCAATAGGGCTGGGCGTGTCCAGATTTTTGTTAAAACCCTCCAGAATGAACGAGCTGGAGGAGGCGGTGGAGACCGTGACGGGACGGCTGGACCGGCTGCGTTACCCGGTGCCCGTGCCAATGCCGGAGAAAGAGGATGTGCCTGCGGCCAAAGAGGCGCAGGAGGAAACTTCCGAAAATTCGGAGGAGAACAGCGAGGCCAACAGCTTTATCGTGAAGAATGCGCTGGAATATATTCGGGAGAACTCGCAGGAGAAGCTGCGGCTTTCGGATGTGGCTGATCAGGTATATGTCAGCCAATGGCATCTTTCCAAGCTGTTAAACAAGCATACCGGCAAGACCTTTTCCGATTTGTTAAACGGCGCCCGCATGGATCGGTCGAAGGAGCTGTTAAAGGATCCGGCGCTGCGGATCTGCGATGTGGCGGAGCAGGTTGGATTTCAGGATCTTGCTCATTTTTCCAGGGTTTTTAAGAAGCTGGAGGGTATGTCCGCAGGAGAATATCGGAATACCCACTGGGGAACAGAACAACAGGGAGGTTAATTATGAGAGTATATTGTGCGTCGGACTATTATCATGCAAGCAGAGCGGCGGCAAACATCATATCGGCACAGGTTATCATGAAGCCGGACTGCGTGCTGGGACTGGCGACTGGCTCAACGCCCATTGGCGCTTATGAGCAGCTGATACGGTGGTACGAGAAGGGAGATCTTGATTTCTCCCGGGTACACAGTATTAATCTGGATGAATACAGGGGACTTTCGCCGGAAAATGACCAGAGCTACCGTTATTTTATGAATACGCATCTGTTTGATTCCATTAATATCGACAAAAAGAATACCTTTGTGCCAAACGGTATGGAGGAAGATAAGGAAAAGGCATGCAGAGATTACGATGAAATCATCCGCGCTCACGGCGGCATTGATTTGCAGATTCTTGGACTTGGACAGAACGGACACATTGGCTTTAATGAACCGGGCGGCGTTTTTGCAAAGGGGACTCACTGCGTACAGCTTACAGAGAGTACCATATCCGCCAACGCCCGCTTTTTTGCATCCATTGACGAGGTGCCGAAAGAAGCTTATACTATGGGTATCAAGTCCATCATGCAGGCGAAAAAAATCGTGGTGATCGTCAGTGGAGAGGGAAAAAGGGAGATCGTGAAAAGAGCCTTTACCGGGCCCATTACGCCTCAGGTGCCGGCTTCTGTTTTACAGCTTCACAGCGATGTGATTCTGGTGGGAGACGAGGCGGCGCTTGAAGATTTTCCGCGCTAAGCGCAGCCGGCTGCGCGAAGTATTTCAAATCTGCCTGAAAAAGTAAGAGTCAGTTTGGAAAAGGAGGAAACAGATGCGTACGGTCAGAGGGATGATTTATACGGAACGGTTTTGTTTTGAACCGGGAGAAATTACCCTGGAGGGTGAGAAAATTAGTAAGATTGCGCTGTGTGGTGTGGAGGAGCTTACACCGGAGGAGACAGGCAGGTATATTCTGCCGGGACTGGTTGACACTCATTTTCACGGCTGCGCGGGTTATGATTTTTGTGACGGAACCGTAGAGGCAATGCGTACCATCGCGGAATATGAAGTGACCCATGGCACGACTACGATCTGTCCCGCCACCATGACGCTTTCAGAGGAAACCCTGATGCAGATATGCGGAGTCTGTGCGGAGGCGGTGGAGACAGAACGCGTATGCGGGGATTTGCCGCTTAAGGATATTTTAAGGGGCATCTATCTGGAAGGGCCCTTTATTTCCATGGAGAAAAAGGGCGCGCAGAACCCGGCATATATCCATAAGCCGGATCTCGCCATGTTGCGCAGGCTGCAGGAGGCGGCGCAGGGGATGATCCGCATGGCGGTGGCGGCGCCGGAGGTGGAGGGCGCGATGGATATGATCAGGGAAGGCGCGGGAGAATTTCGTTTTTCCATCGCCCACACCTGCGCGGATTATGAGACTGCCAAAGAAGCCATTGAGGCGGGAGCGGCTCATGTGACCCATCTTTACAATGCCATGCCGCCCTTTACCCACAGAAAGCCGGGAGTAATCGGCGCTGCGGCGGAGAATGAAAAGACGGAGGTGGAACTGATCTGTGACGGTATTCACATTCATCCCTCTGTAGTGAAGAGCACGTTTCGCCTTTTCGGCGCACAGAGGGTAGTCCTGATCAGCGACAGCATGATGGCTACCGGCATGGAAGACGGTGAGTATGCGCTGGGCGGGCAGCCCGTTATCGTGAAAGGTAATCTGGCGCTGCTTGCAGACGGCACCATCGCGGGAAGCGCCACGAATCTGTACGACTGTATGCGTACGGCTATCGGCATGGGAGTAGCGAAGGAAGAGGCGGTCAGGGCGGCAACGATCAATCCTGCAAAGGCTGTCGGCCTTGAGGAGGAATGCGGCGTTCTGAAAGAAGGACGCAGGGCGGACATCCTGATTGCGGACGGAGATTTTACGCTGCGGGAAGTGATAAAGTCGGGCCGGACGGTGAAGGATTAAAAAGTCAATTTACTTTTCGGATGCGGTGTGATAGAATAGAGCCGATTCAGAGGATTCGTATCCGGGGAGGAAAATTATGAAAAAGGGGAAATGGGCAGTTTTTGCGCTCGTTGCCGTTGCGCTGTTGACAGCCTGTGGCGGCACTGCCGAGGAGGCGGTGACGACAGAGGAGATTGTCGTGCCGGAAATGTCTTCCAAAGACCTGCTGGTAAATTCGTTGGAGTATTTGCTGGAAGAGGAGCAGGAGGGCGAACAGGAGCCGAAAGAGGAGACTGAACAGGAGCCGGAAGAGCAGGCTTCCGGGGAAACGGAGGCTGAACAGGAGTCGCAGTCTGAGACAGAGGCGGTGATCTGTTACGGCAGGGATATGCATTCCGAGCTGACGCAGGAAACCATACAGGTAACGGCGCTTTCGCCGGAAGCGCTGCTTGGCGCGCTGGCGCGGCATAATATTGTGCCCCTGTTAGATACCAGGGTGCTTTCCATGGAGGAGAAGGAGCAGGACGGAATGACCGTGCTGTATCTGGATCTGTCGAGAGCCTTTGGGGAGTATGTGCAGACTATGTCCGAGGAAGCGGAGTGCATTATTATCGCTTCGGTTGTGAATACGTTTTTGGCAAACTATGATGTTGACGCGGTGTATCTTATGGTGGAAGGGGAACGGCTTGAGACCACCAACGCGGTATATACGGAGGAAATCTCCGCGTGTTCGCCGGCGCAGGTGCAGTCTCTTCTTATGAAGGGGGATGCACAGGACGCCGAGGAGGCACAGGATCAGTAAGGAGGCTGTTATGGCTGATATCAGTGAGCGGGAACAGTTGATATTTGATGTTGCGCAGATGGAGTGGGAGTTATTTCAACAGGTTTATAATACCGGGGGCCGGGCATCCTGTCAGGATGACCCGGACACCTTTTTTAAAATGCGCATGAGTCAGTGGATGGTATATTCGGACGAAGTGCTTAAAAGCTATCGGGAGGACTGCGAGGAGGCCGTGCAGGAGGGGAGAAATCCTGTCTTTGAAAAGTACGGCTGGATGATGGAGAGCACTTATCCGGAGGAGTTTGAAGAGATCAGGCCCCATCTGCCCGATGTGTCTGAGAAGAAGGAAATTGTGGAGCGGATCGTAAAGATTAATCTCCAGTGGGACGCCGAGATGGCGGCACAGTACCCGAATCTTAGAAAGAGAGGCAGGGTTGCTACCACGGCGGATGACGGCGTGATGGCAGGATCTTCCATGGAAAGCTATCTGAGGGGCGAGCTTAACACTTATTCCATGCGGACTTTGGAGCTGATTTTAAAGGAGACGGAGGAAGCAAAGGAAAAGGGCGAGAGCCTGTTAAAACAGACCATTGCCAATGAGACGGCTTTCTATGGCTACCAGTCGCTGGAAGCGGCGGAGGAAAGATATGCCGAATAGGTGCGCAGGAAATTGCGTAGGCCGGATAAGCATGCTGAAAGAAGGAATAGCAGAGTGAAAATGACGGGATTTATCGGCAGTTTTGCCATTGCTTGCTATGGGATTTCATATCTGATGTACCGTTTTGCCGGGCTTCAAACGGTGGAAACGTCGGGCTTTTATGTATTGATATGTTTTGGCGTATATTATATTTTACAAAACGGACTGCGTTCCGTGAAAGGCGCCGCGGGCGAAGACAGAATCCTGTGGGCGCCTGCAGTCCTGTTTGCGGCGTCGCTTGTGACGGGATTTCATCTGGATGGTTCGCTTCCCTTTGAAGCGATGGGATGGAGAGATTTTTTAAATTATCTGTTATGCGTTCTTGGCCTGACACCGTTGTCAGGCTGTCTCTTTGCCGCCGTTTATCGAATGGTTAAAAAATGTGCCGGACAGGAGGAAAAGGCAGGCGGGAAATGCCGTGAAGGGTTTGTTGTTTTCCTGCTTTCTTTTGTTATTATTTTCGGCTGCTGGTTTCTGGTATGGCTGGCTTATTATCCGGGACTATGGAGTTATGATCCCTGGCAGGTTGACCAGTTTTTGGAACATGATTACGATAAGCACCATCCGCTTTTACATACGCTTCTGCTGGGAGCATGCTATACGTTTGGCGTTAACGGCGGGGATGCTAACAGCGGCGTGATTTTGTATGATATGATACAAATGGGTGTGATGTCCGGCATATACGCTTATATCTGCGCTTATTTATACAGGCATGTTCCCGGCAGACTGTTCAGGATTATGACGCTGCTGTTTTATGCGTTTTTTCCGGTTAATTCCATACTGGCAATCAGCCCTACGAAGGACGTGCTTTTTTCCGGGCTGGTTGCCCTTTGTCTTGTACTGGCGCTGCAGGTTAGGGAGACTGCGTGGGGACGAAAAAAACTTTGTTATCTGGCAGTACTGTTTTGCGCCGTGGTTCTGATGCTGCTGCTGCGTAGTAATGCGCTCTATGCGTTTGTTTTGTTTATCGGCGGCGCGCTTGCGCTGCTGCTGTATACATGGTATAGGGAGAAACACTGTCCGGGACGATATTTGTACATATGCTTGTTTGCGGCAGGCTGTCTGATTTCCTTCCGAATGGCGGATAACCTGTTGGTCGGACTGTTGGATGCCAAAGAGGGCCCTGTGCGGGAGAAGTACAGCATCGGTTGCCAGCAGTTTGGCAGAGTGTACGAGATGCTGCGCGCATCGGGCGCAGATAAGGAGACGCAGGAGATGATCGCTTCTTATTATGATATGGAGTCGGCCGAATACGACCCGTATCTTGCCGATCCGATGAAAGAGACGATGGATATACAAGAAAAAGGTACAGAGCGGGAGTATCAGCGGGATATGGTCAGGGTATTGATTAAATATCCGCTGGAAAGCCTGGATGCCTTTCTTTATTTAACGCAGGGGGCATGGTATATCAACGACACTACAAGCGCATCCATCTATGGAAGCGGCTTGGAAACAAGAATGGGATATTTGCTGACAACATATGCGGGCGGTTACGGCATCGTTCACGAAAGCAGGCTCCCGTGGCTGGAGGCTTTACTGGAAAAGGCGTTTTCCGCCAATGCGTATCAGAAGCTTCCGGTCGTATCGTACCTGTTTTCTCCTGCGCTGTACTTCTGGATTCTGGTTATCTGTACCGTCGGATTTTTTAAAAGCAGGAACGGCTATGCTTTTATTCTTGCAGGATTTCTCTGGTGTCTGTACCTGACGATTCTGGCAGGCCCCTGTGTTCTGATCAGGTACATGTATCCCTTTGTGGCATGCAGCCCGCTGTTAATCGGGATGCTGTTAATGAGCATGAGAGAAAAATATCGGTCAGAAATGTAAGCGTCTGCGCACTTCGTTGCGCAGGCGTTTTTTTACTAAAATGGTAATAAGAGCCACATCAATGATCACGCAGACCGTCAGCACAACGGCAGACCAGGTCAGACGAATCGGGGCGGACAGCATACGGCGGATCATCACTTCCAGCGCCGCGCAAAACAGAGGGATTTCAATAAACAGGCACAGCGCCCCCGAAAGAAGGGAAAAGGGGACAAGCCTTGCCAGGAAAGTGAAGATTTCCGTGTTCAGAATCACCAGCAATACGATGGGAAGCCCCAGCTGCCAAAACCATGCGGTGGAGGGGGTAAGATATGCGATCATATAAAGATATACCGCTACCGCCGCGCCGTCAGCCAGCAGGGAGAGCGAGGGAGGCATCTTTCTGTAGTACACCATGGGGAAGGTGAATACAAACAGGCAGATACAGATGCCGATCACCAGAAGGGACCAGAGGGAGCGGTTGAATACCAGAAGGTTTAACAGCAGACAGGTAACTGCCGTCGCAGACAGCACCACGGACAGAAGGATGCCGAGATCCTTTCGTTTGACCTCCTCCACCTGTCCCCTGTCTGTGGGATAGGGAGATGGGGGAACGGTTTTCCCTGCTTCTTTGGGATTGACGACCGGCGTGTGGCAGAGCGGACACTCCCGAAGGGAGGCTTCCAGTTCAACGCCGCAATTTACGCAATAAGACATAATGAGCCCCTTTCTATAGTTGATTTGAGCGGTTGCTCTCGATTTTTACATGAATACCGTCCTGCACCAGCTTGCGGAAGAAATACCGTTCCACATCGCTTTCCACGATACTGCTGGCGAAATTGACGGTCAGGATATCTTCAAAACTGATGATGGCGCAGTTTGTGCGGGAGGAAAACGGCTGCCCCATATAGATATCGAAACGCTCGATGTATGGTTTCATATCCTCCGGCACCTTGAGGGCGCCCATATTGGTGAGACCGGCGGAGGAATTTTTGTCCTGCACTCTGGTGTAGAAGGTGCGTACCACCAGATCTTTCAAAAAAAGAGGTACGATGCGGATCAGAAAATTGTGCTTTGTGGCGGCGTTGGTGGTGATATCGCCGCATAAAAATTTTTCGTTTATATAATAACGCATGAAATTGTGTACCTGCGTTACGATCTCCTCAAAGCTGTATTCGCCAAGTCTGGGATCAATGGACGGATATACCATGGTGATGAAGTTGCGCAGCGTCTTTGAAGGAAAGAAGCGGCGCAGGTTTACGGGCATGGCGATCCGTACCGGCTTGTATTTCAGGTGGAATTCTGCCGTTTGTTTTTGTAAAAGGGCATAGAGCAGTACGGCGTTTAAATATTCCGTGATGGTGGCGCCGTATTGTCTTGCGGTCTTCATTACTTCCGAGACGGACATGACGCCGTCGACGATATTTAAGGTGTAAAAGGGTTCCTTTGTGCCGCGGATGCGGTAGGTTTTTTCTGACGGGCGCGGCGGTTTGACCTTTGCCGTGGCATAACGCATGTAGGCGTCTTCCAGTTCGCCCGGATCGGGGTCTTCATCCAGTTTAAGAACGAAGCCGGAGGGCGTAATTTTATGGCCGAGAAGACCAAGATACACAGAAGTCAATGTCTGGAGAAGGCACATGCCGCCGGTACCGTCTCCAAGGCAGTGATGGGCCTCCAGTGAAATGCGGCTGCCGTAATAGTATACCCGGATAAGATAGCGATTGTTACTTTTGAAATGCATGGGCATACAGGGGTTCTTAATATCCTCCTGCACGAACGGGCCGGGTCTTGAGTTCGGCTCCAGATAACGCCAGAACAGTCCCTTGCGGATCGCCACCTTGTAGGTGGGAAAGCGGGGCAGCGTCAGATCAAGCGCCTGCTGTAAAAGGGCAGGGTCCACATTATCCTTTAATTTTACGCTGAGACGGTAAACGGAGGAAAAGTCCCGCCGCTGCAGGGTCGGGTAGACTGTGGCTGACAGATCCAGCTTATACCAGACGTCCTTTTTGCTTTTTATAACAGGTTTTTTCAGTTGTTTTTGAGGACGGTTGTTCGACATGTAAAGGGCTGTTCCTCCCGCTTGTGTTCTTGCGTTTATTATATCACAAATTCTTGAAATTATGGTAAAATATGTACAGAAGGCGTACAATAACCGACGGGCCGGCCGCGTGGGAGCGTCGCGGACAGGCCATGGGGAGAGCAGAAACGTTCCGGAACGGAGTCATATGCCAGGAAAAGATAAAAAGAATGCGGGAATGATGAACCTGATCAAACGTATGCACGGTGTGGTGGAGAATGTGGATATTGAGAAACACCGCCATTCGCAGGATTATTTCGGCGCTATTCTGGGAAACAACAAGGAAGTGATTGTGGAAAATGTGGAGATTGCCACCCGCGGGGAGGATGGCAGGAGCATTCACGGGGAATGGATTTATGTAAACCGAGCTCATATGAAAAAATATATTATTCTTTATTGCCATGGCGGCGGCTACTCCACAGGGAGCAGCCTTTATGCGCGGACGCTGACCACGAAGCTGGCGGCTTCCACCTCAATGGACGTACTCAGCTTTGATTACAGGCTGGCGCCGGAACACCCCTATCCGGCGGCGGCTTTGGACGCCATGCAGGTATGGGATTATCTGATGCTTCTGGGGTACGGCGCAAGAGACGTAATTATTGCGGGGGATTCCGCTGGCGGCAATCTGGCTTTGTCCCTGTGCCTGCAGTTAAAGAGTCAGGGGCGGCTTATGCCAAGAGGCATGGTGCTTATGTCCCCGTGGACAGACCTGACGGCGTCAGGAAAGTCCCATACCACAAAAGCGGGGGTGGATCCGGTGCTGAACGCGTCCTATCTGGAGCAGATGATTGAAAACTACGCGGCGGGACAGGAACTGACCAATCCGCTGATTTCGCCTCTGTTTGGGGATTTTCAGGGTTTTCCGCCTGCCTATATCCAGGTGGGGAGCAACGAAATCCTGCAGGACGATGCGGTGATGCTTTATAAGAAGCTGTTGAAAGATAATGTCTGTGTAAAAATGGACATGTTTCGGAACATGTGGCATGTGTTTCAGATGTCGCCCTTTAAGACGGCTTACGAGGCTATGGACAAGAATGCGGAATTTATTTACGATATCTGCCGTTGAGGGGAATGTCATCTGTCAGTGATGATTCATGAATCTCCAGGAGGACTGTTTTGCAGACCCGGCATATAATTTAAATTTATCAGAAGAAGAAAAAAGGATTTCGACGTTTTAAGGCGAATAATAGAAGTAGGGCCAGATTGAGCAGGCCGTTCAATTATGAGGATACAGCCATGAATATACGGGAAAGTTTGGAACAGTGGGAGAAGGAGTACCTGAGTCCTTACGCCATGCTCAGCATGAATTCTCAGGGAAGGCTTAAGGAGGAGGAGCAGTGCGATATCCGTCCTGTGTTCCAAAGAGACAGGGATCGAATTATACATAGCAAGTCGTTCCGCCGCCTGAAAGATAAGACGCAGGTATTTCTGACGCCGGAGGGGGATCATTACCGGACCAGACTGACCCATACGCTGGAAGTGAGCCAGACGGCGCGAACCATTGCCAAGGCGCTTAAGCTGAACGAGGATCTGGTGGAGGCTGTGGCGCTGGGCCACGATTTGGGACATACGCCCTTCGGGCATGCCGGCGAGCGGGCCCTTGACAGAGTGTGCCCTTACGGATTTAAGCATAACGAGCAAAGCGTGCGGACTGTGGATCTTTTGGAAAAGGAGGGGCAGGGTATCAACCTCACCATGGAGGTGCGGGACGGTATCTTAAACCATCAGACCATAGGAATGCCGTCCACACTGGAAGGAAAGATTGTAAGACTGGCTGACAAGATTGCCTATATCCATCATGATATGGACGATGCGGTGAGAGCCGGTATAATGAAGGAAGCGGATGTGCCAAAGGAGATCGGCAGCGTGATCGGCTATAGCTGCGGCCAGCGTCTGGACTTTTTTATTCACAATATTGTGACAAACAGCCGCGACCGGGACGATATCAGGATGTCGCCGGAGGTGGAGGAGGCCATGCAGAGGATGCGGGAATTTATGTTCCGGCACGTGTACAGGAATCCGATTGCCAAGAGCGAAGAGGGAAAAGCGGAGAATTTGATTATCACGCTCTATGAGCATTATCTGGTGCACACGGAACAGCTGCCAAATTTTCTGTTCAAGCTTCTGGATGCGGGAGAACCGCTTGAAAAGATTGTGTGCGATTACATCAGCTCCATGACGGACCGATTTGCCATCGCCCAGTATGAGAGGCTGTTTATACCAAAAACATGGCACGGCTAACAGTGTGAGAAGTACTTCTAAAACTCAGCAGCAGAGGCTGCTTCGTTAAGAAGTACTAAGTCTCACACGGGAGAATGCCTGAAAAGCTGCATTCTCCGCACGATTTGCATGAATGATCGAGAAAGGGTAACATGCGTTATTCAGAAGAACTGATTGAGGAAATCAGAACGAAAAACGATATTGTGGAAGTTATTTCGGGCTATGTGCGCATGCAGAGAAAGGGGAGCAGTTATTTCGGGCTATGTCCGTTTCATAATGAGAAATCCCCTTCTTTTTCCGTCTCGCCGAATAAGCAGATGTATTATTGCTTCGGCTGCGGGGCAGGCGGCAATGTGATTACCTTTTTGATGGAATATGAGAATGCCACCTTTCAGGAGGCGGTAAAGATGCTTGCTGACCGCGCCGGGGTAGCGCTGCCGGAGGTGGAGTACAGCGAGGAGATGCGCCGTAAGGAGAGCAGACGGGCGAAACTCCTTGCGGTCAACAAAGAGGCGGCCAAGTATTATTACTGTCTGCTGCGCTCGCCGAGGGGACGGACAGGCTACAGGTATTTTTCAGGCAGGGAGCTTTCGGAAGAAACCATGAAGAAGTTTGGGCTCGGCTATGCGGACGGTTCCGGCTCCGATCTGACGGGGTATCTACGGTCAAAGGGGTATGCGGACGAGCTGATTACGGAGGCGGGCCTTGTCGGGTTTGATGAAAAGAGAGGGGTTCATGATAAATTCTGGAACCGGGTCATGTTTCCGATTCAGGACAGCAACCACCGGGTGATCGGCTTCGGCGGCCGAGTCATGGGGGACGCCAAACCCAAATATCTGAACTCGCCGGAGACGCCTATTTTTGATAAGAGCCGAAACCTGTACGGCCTGAATTTCGCCAGAACGTCGCGGACGGGAAATCTGCTTTTGTGCGAGGGTTATATGGATGTGATCGCCCTGCATCAGGCAGGATTCGGACAGGCGGTGGCGTCTCTTGGCACAGCCTTTACGCTGGGACAGGCCGGCATTTTAAAGCGGTATGCAGAGGAAGTGCTTTTAGCCTACGACAGCGACGGCGCCGGTACGAATGCGGCGCTTCGGGCAATTAACATTCTTAAGGAGGCGGGGCTGCGAGGCAGGGTTATAGATATGTCTCCCTACAAGGATCCCGATGAATTTATAAAAAATTTGGGCGCATCGGCCTTTCAGGAACGGATTGACCAGGCCCAGAACAGCTTTTTCTTTGAGCTTAAGATTCTGGAACGGAACTATCATATGGAAGACCCGGAGTCGAAGACTGCCTTTCACCGGGAAATTGCCAAAAAGCTCTGCAGCTTTGAGGAAGAGGTGGAGAGGGAAAATTACATCGAGTCGGTGGCGGCGCGGTATCGCATCAGCCATGAAAATCTGCGCAGGCTGGTGAGCAGCTATGCGGCCCGGACAGGTCTGGTGAAGCCGGTGGAACGGCCGAAATCGACAACGGCGGGAAAGCCTGCGCCGGAGGACAATATTCGAAAATCCCAGCGGATCCTGCTGACCTGGCTTGCGGAGGAGCCGGAGATTTTTCAGAAAATAAAGGCGTTTATTTCCCCAGCGGATTTTACGCAGGATTTATACCGGCAGGTGGCGGACAAGCTGTTTGCGGGGCTGGAACAGGGGAGCTTTTCTCCGGCTTCCATTGTGAGCGCTTTTGAGGAGGAGGCAGAGCAGCGCGAGGTGGCGGCTATCTTTAACACAAGGCTGGAACGCCTTGAGACGAAGCAGGAGAAGGAGAAGGCCCTTCACGATGTGGTGGTAGCCGTGAAGGACAACAGTTTTCAATACTATTCAGCCAGAATGGGTTCCGATATGGAGGCGGTAAATCAGGTAATATCGGGCAAAAAGGCGCTTGAGGAACTGAAAAAGGCGCATATTTCCCTTGGATCAGGGTAAGCTATTCGAAAAAAGGTACGTTTACAGTCGGACAGAGGTTAAACATAGGAAGGATGGAGTAATTCATGGATGAAAATGTACAGGCAAAGTTTGAGGAGCGCTTAAAGGAGCTTCTGGCTATTGCAAAGAAGAAAAAAAACGTTCTGGAATACCAGGAGATCAACGATTTTTTTACGGAGTTCACCCTGGAGGAGGAGCAGTTTGACAAAATTCTGGAGACGCTGGAACAGAATAACGTGGATGTGCTGCGCATCACCGAAGAGGACGACGTGGATGATGAGGAAATCATTCTGACGGAAGAGGACGATGTGGATGTGGAGGACATAGATCTTTCCGTGCCCGACGGCATCAGCATTGAAGATCCGGTAAGAATGTATCTGAAAGAGATCGGTAAGGTGCCGCTTCTTTCCGCCGAGGAGGAAATCGAGCTGGCAAAGAAGATGGAAATGGGCGATCTGGAGGCGAAGCAGCGTCTGGCGGAGGCCAATCTTCGACTGGTGGTCAGCATTGCCAAACGTTATGTGGGACGCGGCATGCTTTTCCTTGATCTGATTCAGGAGGGAAATCTGGGTCTGATCAAGGCGGTGGAGAAATTTGATTATCGCAAGGGCTATAAGTTTTCCACCTATGCGACGTGGTGGATCAGACAGGCCATTACCAGAGCCATAGCCGATCAGGCCAGAACCATCCGTATTCCCGTTCATATGGTGGAGACCATCAATAAACTGATCCGCGTGAGCAGACAGCTTTTGCAGGAGCTTGGAAGGGAACCTACCCCGGAGGAGATTGCGGAGCAGATGAATATGCCTGTTGAGCGGGTGAGAGAAATTTTAAAGATTTCCCAGGAGCCGGTGTCTCTGGAAACCCCTATCGGAGAGGAAGAGGACAGCCATCTGGGAGATTTCATTCAGGACGACAACGTGCCTGTGCCTGCCGATGCCGCGGCCTTCACGCTGTTAAAGGAACAGCTTGTGGAAGTGCTCGGCACTCTGACGGAGAGGGAGCAGAAGGTGCTTCGTCTGCGCTTCGGGCTGGACGACGGGCGGGCCAGAACTCTTGAGGAAGTGGGTAAGGAGTTTAACGTGACCCGTGAGCGTATCAGGCAGATTGAAGCCAAGGCGTTAAGGAAGCTCAGGCATCCCAGCAGAAGCCGAAAGCTCAAGGACTATCTGGATTGATGCGGCCGGTGGCGTTATCCCACAGACTACAGACGGTGGCCCGAATGGTAACAGTGGGTAATCCAGTCTGCGATGTGGGGTGTGATCACGGTTTTGTACCGATTTTTCTGGTACAACAGGGCATTAGTCCGAGGGTGCTTGCCATGGATCTGCGGGAAGGCCCGCTGCGTGCGGCAAAGGAGCATGTGACGGCGTATGGGCTGGAAGAACAGATTGAGACAAGACTGTCGGATGGTTTACATAATTATGGATGCGGCGAGGCGGATACGCTGATCTGCGCCGGAATGGGCGGCGGACTGATGATGCGTATTCTGGCCGACGATCTGAAAAAGACGTCCTCTTTTCGGGAGCTGGTATTGCAGCCCCAGTCTGAAATTGAGAAATTTCGCCGGTTTTTGCGGGAAAACGGATGTCGGATTGTGGATGAGGAGATACTGGAGGAAGAGGGTAAGTTTTATCAGATTATACGGGCGGAAGGCTTTCGCGGCGAAGCGAAGCGGGCTTTGGACGACGGAAGTAAAATGAGACTGGCAGACGCGCTGTCGGATTCGGATTCAGATGGCTGCGTAACGAAGTCAGATTTATGTAAACTTGAAGACCGATACGGGCCGGTGCTGCTTCGAAAAAAAACATCTGTTTTTTTATCTTTTCTGGAACGGGAAGCCGCTGTATATGAAGAAATCCTCAGTAATCTGCGGGAACGGGGATTGTCGGAAGAAAAAAGAAGCGAAAGATACGCCCAGGTGGAGGCTTTATTAAGAGATAACGTCCGGGCGCGAAAGCGGTAGACAAGAGACGGACGACGGGATAGGGATATTGGTTTACATAATGTAGACCGGCGCGGCATACGGACAATATTATGTGCAAAAAGGAGGGACGCCAGTGGTTACAATCAAAATTGGAGGAAAAGAGGAACGCTATGAGGACGGGGTCAAGTACGAGGTCATAGCGGAAGTGCATCAGAATGACTTTGTCAGCCAGATTGCGCTGGTGACGGTGAATGGCAAGATCCGCGAGCTTATGAAGCGGGTGGACAGGGACTGCGAGCTTGACTTTATCACCTACGCGGATGATATCGGCCACAAGACCTATGTGAGGACAGCCATCATGCTGATGCTGAAAGCCATTAAGGATGTGGCGGGCATGGAGGCGGCTGCCAATGTGAAGGTGGAATTTGCCATCGGCGCCGGTTATTACTGCGCTTTCAGGAACGGTTTGAAGCTGGATGAGAAGACCATCGAGAAGGTGAAGGACCGCATGGGCGAGCTGGTGGATATGGATCTTCTGGTGACGAAAAAGGCTTATCCGGCGGATGAGGCGGTGGCGCTCTTTACGGAGAACGGCATGAAGGACAAGGTGTCCTTGTTCCGCTACCGCAGAAGCTCCAATATCAATGTTTACTGTATGGGGGATTATTACGATTATTTCTACGGCTATATGATGCCCAGCACAGGTTATATCAGGCAGTTTGACCTGTTTGCCTATGAGCAGGGCATGATCCTCATGCTGCCGGAGAAAGAGGACCCGGATATGCTGCCGGAATTTAAACCCCGCAAAAAGCTCTTTCAGACGCTGCTTGCTACGGGAGAGTGGGGCCGTGATCTGGGAATTGACACGGTGGGAGATTTAAACAATCAGATTTGCAGCGGCAGTATTTCCGATATGATACTTGTACAGGAGGCGTTACAGGAGAGAAGGATCGGTGAAATCGCCAGAGATATTGCCAGACGGGAGAGCGTAAAATTTGTTATGATTGCGGGGCCTTCCTCCTCGGGCAAGACGACCTTTTCCCACAGGCTTTCCATCCAGCTTCGTACCTATGGATTAAAACCCCATCCCATCGGGCTTGACAATTATTATCTGAACCATGATAAAACGCCCCTTGACGCGGACGGCAAACCCGATTACGAGTGTCTGGAAGCTCTTGACGTGGAGCAGTTTAATCAGGATATGACGTCTCTGCTGGCTGGGGAGAGCGTACAGCTTCCCACCTTTAATTTCAAGACGGGAAGGCGGGAGTATAACGGAAAGACGACAAGACTGGGCGAGAATGACATTCTGGTCATTGAGGGGATACACGGCCTCAACGAGAAAATGTCCTATTCCCTTCCGGCACAGAGTAAGTACAAGATTTATATCAGTGCGCTTACCACCCTGAACGTGGACGAGCATAATCGGATTCCCACCACGGACAACAGGCTGCTTCGCCGCATTGTGCGGGATGCAAGAACGAGAGGCGCTTCTGCGGCTAAAACCATTTCCATGTGGCCGTCCGTCAGACGAGGGGAGGAGCAGTATATTTTCCCGTTTCAGGAGGAGGCGGACGCCATGTTTAATTCGGCCATGCTTTATGAGCTTGGCGTTTTAAAACAGTATGCGGAGCCGCTGCTCTTTGGCATACAGAAGGGGGAGCCGGAATATCATGAGGCAAAACGGCTGCTCAAGTTTCTGGAGTATTTTCTGGGAATCAGCAGCGAGGAGCTGCCGAAAAATTCCCTGTGCAGGGAGTTCGTCGGCGGAAGCTGTTTTGAAGTATAGGCAGTTATCAAATAGGAGAAATAAGTGGAACAAATGATCGCGGCTGCACAGACGAAAGGGTGCAGACGAGGAAAGTCCGGGCTCCGCAGGGCAGGATGCCGGATAACATCCGGTGGAGGCGACTCCAAGGCCAGTGCAACAGAAATTATACCGCCCCGGCGTTTTGCGCAGCAATACGCCGAGGTAAGGGTGGAATGGCAGTGTAAGAGACTACCGCCGTCACGGTAACGGGACGGGCTGTGTAAACCCCATCCGGAGCAAGACCAAAAAGAGAGCGACAGACCGGCCCGGTCTGCTTTCAGGTAGGTCGCTGGAGGGCTTCGGCAACGAAGCTCCTAGATAGATGATCATTCGAGACATAACCCGGCTTATCGTTCCGCTTATTTTTACATTTGATTTATAGAGCAGGGGCACAGGGACAAAAGGACTCTCTGTGCCCCTGCGCAAAGTATTTGCAGGTGAGGAGCGGTCTGTGACGAGAAGCGGAAATAGATATAGAATAGCGATTGTTATTATAATTCTGCTGTCCGTTGTCCTGGGGATACTGTTACAGGCGAATCAGACGTTGTCAGAGCCGCAGGGCTCACAGATACAGGAGAACGCTCGTCAGCCGTCCACATCATCCCGAACGGAACAGAGTCCAAAGAGCGATTCCGGGCTCTCACTGCCGCCGCATCTGATTCAGAGCGTAAGCGGGCAGGATATTTACGAGGGGATGCTGGCGTTTAATCTGTTCTACTGCCCCGTGCTGGAGGAGGAGGATGCGCGGCTGGCCTGTGAAAACGTGAGAAACAGCGTAGTGCGGGTTGAGATGGGAAGCGTCTATGGAAGCGGCGTTATCTTCCGAATGACGGCCGACGGCGTGATTATCGCCACCAACAGGCACGTGCTGGATTATTGGCAGGAAGATGTGGGCGTGATCCGATTTCCACAGGGATTTTATGTGAGCGCGCAGGCGCTGGGAAGCGCAAAGGACTGTGATGTGGGATTTTTGATGGTGGATGGCAGTGAGCTCGGAGTGGAAACTCTGCTTACGCTTTCATGCGTTCCAGTGGATGAGGCGGTCTGCCAGACGCTTTCCAGAGGAACCAATGCGTTTTGTCTGGGTGCGGATCGGGAGGCCGGGGAACTTGTATTTCAGGAGGCGGTTGTGGAGGAAACCGATAGGTATATTGATACCTTTGACGGAGAAATGCTTTATCTGCGCGGTTTTGCGAAGGAGGGCATGTCCGGCGGCGGTATTTTTGACGGTTATGGACATTTCATCGGCCTGCTTGCGGGAGGAACCTGGCAGGACGAGGTGGCGGGCGTTCCGGCAAAACAGGTGGCACAGGCTTACAGGGAGATCGTTGGGGAATAGTTGTACCTTTTTTCTGTAAGCTATGGTACAATTGTCACAGGGTCTGCACCCTGCGACGCAAGAATTACTGCGTAATTCTTGTTGGCGCAGCCAAGGACTACAGCTTCTGAGAATATGATATAGCTGTCGCAGGATCAGCCGGAAGGGAGGCAATATGGCATTATTTCAGATCAGTAATGAAAAAATAACGATACAGGTGGACAGTATGGGGGCGGAGCTTAAATCCTTAAAAAGTGTGCCGGACAACAGAGAATATATGTGGCACGGGGATCCGGCCTACTGGGGGCGGACTTCGCCGGTGCTTTTTCCCATAGTGGGCGGCTTGAAGGACGGCCAATACCGTGTGGACGGGACGTCCTATTCCATGGGACAGCACGGCTTTGCCAGAGACAGGGAGTTTCAGCTGAAAAGTCAGGTGGCCTCGGAAATCTGGTTTAGTCTGAGCTCAGACGAGGAGACGCTGAAAAAATATCCGTATCCTTTCCAGCTTGAGATCGGCTATGAGCTTACGGGACGCACGGTGACAGTTAAATGGCGGGTGACAAATCAGGGGGAAACGCCTGTCTGGTTTTCCATAGGGGGACATCCCGGATTTTTGTGCCCCATTGATCCGGGAACGGATCAGACCCAGTACAGGCTGTCTTTTGACGCGAAGGAAAAAATTGTGGCGTCCTGTATTGCGGGCGGTCTGGTGAGCGGAGAAAAGAAGACTTATCCGCTGCGAAACGGGGTTTTGCCGATTACGGAAGACCTGTTTGACGAGGATGCGCTGGTGATTGAGGGGGATCAGGCCCACAGCGTATCGCTGGAAAGACCCGATGGGAAGCCCTATCTTACGGTGGACTTTGACGCGCCCCTGTTTGGAGTCTGGTCGCCGCCGAAGAAGAAAGCGCCCTTTATCTGCATAGAACCCTGGTACGGGAGATGCGACAGGCTGGACTTTGCGGGAGATTTTAAGGAGCGGGAGTGGGTGCAGGAGCTTGCGGAGGGAACCTTTGAGGCGTCCTACCGAATCACAATCGCGTGAACATACGAAAGGAAGGAAAATTATGACGCCTGTTGTGCAGTGTATGGGTCTGACGAAGACCTACGGAAGAAAAATAGCGTTAAACCAGGTATATTTAAATCTGGAAAGAGGCAGAATTATCGGCCTTTTGGGGCCTAACGGCAGTGGAAAGACAACCTTGATCAAGATTATGAACGGGTTATTAAAGCCTACCTCGGGGGATATTCTGATTAACGGGCAGCGTCCCGGCGTGGATACCAAGCTGAGGGTATCCTATCTGCCGGAGCGGACTTACCTGCAGCCGGGGATGAAGGTGATGGAGCTGGTGCAGTATTTTCAGGACTTCTATCCCGACTTCCGGCTTGACAGGGCTTATGATATGCTGACCAGATTGCAGATTCCGCCGCAGGAAAGATTAAAAAATCTTTCCAAGGGAACGAAGGAGAAGGTGCAGCTCATTATGGTGATGAGCCGGGACGCGGATCTCTATATTCTGGACGAACCCATTGCGGGTGTGGATCCTGCCGCCAGAGATTATATTCTGAGTACGATTGTGAACAATTATAACCACAGCGGCTCTATTTTACTTTCCACCCACCTGATTTCGGATGTGGAAAGCATTTTGGACGAAGTGGTGTTTATCAAATATGGAAATATCGTTTTACAGGCCGGTGCCGAGCAGATCAGGCAGAATGAGCATAAGTCTGTAGATCAGTTTTTCAGGGAGGTGTTCGCATGTTAGGGAAATTGATGAAATATGAGTGGAAGGCCACCTGGAAACTGCTTTTATCTGCCAATCTTGTGATTGTGGTGATGACGTTCGCTGCCTGGATCATGACGAATCTGGTGGAGTACAGCGCGACAGATTTTCAGATGATAGATTTTGTGGAGATTATGGTAATACTCACTTATGTGATAAGTATGTTTGCGGTGTATGTCGGCACCTCGATTTTTCTGATCTATCGGTTTTACACCTCTACTTACGGGGATCAGGGTTATCTGTTACATACCCTGCCGGTGGATACGCACCATATTATTCTGGCCAAGGTGTCGGTCAGCGCTTTGTGGCTGCTGATTAATTCGGTTATGATCACGGGTTCCGTTTTGTTTCTGTTTACGGCCAGAGAGGATGCCTTTTTCACAATGATGGAAGGCATGGCGGATGTTATTGAACTTATGAGCGGTGAGGAGATCACGTTATTCACCATTATCATGACGCTTGTGGCTTATGTGTTTTCCCTGTTTGCGAAGGTGCTTAAGGTGGGAGCCTGCATTTCTCTGGGACAGCTTTCATCAAACCATAAGCTGATGCTGTCCTTTGCCTGGTATGTGGGCATATATCTGGTGGAATGCGTGTGCAGTGGTGTGTATTTTGCGATTCGACTGGCTTTTCAGGAGTATAGTAATTCGTATATGAGTTTTGCATCCTATTATGACACCCAGTGGGAAACTACGTTGCTTGCGGGCATATTGAGCTGCGTAATTTACTATATTCTGACGTGGTATGTGATGGGAAGAAAGTTAAACCTTGATTAAACTATGAAATAACATGTGTGTTTAGCATTGGAAAGGATGGATATAGTCATGACAAAGATTGATATTTTTTCCGGATTTCTGGGAGCCGGAAAAACCACGCTGATCGGAAAGCTTCTGAAAGAGGCGCTTGCGGGAACTAAGGTGGTGCTGATTGAGAATGAGTTTGGAGAAATCGGAATTGACGGCGGTTTCT
The DNA here is from genome assembly GCA_009774175.1 of Lachnospiraceae bacterium. GTDB lineage: Bacteria > Bacillota > Clostridia > Lachnospirales > Lachnospiraceae > UBA3282. The sequence goes on along the minus strand of VSNG01000014.1, from coordinate 46,941 downwards.
TACAGGAGTCTGGTATTGAGATCAAGGAGATGAACTCCGGGTGTATCTGCTGCTCTCTGGTGGGCGATTTTGGCGCATCCTTAAAGGAAGTGCTGGATACTTACGAGCCGGAACGGATCCTGATCGAACCTTCGGGCGTGGGAAAGCTTTCTGACGTCATGAAGGCGGTACAGGGCGCCATGACAGACCGGGATGTGCAGTTAAACAGCGCTGTTGCCGTAGTGGACGCCTGCAAGTGTAAAATGTATATCAAAAATTTCGGGGAATTTTTTATTAACCAGATTGAACATGCGGGAACCATTGTCCTGAGCAGAACAGACAGGATAAGCGAGGAGAAGCTTGCTTCCTGCGTTGCCCTGATCCGGCAGCACAATGCGAAGGCGACGATTGTTACGACGCCATGGGATGCGCTGGACGGCAAGGATATTCTGGAGACCATCGAGGGTGCGGGCGATCTGGAAGCGGAGCTGATGCGGGAAGTAATGAAGATGCAAGATGACCATGATCACTGTCATCACGAGCATGGCCACGATCACGAACATCATCATGAGCACGATCATCATGAGCACGATCACGAACATCATCATGATCACGAGCATGGCCACGATCATGAGCATCATCACGACCATGACCACCATCATCACCATGCGGATGAGGTATTTACAAGCTGGGGTCTTGAGACGCCTGCGGTTTATGGCAGGGAAGAGATTGCGCATATTCTGGAGGAGCTTGAGAAAGAGGAGGAATATGGGCAGGTGCTTCGCGCAAAGGGGATGGTGGCCGGTACGGACGGCGGCTGGATTTATTTCGACTATGTGCCCGAGGAGAGCAATATCAGAGACGGCAAGCCTGGCGTAACAGGGAAATTCTGTGTTATTGGCTCCGGCTTAAAGGAAGACAGGCTTGCGGCGCTTTTTGGCGGGAGATAAATAGCGGGCAATATTTAATGACGGAAGGAAGAGGAATTATGAAACCGGTCTATATGATCAACGGCTTTTTGGAGAGCGGCAAGACGGAATTTATTATGTATACGCTGGCACAGCCCTATTTTCAGGTGCGCGGCAAAACGCTTCTCATTGTCTGCGAGGAGGGGGAGAACGAATACGATCCGATGCTTTTAAAGCAAAGCCGCACGGTGCTTGAAACGATTGACGAGGAACAGGATTTTATTCCCGGCAGGCTGATTGAGCTGGAAAAGAAGCATAAGCCGGAGCGCATCATCATTGAATACAACGGTATGTGGAATTATAAGGAGATGAAGCTTCCCTGGCATTGGAGGATAGAGCAGCAGATCACGACCATTGACGCTTCCACTTTTCCCGTGTATTTTACGAATATGAAATCCCTGCTGGCGGAGCAGATCAGGAAGTCGGAACTGATTATCTTTAACCGTTGCGACGGGGTGGAGGATCTGGGCAGCTACAAGCGGAATGTGAAGGCCATAAATCCCAAGGCGGAAATTGTATTCGAGGATTCCAACGGAGAGATCAATGAGATTATGGAAGAGGATCTTCCCTATGATTTGAAGGCGCAGGTGATTGAACTGAATAACGAGGGTTATGGAATATGGTATCTGGATTCCATGGATCATCTGGAGCGTTATGAAGGAAAGACAGTCTCTTTTACGGGGATGGTATTGAAACCCGGGCAGTTCCCGAAAGGATATTTTGTACCGGGACGCATGGCCATGACCTGCTGTGCGGATGATATGGCGTTTTTGGGATATGCCTGCGCATACGATGGGACGGATTTGCTGGAGAACCAGCAGTGGGTGAAGGTTACGGCCCGGGTGGAGAAAGAATATTTTGAGCAGTATGAGGGCGAAGGCCCGGTGCTGCATGCCCTCAGCGTGGAAAAGACGAGGGCCCCAAAAGAGGAAATCATCAGTTTTGTGTGAGGAGTTAGAATTTTATGTTTGGCTATAATGGAGTGCAATGGCTGTTTTTGTTTTATTTTTATTGTTTTGCCGGTTGGTGCTTTGAATCGGTTTTTGTATCGCTTAAATCGCATAAGTGGGTGAACAGGGGCTTTATGAGAGGCCCCTTTCTTCCGTTGTACGGCAGTGGCGCGATCATGATGCTGGTGGTGTCTATGCCTTATGCGGACAATATTCCGCTGACCTATGTTGCCGGTGTATTCGGCGCGACGGCCCTTGAGTATGTGACGGGAGTTGCCATGGTAGCGCTCTTTAAGATGAGATATTGGGATTACTCAAACAGATTTCTCAATTTTCAGGGACATATTTGTCTGCGGTCTTCCCTGACCTGGGGCTTATTTACGGTTCTCATGACCAGAGTGATACACAGGCCCATTGAAAGCATGATGTATCGGATTCCGGGACAGGTTTTATATTATGCGACAGTGGTGCTTACCATCTATATTGTGGCCGATTTTACGCTGTCTTTCAAGGCGGCTCTTGATCTGCGCGATATCATGGTAAAGATCATGAAAGCAAGGGAAGAGCTGGAGCGTATGCAGAAACGGCTGGATGTGCTGATTGCGTTCAACAATGAAGAAAAGGAGCAGAAACGGCTGGACCGTGGAGAGCGCAGGGAAAGCCGTCTGGCGGATTTGACGGCCAGTCTGGAGCAGGCGTTTGCCGCCATAAAGGAGGCGTTTTTAAGCAGACCTACCGCTTATGGAGAGAGCGTCAGGGAAGAGATTGCCGAATTACGTGGTAAGTTCAGCCTTTACCGGGAACGGGAGAAGGGCTACGGCAGGCTTCTGGACTTTTATAAACGGGATATGATCAGAAATAACCCGACCATGCGCTCTGATGAATATGAGAGCGCATTTGAAGAGCTTAAGGAGATGGCGAACGACAAGGCGGACGACCAGGGCCTGTTTTAGCCTTTAGTCGTCGCCCAGCGGAATGTAGCGGGAATCTCTGCGCTTTCCGGCACGGATGGTATCTAAAAGCTGGTTTTCCATCAGTTCAAAATTACGGGATTTACGCCGCAGCAGAGCCAGGAATTTGTTGTAAATCCAGAAAGAGTATACCAGCACGTTATTTACCTTGCCGAGCTTGGCTTTTGTGGTGTGCATGTAATGGCGGCCGCCGATCATGGTGGCTTTGCCCGAACGGATATAGTCGATCAGTTCTGTTTCAGAGGAAATGTGATCCTGCAAAATGGTGTAGCCGAATCCGGCGCAGTCTTCTTTGTGGGAGTCGCTGCCGCCAAAGCAGGGCAGATCGTATTTTTTGGAAAGCGCCATGGCGCGCATGTTGGAATCCGCATCTTCGCAGGCGTTATATCCTTCCACAAAGTCAAATTTGTGATAGATATACTCTGAAAGCTTGCCGTGCAGCGTATTGCAGACGCTTAAAAACCGTTCCCCGCAGGGATGGGCGGGGCCAATAATGCCGCCGTAAAAATGTACGATTTCAATCAGAAGAAGAAGAGGGAGTCCCCTCAGTTCCAAAATGGGCAGATTGACGCCGGAAGGCATGATGACAAGCATGTGACCGGCGTTTATTGTGTCATATTCAATTCCTTTCAGGACAACAAAATCGTCCGGCTTTTCCTGTAATTTTTTATAATAGCGGTAGGCTTTGTAGGAGTTGTGATCCGTAATCAGCATTCCCTGATAGCCCTTTTGTTTTAATATGGAGATATTCTCCAGAAGCTCCAGTTTTCCGTCGGGAGAACCTTCCTTTGTGTGGCAGTGCATGTCCAACTTCATGACTTTTCCTCTTTTATCCTTTATTTTTCCCTATTTATTCTACCCTCTTTTTTCAGGAAATGCCACTGGTTTTTTCAGGATAAAAAAATGAAACGGTTTTTTGCAAGCATAACTTGGACAAAGCCTCATATATTGTAATGAGATAAGGGGGAATGGGAATGCGCCCGGAGGAGATTCTTTGTCTGTTTCCCGAAGGAATCAGGGACAGATGGCGGGAAGTGGCAGGACAGGCGGAAGATTTGCAGGAGATCAGACTCCGAGCCGGAATGCCAACGGCTGTGTGGATTGCAAACAGGGAGAGCTTTGTGGACTTGCAGGGACGAATTGTGGACAGGCCGGAGAAGGCCGCTCGGTCGTCGGCCGACGAACTGGAGGAGTTATTAAAACATCTGTGCCGCTATTCTGTCTATGCCTTTGCAGATGAGATTCGGCAGGGATTTCTGACGGTACAGGGAGGACACAGGGCAGGACTTTCCGGTCAGGTCATATTGGATCAGGACGGCCGGATTAAAAATATGAAATACATACGTTATTTAAATATCCGTATTGCCCATCAGGTGCGGGGCGCGGCTGATCCGGTGATTCCCCGCATCTTCGAGGACGGACATGTGTTGAGCACGCTGCTGATTTCACCGCCGGGCGGTGGGAAGACGACCATGCTGCGGGATATTATCAGGCAGGTGTCAGAGGGAAATGCATACGGAGAGGGCGTCAATGTGAGCGTTGTGGACGAACGGTCGGAAATTGCGGGAAGCTATCTTGGCGTTTCACAAAATGATGTGGGAATCCGAACGGATATTCTCGACGGTTGTCCCAAGGTGGAAGGTATGATGCTGCTGATCCGCTCCATGGCGCCTCGCGTATTGGCGGTGGATGAGATCGGAAGTCCTGAGGATGTACGGGCATTGCAGATGGCAAGCGGATGCGGGTGCAGACTGCTTGCCACGATCCACGGCGGCTCGCTGGAGGAAGTGCGTCGTAAAAATTACATGCGAGATGTAATAGAACAGGGCCTCTTTGAGCGGTATGTGATTCTTGACAGAAAAACGGGCGTATGCAGGATAACGGGGATTTATGACAGGGAAGGGAAGCCATGTATAAGCTGTTAGGCGTTCTGTGTATTCTGGCCGGATGTATCGGGTGGGGAAGCGCCAGGGCCAATCAGGAAAAGGACAGAGTCAGACATTTGCGGACGCTGTTTCATATTTTGGGACAGATGCGGGGCGAAATTTCCTATGGCAGGCATACGCTGCCGGAAATCTGTCTGCTTCTGGCAGAATTAAATTGCGGATGTTATAATTCGTGCTTTTTGAGGATTTATGAGCGTACGGGGGAGGAGAGCGGAAAAGACTTCGCCAGGGTATGGGAGGAGGAGATGGGAGACTGCCTGGCCCGGCTTCCCTTACGGGAGGATGAGCGGGAGGCTGTGGCAGGCCTTCCAAAAACAATGAATTTCAGGGAGGAGGACGGCCAGTCCGGGCGGATCGGGCAGGCGGAGGCCTTTTTGGAGGGCAGATACAGACAGGCGGAGGAAACTTATGAGAACAGGTCAAAAATGATACGCAGCATCAGTATTCTGACAGGGCTTCTCCTGATCATTTTGCTGCTGTGATGGAAGCGACAGGGAGGACGGATGAGCGTAAGTCTGATTTTTAAGATAGCGGCAGTGGGAATATTGGTTACAATATTAAATCAAGTTTTAAAACACAGCGGAAGGGAGGAACATGCCTTCCTGATCAGCCTTGCTGGATTAATTCTTGTTTTAACTTGGATCGTTCCTTATATATACGATTTGTTTGTGATGATGCAGACGTTGTTTGAACTGTGACAAAACCTGTGATTTTGTCACGCGAGGGCTGCTTCGCCGGTTCGGTATGGCAGTCACAGGGGCGCTGTTTCGCAGGGCCGGAAGGGAGGGACGCAGTATGGATATGGTAAAGGTCAGCGCAATCGGGGTGGTCGGCGTTCTTCTTGCGGTTTCCCTGAAGAGTCATAAGACGGAATACGGCGTTTATGTGGCGTTGGCGGTCTGCTTTCTAATGCTGGAATATATCGTGCGTTATTTTACACAAATCCTGTCGGGAATGGACACGCTTCGGGGATATCTTCGGGGAAATTACAGTTATCTTGCGCTGCTTTTAAAGGCGGTGGGAGCCACCTATGCCTGCGAATTCTGCGCGGGGATCTGTAAGGATGCCGGTTACGGCGGCGTGGCGGGACAGGTGGAAATGCTTGGCAAGATCTATATACTCTCCATGGGGATGCCCGTGCTTCTCACATTGATGGAGAGCATACAGTCAATTGCGGGGTAGGGTATGGCGGGGCGTATATCAAGGATGCTGCGGGAGGCAGATAGGAATGCCGGGAGAAGGGAGGCGGATTCAATGGGAATCGGGGAGAGCGCGCAAGTGTGGGAGCAGATGGACATGGATGCGGTAACCGGAGATTTTGAGAGATTGTTCCCTTCCTTTTCTTTTGATGCCCAGGGGGTACTGGCGGATATTATGAGCGGACAGCTTCTGGAGGCGCTTAAAAAGCTGGGAGACGGGCTGTCAGGCGCCGTTGTATTTCAGAGGGAGGAATTTCGGACTCTTTTTTTTACGATTCTGGTTCTGGGTGTGGCGGCGGCGCTTTTTACCAATTTTGCGGACATGTTCAAAGACCATCAGGTATCGGAGCTGGCTTTCTATTTCGTATACCTTCTTATGATAGCGGTTTTGATTAAATTTTTTTCCCAAACGGCGGATACCGTGCGGGAAATGCTGGGAGGCGTCTCGACCTTTATCAAACTCTATATCCCCACTTATATGGTGGCGGTGGGAAGCGCTTCCGGGGCCATGTCGGCCACGGTATATTACCAGCTGCTTCTGGCCGTGGTTTATCTGATTGAGTGGGGATATCTTACGATTCTGCTTCCGCTTGTCCACGTATATGTGCTGCTTGTGATCATCAACGGTATCTGGATGGGAGAAAAGCTGGCATTGCTTTTAGAGCTTATGGAAAAGGTGATAAAGGGAAGCGTAAAGGCGTCTGTCTGGCTGGTGACAGGATTCAGTCTGCTGCAGTCAATGATATCACCCGTTATTGATTCTTTGCAGTTTTCCGCAGTGAAAAAGGCCCTTTCTTCCATGCCGGGAATCGGCGGTCTGACGGAGGGGATGTTTGAGATGGTGGTGGGTTCCGCCGTTTTGGTGAAAAACAGCCTGGGCCTGTATATAACGCTTATTCTTATTTTGATTTGCGCAGCGCCCGTTATAAAGATTGCGCTGGTTTCCGGGGTGATCAAGCTGAGCGCGGCCCTTGTTGGGATCATAAGCGATAAGCGGCTGACAAACTGTGTAAGCCGGGTGGGGGAGGGAAATCTGATGCTGCTTCGAATCGCCCTTACTTCTGTCGGCATGTTTGTGATTCAGGTAGCGGTTATCAGTTATTCCACAGCGCAGGCTGTGCGTTGATGGGAGGGCTGTATGTTAAAGAATATCAGAGAAATCGGCATTTTTATGATCGCCGCGCAGACGGTGATCCATTTCGCGCCGGGCAGGCAGTATGAGAAATATATCAAGTCCGTATCGGGCATCATAATCCTGCTGCTCTTTCTTCGGCCCTTTTTGCAGCTTTCCGGCGCGGAGTGGAAGGATGCGGAGGCTGTTCTGGAGAAGCTGGAGGAGGTGACGGATATGCCCGCCCTGCAAAGCTTCGAAGGAAGCCGGTCTGCGGATGGGGCCGTCGGATGGGGGACAGGTGTGGGAAGTACGGTGACAGGCCGGATGGAAACAAAGATCAGGGAGCTTTTGAACCGGGAACTGGAAGGAGAAGAATACTGTATAGAGCAGGTGTCTCTTCGAATTACGGAAAATCCTCTGCTGGGGGGAGAAATGGAGCTTGATAAGGTAGAAATCAGGATGGGGAAGAAAGAGCAGACGAAAGGGGCGGACAGCATTCAGATCGACAAAATCGTAATCGGGGATGAGACAGACACAGAGACGGAACAGGATTTTTCAGAGTATTGCGCGCGGTTTGCGGCAATTTTGGGAATAGAGGAAAACAGAGTGGAGGTGAGAGCGGATGGGAGAGGCTAAGAAACTTTTTGAGCGTATAAACGGCAAAAAGAGGCTCAGAAAGGATCAGTGGCTGATCGTTGTACTGGCGGGAGTGCTGCTGTGCGTCATATCTTTGCCGGTGGAAAAAGAAAAATCCAAGTCCAATCTATTGGACACACCGGACACTATAATAAAAGACAAACAAACGTTCGAATATAAAGACGAAAGTATGGACTATGTATCGCACTGGGAGGAAAAACTGGAAGAAAGCCTGCGTTGCGTGGAGGGAGCGGGGAAAGTGAAAGTTCTGATTAATATAAAGGAGTCGGAGGAGCAGATTCTGGCAAGAGACGGTCTCGAGGAATCATCTGATACGGAAGAGTCGGATGCGGCGGGCGGGAGTCGTCATATATCGGAAAACAGGACGGATAAGGCGGTTGTCCATACGGTGGATGAGCGGGGACAGAGCGTGCCGCTTGCGGTCAAAACCGTTTTCCCCTCTGTGGAGGGCGTCGTGGTGATTGCCCAGGGAGCGGAGCAGGCGCGGGTGCGCGCTGATATAATCGAAGCGATTCAGGTATTATTTGATGTAGACATGAATAGAATATCAATAATTAAAATGAAAACAAATAATCAGTGAAGGGGAGAAGAAATTGAAGAATATGATCAAGAAGAACCAGATGATGATCACGGCGCTTGCCATTATGATTGCAGTGGCAGGGTATTTGAATTTTGCCGGTACCAAGGTGACGGATGAGGAACTGATGAGCGTAAGCGGAGAAGTGGGCTCGCCGGAGCTTACGCAGGAAGACGCGCAGATGGAATATGCAGCGCTTTTGGATCTGTCGGACGAGGATATGGAGCAGGCTGCCGGTGATATCGAGAGTCTGGACAGCGATGTGACCATGGCGGAAAGCGGCAGTGTGGACGAGGAGCTGGCGCAGGCCCTTGCGGAGGAGCAGATGGATGAGGTGCCCGGTGAAGCGGTGTTTACATCCGCTGACGCGTCGTCGCCCCTTTCCGGCGCGAAGCTTGAGAAGGAACAGACCAGAATGCAGAATAAGGAGACGCTTCTGGAGATCATCAACAATGCCAATATCAGTGAAAGTCAGAAGCAGGAGGCGGTAAACAGCATGATCTCCATGACGGATATTGCCGAGAAGGAGACGGCGGCTGAGATTCTGCTGGAAGCAAAGGGCTTCGACGATGCGATTGTCAGCATTGACGGGGGCAGCGTGGACGTGGTGGTAAATACTGAGGAGCTGTCGGAAGCACAGCGCGCCCAGATTGAGGATATCGTGATCCGCAAGACCGGGGTGAGTGCGGACGCTATCGTGATCAGCGCAGTGGATAACGACGAAGACTGATACCGCAAAGAAACGCTTTGCAATTCTTTCTCAAATGTTTTATACTGCGATAATGACAGGAAGCTCTGGAATTGGAAAAGTTGGAGGATAAAGACGTGGGAACATATGCGGACGAGATAAACAAAAGAAGAACGTTTGCGATCATTTCGCACCCGGATGCGGGTAAGACGACGCTTACCGAGAAATTTCTGCTGTACGGGGGAGCGATTAATCTGGCGGGAAGCGTGAAGGGAAAAGCGACGGCGAGACATGCGGTTTCCGACTGGATGCAGATAGAAAAGGAGAGAGGTATTTCGGTTACTTCCTCCGTACTGCAATTTTCCTATGACGGATTTTGCATTAATATTCTGGATACGCCGGGCCATCAGGATTTCTCGGAGGATACTTACAGAACCCTGATGGCGGCGGATTCGGCGGTGATGGTGATTGACGCTTCCAAAGGCGTGGAGGCGCAGACGCGCAAGCTGTTCAAGGTATGCGTGATGCGCCACATTCCCATTTTTACTTTTATCAATAAAATGGACAGGGATGCCAACGATACTTTTGAACTGCTGGATGATATTGAAAAGGAGCTTGGGATCGCCACCTGCCCGATCAACTGGCCCATTGGCTCTGGGAAGAGCTTTAAGGGGGTCTATGAGCGGGCGGGTAAATGTGTGATCACCTACGCCGACACGGAGAAGGGAACAAAGGAGGGGCATGCCACCCGGATTCCCGCAGACCAGACGGAAACGCTGATATCCCAGATCGGAGAGGAGCATTTCGCGCGGCTTACCGAGGAGATTGAGCTTTTGGACGGAGCCAGTGCGGAATATGATCTGGAGCAGATACAGGCCGGAAATCTGACGCCGGTGTTTTTTGGCTCCGCCCTTACGAACTTCGGTGTGGAAATCTTTTTACAGCATTTCTTAAAGATGACGACTACGCCGCTGCCGCGGATGGCGGATATCGGCCTGATTGATCCGGTGGAACATGAGTTTTCGGCATTTGTTTTCAAGATTCAGGCCAATATGAACAAGGCCCACCGGGACAGAATTGCGTTTATGCGTATCTGTTCTGGCAGATTTGACGTGAATGAGGAAGTGCGGCATGTGCAGGGAGGAAGGGTCATGCGCCTTTCACAGCCGCAGCAGATTATGGCGGACGAGCGTAAGATATTGAGCGAGGCCTATGCCGGGGATATCATCGGCGTCTTTGACCCGGGAATCTTCTCAATCGGAGATACGGTCTGTATGCCCGGAGAACAGTTTGCTTATGAGGGAATTCCTACTTTTGCCCCGGAGCATTTCGCAAGAGTCAGACAGGTAGACACCATGAAGCGGAAACAGTTTGTCAAGGGCATCATGCAGATCGCGCAGGAAGGCGCTATTCAGATTTTTCAGGAGTTTAACACCGGTATGGAGGAAATCATTGTGGGCGTGGTAGGCGTGCTGCAGTTTGACGTGCTGAAATACCGGCTGGAGAATGAGTATAACGTGGAGATTAAACTGGAGAACCTGCCTTATGAATATATCCGCTGGATTGAGAATAAGGATATTGATCTGGACAGGCTGACGGGAACTTCGGACATGAAGAAGATTAAAGATTTGAAGGACAACCCCCTGCTTCTTTTTGTCAACCAGTGGAGCATCGGTATGACGGTGGAGAGAAACGAGGGATTGATCCTGTCGGAGTTTGGCAGAACGTAAGAAGAGAGCAGGGCTTTGAGAGAAGGGGGACGGTGTATGAAGAAAACGGCTGTATTACTGATCAGCATGTTGGTTCTGACCGGCGTCCTGTATCTGGCAGGGCAGGGTCTGTCCCGGAATGAGAGCAGTCTTCTCAGGCAGGAGGATGTGGGAGCCGGACAGGCGCAGGAAAAGCTTCCTGAGCAGGTGCTTACGCGGACAGATGAAAAACTCAGGCGGCAACAGAAAGACTGTTACGCTTTCGGAAAGCTGTCGCAGGAGGAGCAGGAGGTGTACCTGGAGATTCTGGGGGCGCTTACAGATTTCCGGGAGGATGTGAGGCTGTCCAGCTGTGATAAGGATCTGATAGCGCGCGTGTTCCAATGCGTCCTGAACGACCATCCCGAGATTTTTTATGTGGAAGGGTACAGCTATACGGAATATACGCTAGGGGATCTTTTAAAGAAGATTACGTTTACGGGCAGCTATTGTTTCAGCCCGGAGGAAGTGTCGGAAAAACAGAAACAGATAGATAGTTATGTAAATCAGTGCCTTGCCGGTATGCCGGAAGATGCCGACGAGTACGAAAAGGTAAAGTATGTCTATGAGTATCTGATTCATCACACGGACTACGACGCGTCAGCGCGGGACAGTCAGAATATATGCTCGGTCTTTCTGGAGCGCAGATCGGTGTGCCAGGGCTATGCGAAGGCGACCCAGTACCTGCTGAACCGGGCAGGTATCTTTGCAACCCTTGTGCTGGGACAGGTTGTAAGCGGAGAGGGACATGCCTGGAATCTTGTGCGGATAGACGGGGAATACTACTATGTGGATACCACCTGGGGAGACGCGTCCTATCAGGCGGTGGGCGGCGGTATTTATCCCGCAGAGAAAATCCCCACCATCAATTACGATTATCTGTGTGTGACCACGGAGCAGATGGAGCAGACGCATACGCCGGACAATGTGGTGGAGCTGCCCTTATGCACCGCCATAGAGGCCAACTACTATGTGAGGGAGGGCGCTTACTTTACGGACTGGGACGAGGAGAAAATTGCACAGATTTTTGCCGACAGTTATGAGAGAGGAGAGGCCTATGTGACGCTGAAATGCGAGGGGCCCGAGGTCTATCGGAAAATGCAGGATACGCTGATTGCCCAGCAGGGAATTTTCCGGTATCTGGACTGTCCCGATAAGGCGGTATCCTATGTGGAGAATGAAAAACAGTACAGCCTGAGCTTCTGGCTCTGATTCTGATTATGTTTGGGAGGCGGGACGGAATAGGGCTAGGCAAAAATAAGAAATTTTGATATACTTAAGCAAATATGGAGAAAGGTATGGGGATAGCATGGAGCAGGAAGCGGAAAAGAGCGGATATGAAATACAGGGGAAGGCAGGCACGGTAAAGATCGCAGACGATGTGGTAGCGATGATTGCGGCCCTTGCTGCCACGGAGGTGGACGGTGTTGCCGCCATGGCGGGTAATCTCACCAACGAGCTTTTAAGCCGCGTGGGTGTGAGAGGACTTTCCAGAGGGGCAAAGGTTGACGTGTCCGGCAGGAAGGTCAAGGTGGAGCTCGCAATTACCGTGGAGTATGGCTATAATATCCCGGCCACATGCCAGCGGATACAGACGAAGGTGAAAGGCGCGATAGAGAATATGACCGGGTTGGAAGTGCTGGATGTGAACATCCGCATTGCCGGGATTAACGTGACGAAGGAAAAATAGGGCGAGTGTTTGGATATGAGCAGAAGAGAGTTGCGCGAGCAGATATTTAAGCTGTTGTTTCGGGTGGAATTTAATAAAATGGAGGACATGCCGGAGCAGGAGCAGCTGTTCTTTGAGGATGAGGAAGCCGCAAAGGATGAGGATGCTGCCTATATTGCAGATAAATATCACAAAATTTCTGAAAAGCTGTCTGAAATTGATTCCAGGCTGAATGAAAAGGCAAAGGGGTGGGACACCGGCAGAATGAGCAAGGTTGATCTTACCATCCTGCGTCTGGCCGTCTACGAGATCTGTTATGACGAGGATGTTCCCACGGGTGTTGCGATTAATGAAGCGGTTGAGCTTGCAAAAAAATTCGGTCAGGATGCTTCCTTTGGATTTGTGAACGGTGTTTTGGCCAAATTTGCTTAAGACAGATACAGATTTGAAATTCGCTTCAAAGTGGTGGTTCGTATGCAGAATGTATATACGGTTGCACAGGTAAATTCCTACATCAGGAATATGTTCACACAGGATTTTATGTTGCAGAAGATCCGCATTCGGGGCGAGGTCAGTAATTGTAAATATCATTCTTCCGGGCATATCTATTTTACCCTGAAGGACGCGAAGGGCACCATATCGTGCGTTATGTTTTCCTCTGACAGAAAAGGCCTGTCCTTTCGTCTGGCGGAGGGACAGCAGGTGATCGCAGGCGGCAGTGTGGACGTCTACGAACGCGATGGGAAATACCAGCTCTATGCCAGAGAGATAGAACTTGACGGCGTAGGCGCCCTGTATGAGAAATATGAGCGTCTGAAAAGGGAGCTTGCGGAGCGGGGGATGTTTGCCGAACAATACAAACAGCCCATTCCCCGTTATGTCAGGACACTGGGAGTTGTGACCGCGCAGACGGGAGCGGCGGTGCGGGACATTATAAATGTTGCTTCCAGAAGAAATCCCTATGTGCAGATCATTCTTTATCCGGCCATTGTACAGGGAGAGGCCGCTGTACCCAGCATTATAAACGGCATTCACGCGTTGGAAAGGCAGAAGGTGGACGTGATGATTGTGGGCAGAGGCGGCGGCTCCATTGAAGATCTTTGGGCCTTTAATGAGGAGGCAGTGGCGCAGGCTGTCTTTGACTGTAGTATTCCCATTATCTCAGCCGTAGGACATGAGACGGATGTAACCATTACGGATTTTGTGGCCGATCTGCGGGCGCCCACGCCATCCGCGGCGGCGGAACTGGCGGTCTGCGATTTCGTACGGGTGGAGGAGCAGATGGCGGAATATGCCTGCACCATGCAGCATCTGTGCAGGCGTACCATACAGAACTGCCGCGGCAGGCTTGGACAGTATGGCGTGCGTCTGAAATACCTGAGTCCCCTGAACGTTCTTCGTATGAAAAAGACGACGGCTCTGTCTTTGGAGGAGCGACTGCAGGCAGCCATGGAGAGGCGGCTGCAGGAGACGAGGCACAGGCTGGCGCTTTATGCAGAGCATATGAAGGGCCTTTCTCCCCTTGACAAGCTGAGTCAGGGATATGCCTATGCGGCGGATGCTTCTGGAAGGACCCTTTCCTCCGTGAATCAGGTGGATGTGGGGGAACAGGTCAGGGTTTATGTAAAGGACGGCAGTCTTCTGGCCAGGGTGCAGGAGGTTGAAAATGGCGAAGAAGAAAGAGGAAAGTAAAGCGGAAAAAGAACAGGAGTTATCCTTGGAGGAGGCATTTGCCCGGATTGAGGAAGTGATCGACAGTCTGGAAACGGAGGACATTACGCTGGAGGAATCCTTTGCGGCCTATAACCGGGGAATGTCGCTTCTGGCAAAATGCAATGAGACCATCGACCGGGTGGAGAAGAAAGTGCTGAAGATTAACGAGGATGGTGGACTGGATGAATTTTGAGGAAGAGCTTAAGAAAAAGACCGGGGAAGTGAAAAAAATACTGGCAGCTTACCTGCCCGCGCCGGAGGGATTCCAGAGCAAGGTGCTGGAGGCCATGGAGTACGCGGTATCGGCAGGCGGTAAGAGGCTGCGGCCGCTTTTGATGGCGGAGACTGCGGCTTTGTTTGGGGAGGCGGGGGAGAGCCTCTCCTGTTTTATGGCGGCTATCGAGTTTATTCATACCTACTCCCTCATACACGACGATCTGCCTGCGTTGGATAATGACGATTACCGCAGAGGAAGGAAAACCACTCACGTAGTTTACGGGGAAGATATTGCCGTGATTGCGGGGGACGGCCTTTTAAATTATGCTTTTGAGACGGCTCTTCGCGCGTTTCGTAAAGCGGTGACGCTGGAGGATTATGAGCGCACGGAATGCGCTATGAATATTCTGAGCCGTAAAGCGGGGGTTTACGGGATGATCGGCGGGCAGTGCGCCGATCTTCTGGCAGAGAAGCCGGAAGCGGAAGTGACAAAGGAAACCCTTCTTTTCATTCACCGCAATAAGACCGCAGCGCTCATTCAGGCGGCGATGACCATAGGAGCCGTGCTTGCCGGCGCGGACGAGGAAGCGGTGCGTAAACTGGAGAAGTGTGCGGAAAACATCGGCGTTGCCTTTCAGATTCAGGACGATATTCTGGATGTGATAAGCAGCACGGATGTACTTGGCAAGCCGGTGGGAAGCGATGAGAAAAATCATAAGCTTACCTATGTGACCATGCATGGTCTGGAGGCGTCCAAAAGACAGGTGGAAGAGCTCTCCAGAGAGGCGGTCGCAATCTTACAGTCTTTTGACAGAAGAAATCTCTTTCTGGAACAGTTGGTGGAACAGTTGATCTACAGAGAAAAATAAGGGGCATACTATGTTGCTGGAACAGATAACACAGACAAACGATATCAAACAGATTGCGCCGGACGATTACGGTATTCTGGCGGAGGAGATCAGAAAATTCCTGATTCAGTCAATCAGCGTGACAGGAGGGCATCTCGGATCCAATCTGGGAGCGGTGGAGCTTACCATGGCGCTCCACCTGTTTTTAAATCTGCCGGAAGATAAACTGATCTGGGATGTGGGGCATCAGTCCTACACGCACAAGATTTTGACCGGCCGCCGGGACGGATTTGTGAATCTGCGCAAATTTGGCGGTATAAGCGGCTTCCCGAAAAGAAAGGAGAGCGACTGCGACTGTTTTGATACCGGCCATAGCTCCACTTCCATATCGGCAGGCCTCGGCATGGTCAAGGCCAGGGACATTCAGGGAAAAAGTAACACCATCGTGTCCGTGATCGGGGACGGATCCCTTACGGGCGGCATGGCATATGAGGCGTTAAATAACGCTTCACGGCTGGAAACAAATTTCATTATCGTGTTAAATGATAACGACATGTCGATTTCCGAGAATGTGGGCGGCATTTCCAAATATCTGAACAACATCAGGACGGCGGATATGTATCTGGATCTGAAGGAGGGGATTTATAATTCCCTGCGCGGCAAACCGGGTTACGGGGATAAGGTGGTGAGCCAGATCCGGCGCGCCAAAAGCAGTTTTAAGCATCTGGTAGTGCCGGGTATGTTTTTTGAAGATATGGGTATCACCTATCTGGGACCTGTGGACGGACATAATATTTCGGAAATGGTACATATATTCAAGGAAGCCAGAAAGGTCAAGAAGGCGGTGCTTGTCCATGTGATTACCCAGAAGGGAAAGGGCTACGCGCCGGCGGAGCGTCACCCTGCCAGATTTCACGGGGCGGAGCCTTTCGATATCGAGACGGGAATCCCCAGTTCTCCCAGAACGAAGGCAAATTACACGGATATTTTTTCCACGGTGATGTGCAAGCTGGGGCAGCGGGATGAAAAGGTAGTGGCCATTACGGCGGCCATGCCCGACGGTACGGGGCTGAAACGGTTCCGAAATATGTACCCGGATCGTTTCTTTGACGTGGGCATCGCCGAAGAACATGCAGTGACCTTTGCGGCTGGTCTGGCGGCGGGCGGCCTCAAACCTATTGTGGCCATTTACTCCTCCTTCCTGCAAAGGGCCTATGACCAGATTCTTCACGACGTCTGTATTCAGAATCTGCCGGTGGTATTCTGTATCGACAGGGCGGGACTTGTGGGCAGCGACGGGGAGACCCATCAGGGACTGTTTGATCTTTCCTTTCTTTCCTCCATTCCGAACATGCACGTTATGGCGCCAAAGAATAAGTGGGAGCTTTCCGACATGATCAAATTTGCGGTGGAATTTGACGGCCCCATTGCCATTCGGTATCCCAGAGGCGAAGCCTTTGACGGATTAAAGGAAAACAGGGCGCCCATTGTTTACGGAAAAGCCGAGCCGATTTTTACGGAGAGCGGGATCCTTTTGCTGGCAGTGGGCAGTATGGTGAAAGTGGCGCTTACGGTAAGGGAAAAGTTAAAGGAAAGAGGCTTATCCTGTTCGCTGGTAAACGCCAGATTCGTCAAGCCCATTGATGAAGAGCTGATCAGAGAGGCATGTAAGACTCATAAGCTGATAGTTACGATGGAGGAGAATGTGTCCTGCGGCGGATTTGGCGAGCATGTGAGGGAATTTGTGGATTCCCTTGCTGTGGAGACGCGTGTGCTTGGGATTGCCATACCCGATGAGTATGTGGAGCATGGCAATGTGGAGCTTTTGAAGAAAGAGACCGGGATTGACGCAGTTACGGTGGAGGAGAAGGTTGTTTCTTCCTGGCAGGCGGTGACGGGCAGGCAGGCGTTATGAAGGAAAGACTGGATGTGATTTTGGTCAGACAGGGTTTTGCAAAGTCCAGAGAAAAGGCAAAGGCCCTTCTTATGGCGGGCAGCGTGTTTGTGGATAACCAGCGGGAGGACAAGGCGGGCACCCTGTTTGACGAAAGTAAGATAAAGATTGAGGTGAAAGGAAAAGCGCTCCCCTATGTGAGCCGCGGCGGGTTAAAGCTTGCGCGGGCCATGGAGCAGTTTCCGATTGGATTACAGGGGCGGGTATGCATGGATATTGGCGCTTCCACCGGCGGTTTTACGGATTGTATGCTGCAAAACGGTGCGGCCAGAGTGTACGCCATTGACGTGGGGCACGGACAGCTGGATTGGAAGCTTCGAAGCGACGAGCGGGTGGTCTGTATGGAGAAGACGAATTTCCGCTATGTGACTGGAGAGGATATTAAGGAACCCATTGATTTTGCTTCCGTGGACGTTTCCTTTATCTCTCTTACGAAGATCCTGATACCGGCCAGACAGCTTTTGCGGGCGCAGGGACAGATGGTGTGCCTGATTAAGCCACAGTTTGAGGCGGGCCGCAATAAAGTGGGTAAAAAAGGTGTGGTACGGGATAAAAAGGTGCATGCCGAGGTAGTGCATAAAGTGGTGGATTATGCAGATATGATCGGTTTCTCTGTGAGCGGGTTTACCTTTTCCCCGATCAAGGGGCCGGAGGGCAACATTGAATATCTGCTTTGGCTGGAAAAGCGGCCGGAGATTTCGGCGGAAATTCTGGAACTGTCTGAAAAAGAGGCGGAGACGGCGCTTGCAGAGCTTCTGGTAAATGGGGGCGGCATATCCCGGCAGGAGGAGCAGGCGGCGCGGATAAGGGAACTGGTTGAGGAGGCGCATCAGGCGCTGGATGAGGCAAAAAGCGTATGAAACGGTTTTTCCTGATCACCAATGAGGCGAAAGATCCTCAGGGTGTGTTCACCAAAAAAATAGCAGATGTTATAGAAAAACGGGGCGGCGAGGCTGTCTGTGTTGCGAACGAGAAGCAGGCGCTGGAAGCGCAGGGAGAAGCAGGCGTGGACTGCGCGCTTGTGCTGGGCGGAGACGGCACCCTTCTTCGGGCGGCCAGAAATATTACCGACAGCAGGATTCCTCTTTTGGGCATTAACCTGGGAACGCTGGGATATCTGGCGGAAGTGGAGAGCGCCTGTGCGGAGGAAGCCATTGAAAAGCTGCTTGCGGACGAGTTTGTCAGGGAAGAGCGTATGATGCTTACGGGTAGAATGGCCGGGGCTTTGGAGGAGCAGTATGCGTTAAACGATATTGTGATTTCGCGTTGCGGTTCGTTGCAGATCCTAAACGTCCGTATCTATGTGAACGACCGCTTTTTAAACGATTATTGTGCGGACGGCGTGATTGTGGCAACGCCCACCGGCTCCACGGGCTACAATCTTTCGGCGGGCGGCCCCATAGTGGAACCGTCGGCCAGACTCCTGCTTCTGACGCCGATCTGTCCCCACACATTAAATACCCGCAGCATTGTGTTTGCGCCGGAGGATGAGATCATTGTGGAAATTCCCCCTGGAAAGGACGGACATGAGCAGGTGGTGGAGGCTAATTTTGACGGAAGCCATAAAGAGGCGCTGCGCACGGGAGACCGCCTTGTGATCCGCAGGGCGCAAAGAACCACCGGGATCGTGCGGCTGAATACGGAGAGTTTTCTTTCCATCCTTCATAAAAAGATGAGTGAAACATAGAGAAAAGGATTAAAGTATGTAATGAAAAAAAAGAGACATGAAAAAATTATAGATCTGATCACCCGGTATGAAGTGGAAACACAGGAAGAGCTGGTGGACCGTCTGCGGGCTGACGGCTATGAAGTAACTCAGGCTACGGTGTCCAGAGACATCAGGGAGTTAAAGCTGTCCAAAATTCCCAACGGCAGGGGAAAGCAGAAGTATGTGGCTTTTCAGGGGGAGGAAGTTCAGCTGGGAGACAAGTATGCGCGGGTGTTGAAAGAGGGGTATGTGTCCATGGATCTGGCCCAGAACCTTCTTGTGCTGAAGACGGTGTCCGGCATGGCAATGGCGGTGGCGGCCGCAGTGGACGCCATGAGCATAGAGGAGGTCGTGGGCTGCATTGCCGGGGATAATACGGTGATGATGGCCATGAGGAACGTGCAGGACGCCAGGATCGTGATGGAGAAGATTGGCAGGATGGTGGGGTAGATGTTACAGAGCTTACATGTGAAAAATCTGGCATTGATTGACGAGGCGGAGGTTACTTTTGGCAGGGGGCTTAATATTCTCACCGGGGAGACCGGCGCCGGCAAGTCCATTATTATCGGTTCCATCAATCTTGCGCTTGGCGCCAAGGCGGATAAGGACATGATCCGCTCCGGGGCGGAGTATGCGCTGGTGGAGCTGGTTTTTACGCTGGAGGATCAGGAGCAGATTCGGGCGGTCAGCAAGCTGGAGCTTCCGCTTGAGGAAGGGCAGATTATCCTGCAAAGGAAGATCATGGAGAATCGCAGCCAGTGCAGAGTGTGCGGGGAGACGGTGACGGCCAGACAGCTCAGGCAGCTTGCGGATATTTTGATTGATATACATGGACAGCATGAGCATCAGTCGCTGTTAAAGGCTTCCAGACAGCTTGAAATTCTGGATACCTATGCCGGGGCGGCTCTTGCACAAAAAAAGGAGAAGCTGCGGGAAGTCTACGGGCAATACCGGCAGAAAAAGAGAGAGCTGTCCGAGAATGAAGTGGACGAGGAAACGCGAAAAAGAGAGAGCTCTCTTGCGGAATTTGAGTGTCAGGAGATTGAAGCGGCGGCCCTTACGGACGGGGAGGATGAGGAGCTTGAGAAGACTTATCGGAAAATGAGCAACGCAAGAAAGATCAGCGAAGCCGCGGTCAATGCCCACAGCCTTTGCGGTTACGAGGATGGCGGGGCGGGAAGCGCCATAGCCAGAGCCATCAGGGAAATCAGAACGGTATCCGCCTACGATGAAACGCTGCAGGAGTATGAGAGGCAGCTTTTGGATATTGACGGCCTGCTGAACGATTATAACAGAGGCATGGCGGCATATCTTTCCGAACTGGAATTTGACGCGGGGCAGTTTGAACAGATTCAGGAGCGTTTAAATCTTATCAATCATTTAAAGGCAAAATATGGCAATACCGTGGAAGAAATACAGGAATATCAGGCACGCGCGCGGGAAATCATAGAGAAGTATCAGGATTATGACGCTTACAGAGCGGCGCTTTTGCGTGAGACGGCGGCGCTTGAAAAAAGGGCGCTTGCGCTTGCAAACGAGGTTTCAAAGCTTCGGACACAGAATGCGCAGACACTGGCAAAGCAGATGCGGCAGGCGCTTCTTGATCTTAATTTTGAACAGGCTGTGTTTGAAATTCGGGTAGACGGATCGGAAGGCAGGCTGGGAGAAAACGGCTTTGATGAGGCTGCCTTTCTGATTTCCACCAATCCCGGGGAGCCGGTCAGGGAACTGGCACAGGTGGCCAGCGGCGGTGAGCTTTCCCGTATCATGCTGGCGCTTAAGACGGTGCTTGCGGACAAGGATCGGATCGAAACCTTAATTTTTGATGAGATTGATGCGGGTATCAGTGGAAGAACCGCCTGGAAGGTATCAGAGAAAATGGGTATTCTGGGGAAGGATCATCAGCTGATCTGCATTACGCACCTGCCTCAGATTGCGGCCATGGCAGATACCCACTTTATGATAGAAAAGCAGGTTGTGGACAGCCGGTCCACAACACAGATCAGGGAGCTTTTACCAAAGGAGAGCGTGGAAGAGCTGGCGAGAATGCTGGGAGGAGATGAGATAACGCCAAGCGCTTTGCAAAATGCCAGAGAAATGAAAGAATTGGCAGAAAAAAATAAGCGATAAAAAATCGGTTTCTTCACATACTAAAACGGATATACTGTGTACACAGAAGGAAGGCGAGGATGTGAAGAGTGAGCGATTCAATATATATGACCGGAAAACAGGAGAAAAAATACAGATTTTTTTTGTGGATGCTGCTTCTGGCGGGGGTGGCGGGAATTTTTCTCACACTGTATTTCTCCTATTTAAATAAAATCCCGTCCCAAATCCGAATACGCGCCGGTGTGGAGCAGGAGTTTAATTTTCGGGTTCCGGTGTCCGGGGAGATTTACCGGACGCCTCAGGAGGCGGCGCCGGTGGCCACTGTGACGGATCTGTCGGAGGAGGAGCAGGAAGCCTATCTTCTGGCCATGGAGGAGGAGAAGGCAAAGAGCATTCATGTAGATTTTGCCCATACGGTGAAATTCAGGGCAAATGAGATTGACGCCTACCAGATGGAGCTGAAGCTGTTCGGCGTGTTACCTTATAAACAGGTGGACGTGGAAGTGATTCAGGATAAGCTGCTGATTCCTTCCGGGATGCCCATTGGTATTTATGTAAAGACGGACGGTGTGCTGGTGGTTGGGATCGGCGAGTTTGAAAGCAGCGGAGGCGACAATGTATCACCGGCTAAATATGTACTGCAAAAAGGCGATTATATTTTGAAGTGCAACGGCGAGGCGGTAGAAAACAAAAAGCAGTTCATCAGCATGGTAGAGGACTCAGCGGGAGAGGATATGGTTCTCACCATCAGAAGAAATAATGAAGTAACGGATGTTATGATAAACGCGGATAAAAACCGCATGGAGGAGTGGAAGCTCGGAATCTGGATCAGGGATAACGCGCAGGGAATCGGAACCATGACTTATGAAGGAGCGGACAGTACTTTTGGCGCGCTGGGTCATGGAATCAATGATGTGGATACTTCCATTTTGATGAATCTGGAGGAGGGAACGCTCTACAAGACGGAGATTGTGGGCATTACCAGAGGCGCCAACGGCGCGCCCGGAGAACTGACGGGGTACATCGAGTATGACAGCGAAAATGTGATCGGAGAGATCACGGAGAACACAGCGGCAGGAATCTTCGGTATCTGTGATGAGGAACTAATGGAAAACTCCGTTTATGATCCCATTCCCATTGCCCTGAAACAGGAAATTTCGCTGGGACCTGCACAGATCATCTGCTCCGTCTCGGGTGAGCCGGAGTTTTATGATGTGGAGATAGTGGAAGTCAATCTGGATCAGGAAAATGTTAACAGGGGGATTGTGATCCGCGTGGTGGATGAGAAGCTTTTGACGTTGACGGGCGGGATCATTCAGGGTATGAGCGGCAGCCCCATTATCCAGAACGGAAAGCTGGCAGGTGCGGTCACGCATGTGCTGGTCAACGATTCCACAAAAGGGTATGGGATTTTTATAGAGGAAATGCTGACCCATTAAATACAATTTTCATAAAGGAGAAAAAGAGTGAAAAAACAGGCGTATAACCCTTATTTACCGTCCTGGGAGTATGTTCCGGACGGGGAACCTTATGTATTTGACGGCAGAGTGTACGTATACGGTTCCCATGATTTATATAATGGATATGTTTTCTGCATGGGGGACTATGTGTGTTGGTCGGCCCCGGTGGACAATCTGGGTGACTGGCGTTATGAAGGTGTCATATACCCGCGCAGTGCAGATCCTTTGAACCGGGACGGTAAGATGTGCCTGTATGCGCCGGACGTGACTGTGGGGCCGGACGGCAGATACTATCTGTATTATGTGCTTGATAAGGTCAGCGTAATTTCCGTGGCCGTTTGTGACGAGCCTGCAGGGAAGTATGAGTTTTACGGCTATGTGCACTATGAGGATGGTATAAGGCTGGGAGAACGGGAAGGGGATGAACCCCAGTTTGATCCCGGTGTGCTGACGGAGGGCGGCTGTACTTATCTGTACAGCGGTTTCTGCCCCCGGGGAGACAGAACAAGAACAGGTTCCCGGGTAGTGGTACTGGGATCTGATATGCTGACTGTTACAGAACCTCCGAAAACGGTGATTCCGGGTTGTGAATACGGCGGGAAAACGGGATTTGAAGGACATGAATTTTTTGAGGCGTCTTCCATACGAAAGGCGGGGGACACTTATTATCTGATTTATTCCTCCATTCAGATGCACGAGCTCTGCTATGCCGTCAGCAAAAAACCCACAGAAGGTTTCGTCTATGGCGGCGTTCTGGTGAGTAACTGCGATTTACATATTGATACCTATAAACCGGCAAAGCAGCCCATGGCCTACGGTGCGAATAATCACGGAAGCATGGTGGAGATAAACGGGAATTGGTATATTTTTTATCATCGCCATACCAACGGCACCTGGTACAGCAGACAGGGCTGTGCGGAGAAGCTTTCCATCCTGCCGGACGGACAGATTCCTCAGGCAGAGATTACCTCCTGCGGTTTAAACGGCGGGCCCCTTGTCGGTAAAGGGGAATATCCCGCTTATCTGGCCTGCCATCTTTTTACCGGGAAGCCTTCCGTGTATGTGGGCGGCGACGAATATCCCAAAATTATGCAGGACGGCAGGGATGGAGATGAGGAGCCGGGATATATCGGTAATATGAAAGACACGGCCACGGCCGGATTTAAGTATTTTGACTGTCATGGCATAGAGAGGATAAAAATTAAGACAAGAGGATACGGTGCGGGTGTCTTTGAGGTGAGAACCTCCTGGGAGGGCGAGGTTCTGGCCGAAATACGGGTTGAGGATTCCAACGTGTGGGAGGAGTACGAGGCTCCGCTTCGGATTCCCGACGGCATACAGGCAATTTATCTGACCTACCGCGGGGAACGGATTGCCAGTCTTTTGTCATTTACCTTGCTGTAACATTTTTTCCCGTTGACAGGAAAACAGTTTTTTCGTATAATTTTTATTAAAAGTAAAACGTTTTATCGGGAGGCGGGGATATGAAAAAAGTACAATTTGGACTGCGTACAAAGATCATGGCTTGTATTTTGTCCGTACAGGTTGTGGTTATGACGGCAATGATTATTTTTGTTGGCAATGCAATTACAAATAACACGAAAAAGAGCACCACTAACAACATGGAGACGGTGGTGGAGGAGCGTAGCCGGATTATCGAGAATTATGTGCAGGAGGTGGAGAAGACGCTTACCGCGTACAGCCGTGCGGGAGAAATTCTGGCTGTGCTGAAGGATCCGACGGATGAGGATGCCGTGGCGGCGGCACAGGCTTATACGGAAAAGTTTTCTGCGGATGTGAGTAATCTGGAAGGACTGTATGTCAGCGAGTGGAACACCCATGTGCTTGCTCATACCAACGCGGCGGTTGTGGGTATTACCACCAGAGAGGGAGATTCGTTAAAAGCGCTGCAGGATGCCATGCTTGCGGCAAACGGCGTTTATAATACGGGAATTATCATCTCCCCCGCCAGTGGACAGCAGATAGTGTCAATTTATCAGGCGGTTTTTGATGAAAACGGAAATCCTGTCGGCCTTGTGGGAGGCGGCGTTTTTACCACGGGTCTGATTCAGATTTTGGACTCCCTGACCATGCAGGGAATGGAAAATGCGCAGTACTGCATGGTAAACGCTGTGAACGGACAGTACATATTCTGTGAGGACAGCGAGAAAATTGCTGTCGAAGCGCAGGAGGAATATATTCAGCAATTGTGTGAGCAATACACCGGAAGCGCTGAAAACGCCATGGGATTTATGGAGTATGAGGAAAACGGTCAGAATAACATTGCTACCTATTTTTATATGGCAAACCGGGGCTGGCTGTTTATCGTGTCCGACAGTGCGGAGGAGATTTTTGCGACAACGGATACGCTCAAGCATATCATGACGCTTTTGATGGCGGCGGCGCTTGTTGTTCTGGCGGCGGTGTCTGTGGTAATTGTCAGAGGGTTTATGAGTCCGCTGGGAGCGATTGAGGAAAGTATCGTTGCCCTGCAGGAGTTTAATATAGCGGATAATCCGAAGATCCAGAAGCATATACGGCGTAAGGATGAGCTTGGCAGTATTGCAGAGGCGACCGACGGCCTGATTCATTCCCTGCAGAATATTTCGGATACCTTGAACGACTGTTCCCGGTCTCTTAACGAAAAGGCGGAGAGTATGCAGGATTCCGCAAGATCTCTGGCGGACGGCACATCGGATAACATCGCGGTTACAGAGGAGTTGTCGGCGTCTATGGATAATACCAATACGCTTGTCAGGAATGTAAATTCAGAGATTGACAGTATCAATCATTTGGTGGATATTATTTTAGCGGGGATTAAATCTTCGGTCAATACCAGCGATCAGGTGATTGACGGTGCCATTGACATGAAGGAGCAGGCCGATTTTGCTTATCAGAACGGAGAGACGAAGCTTGACGAGACCAAGGAAGCGATTGGGGAAGCCATTGAGAAGCTAAAGAGCCTGACTAAGATTAATGAGCTGGCTTCGGAAATTTTAAGTATTGCGGGCAAGACGAATCTGCTATCGCTCAATGCGTCCATTGAGGCGGCAAGAGCGGGAGAAGCGGGGAAGGGCTTTGCCGTGGTGGCGGGTTCCATCGCCAATCTGGCGGAGACCTCCAAGGACACCGCTTCCTCCATTCAGGATATCTGCGGGGAAGCCAACAGCAGTATTGCCATTGTCAATACCTGCTTTGATTCCATTATCTCCTTCATCGAGCAGGATGTAGTGGTGCAGTTCAGAGGATTTGCGGAGAAATCCACGGATTACAGCGAGGCGGTAAGAAGTATTAAGGATAAGCTGGACGACATGCTCGAAGCGGTCAAAAGGCTTGAAAATTCCGTGGAACAGATTGCCGAGAACGCCAGCAATGTAGGGGAGATCATGGGAGAAAACCAGACTGCCATCGGCACCATTGTGGAAAAGAACGAGACCACGGCGATGATAGCGGGGACAACCCAGAATCAGTCCATACAAAATCGGGAGATGGCGGATCATCTTGAAGACATTGTGGGGAAATTTCACAGATAAGTCAACTGAGATTTTAAGCGGCAGGCGGGCGTCGGTAAAACCGGCGTCCCTTTGCCGTTATGAGGAAGTAAAACGTTTTATACATGACGTACAGAGGCGCAAGAGAAAGGGAAACACGGATCTATGGTGACAATCAGAGAGATAGCAGATGCATGCGGCGTTTCTGTGGCTACCGTATCCAATGTTTTAAACGGAAGAGCCAACGTGGGGCTGGAGACGAGAAAAAGGGTATTGGAGGTCGTCAGACAGAAAGGATATCAGCCGGATTATATCGCCAGAGGCTTAAGAAAGAAGAAGACGAATATGATCGGTATCATAGCGGAGGATATCGCGCAGTTTTCCACGCCGGCCATAATGGAAGGCATTATGGCGTACTGCGAGGAGAAGAAATACCGCACGGTGATCCAGAATCTGCGCCTGTACGCCAGATGGGGCGAGGCCTGGTATGACAATGAAAGCGTTTATCATTCCGTGCTGACTTCGGCCATGCAGGAGATGTTTTCCATCCGGGTGGACGGGATTTTATATGTGGCGGGACATGCCAGGGATATACGGTATTTTTCTGAGCCTATGCCGGTTCCAGCGGTGGTGGCTTACGCCTACACCCACTCGGCGTATACGCCGGCCGTAGTGATTGATGATGAGAGGGCTGCCTGTGAAATGACCTTATATCTGATTTCCAAGGGCCACCGCCGGATTGGTATTATTGCCGGCAGGGAAAACAACATTCATACGGGGTGCCGTCTGCGGGGATATCAGAAGGCGTTGTTTGAAGAACATATTCTGTACAATCCGAATCTGGTGTGCTATGGCGACTGGGAGAGAGCTTCCGGGTACCGGCTGGCACAGAAGCTGGTAAAGGAGGGCGCTACAGCCATATTCTGCCTGAGTGACAGGATGGCGGGCGGTGTGTATGATTACTTTCGCGAGCAGGGCATTCGGGTAGGGGATGATATTTCCGTTGCCGGATTTGATAATCAGGAGTTAGCGGCATACTTTGCCCCGGGACTGACTACTATGGGGATTAATCTTTCTGAAATCGGTACGGAAGCGGCCGCCGTTTTGCTGGAGAGACTGCAATTGGAGGAAGACGAAAAACCGAAAGGGATTCTGGAGAAAAAAATTCCCTGCACCATGATCAGGAGAGAGTCTGTGAAGCGGGCCGCGGGTTCGGCGGCGGCCGAATAGACCCGGGGATATAATAACAGGAAAAGGAGAGGTACGGAAAATGAGGGGACCAGGCGCACCGAAGGATCCTGAAAACAGGAGAGCCTTCTTTTATGTAATACGGGATAAGGAAATATTTGGCGCAAAACAGCCGGACGGGCAGGCAGTTCAGTTTCTCTATGAGGATATGGGGAGACTGGAAAACAGCGCCCGGGTGACGGGGAATATTACGGATGAAGAAATGCTTGCGCTTCTGCGGGATACGGAAGGCTTCAGAAAGCTGGTGCACAGCATAGGCGTAAGCGTGGAAACCGAAAATCCCGGACAGGAGGTTACTTTTATTTTTCAGATGTATGGAAAGGAGGACCGTCTGGGCGGCGGCACGCAGATTTGCGGGAGGCTGCGGGGGGATGGCGCAGAGATGCGGCTGAAACTGGAAGAGATACAGTGGAGTGCGGACGATAAGGAGCCGGGTCAGATTCTCTTTGTGTTTGATCAATCGGAGCTTATGGCAACAGCCAGCGTTCGCTTTTATCTGCATGAGGGTTTTCAGGCGCCTGAGATTTCAGAAGAGTCGGAGGTTGATTTTCATTCCCAGGACTATCAGAATATGATCCGGCGGTCCCTCATGCATATGGGAGACACCGGGAGGGTAAGGCAGGCCATCGGCAGGGCGCAGAGTGGCGAAGAGGTGACCATTGCCTATATAGGAGGCTCCATTACGCAGGGCGCCGGAGCGGTTCCTATTAATAGCGAGTGTTACGTATTTAAGTCGTATCAAAACTTTGCAAAGCGGTTTGGCAGGGGAGGAAACGTCCGCTTTATCAAGGCCGGCGTGGGAGGAACGCCCTCTGAGCTTGGTATGATCCGTTTTGAGAGGGACGTTTTGCGGGACGGCCGTGAAACGCCGGATATCGTTATTGTTGAGTTCGCGGTAAATGACGAAGGGGATGAGACGCAGGGAAACTGCTACGAGAGTCTGGTGCGAAAGATCTTAACCCTTCCGGGCAGTCCGGCGGTGGTGCTGCTCTTTTCCGTTTTTGCAGACGACTGGAATTTGCAGGAGCGGCTTAAGGTAGTGGGAGAGAGATACCGTCTGCCCATGATCAGCGTGCGAGACGCTGTGACGCCGCAGTTTCTTCTTAAGCCGGGAGAAGGCAGGGTGCTGTCAAAAAATCAGTTCTTTTATGACATGTTCCATCCCACTAATGTGGGACATACCATTATGGCGGATTGTCTGACATACTTTTTTGAACAGGCGGCGGGGAATAAGAGCGCGAAAGAGGCGTTTTTGAAAGACGGACTTCCGGCTCCCGTGATCGGCGCCGATTTTGAGCAGGTCAGGCTTATGGACCGAAAGGAAATGCCGGATGCGGTGAGGGTTTCCTGCGGCGGTTTTTCAGATACGGACGAGAATCTGCAGGCTGTGGAGATGGACGGGGAGTTGGAGTGTACGCCCCAGTTTCCGTATAACTGGATGCACGGCGCAGGAGAGGAGGCAGCGCCTTTCGAGATGGAAATTACTTGCAAAGCCCTGCTTCTTATTTTCAAGGATTCCGGCGAGGTGAAAGCGGGAAGGGCGGACGTCTTTGTGGATGGGGAGAGGAAGCTTACGGCGGATCCCCATGTGAACGGCTGGATTCACTGCAATGCGGTGATTCTGTTTCAGGAGGAAGAGGCAAAGAGGCATACGATCCGGGTGCAGATGGCGGCGGGTGATGAAAGGAAGGAGTTTACCATTCTCGGATTTGGTTATGTGTAATGCGATGCCTAAATATTCCACATATCCCCATGATTGTTTATAATAGTGTGAGAAGTACTGATAATGAAATAATGAGCATCAGGGGAAAGTGGAGGAAACAAATGGAAACATTAAACGTGACTACCGCAAGAGATCAGGAGCAGGTATATCGGATTCTGGAAAATTTGATCAGTGCAAACAAGGAGTTTCGCATTATGATAACCGTACCATCGGGCGAGACCGGGGCCGGACAGACGGAAAATATGACGGAAACGTCGGGAACTGACAGCCGGGATCTGGAGAAGGATGTGACGGATATGATTCATGAGATCGGCGTGCCCGCCCATATCAAAGGATATCAGTATCTGCGGGAGGCGATCATGATGTCGGTGGAGGATGTGGAGATGCTCGGATCCATCACAAAGATCCTTTATCCCACCATCGCGAAAAAATACCAGACCACGCCCAGCCGGGTGGAGAGGGCGATCCGTCACGCCATAGAGGTTGCCTGGTCGAGAGGCAGGATGGAGACGCTGGACGCGCTTTTCGGCTACACCATCAATACGGGAAAGGGCAAGCCTACCAATTCCGAGTTTATTGCCCTGATTGCGGACAAGATTCGGCTACAGTACCGGCGTTAATAAATAATAGGGGACATTAAAATTCAAAATAATCCTTTTATTGCCACTTGAAATATTGTATACTGTTGTTTAGGGGTTCTCGCGGACTACCTGTACAAAAATGACAGGCTACAGTTGGAGGGTTGGTATGAAGAACATTTTATTTGTCGCGTCAGAAGGAGTACCTTTTATCAAAACAGGCGGGTTAGCGGACGTAGTCGGCTCACTGCCCAAGTGTATTGACAAAAATTATTTTGATGTGCGGGTTATACTCCCGAAGTACACCTGTATGAAGCAGGAGATGAAGGATAAGCTCACCTACAAGACTCACTTTTATATGGATTTCCACTGGAAAGAAGAATATGTCGGCATTCTGGAAGCGGAAGTCGACGGGGTGAAATATTACTTTATTGATAACGAGAGCTATTTTAACGGTTTTCAGCCTTACAGCGATAACGCGCTGTTTGAGATTGAAAAGTATGCCTTTTTCTGTAAGGCGGCATTATGCATTCTGCCGGTGATTGATTTCAGGCCGAATCTGATCCATTGCCACGACTGGCAGACCGGTTTGATTCCGGTATACTTGAAAGAGCGCTTCCAGGGCGGTGAGTTCTACCGTGGCATTAAGACGGTTATGACCATTCACAACCTGAAATTCCAGGGAAAGTGGAGCGTGAAAGAGGTAAAGGAGATCACCGGACTTCCCGGTTATTTCTTCACGGCGGATAAGCTGGAGGCGTATAAGGACGCAAACCTTTTAAAGGGCGGACTGGTTTACGCGGACGCCATTACTACGGTGAGCAGTACCTATGCGGATGAGATCAAGACAGCCTTTTACGGCGAGGGGTTAAACGGTCTGCTTTGCGCCAGATCGGGAGATCTGCGCGGCATTGTGAACGGTATTGATTACGAAGAGTTCAATCCGGAGACGGATAAAAACATAGATTTCAAGTACAATGCGGCTAATTTCCGTAAGGAGAAGGTGAAAAACAAGCGTGCCCTGCAGGAGGAGCTTGGACTGAATCAGGATGAAAAGGCCATGATGATCGGCATTGTGTCCAGACTGACCGGGCAGAAGGGATTTGACCTGATCGCTTATATTATGGATGAGCTGTGCCAGGATAATGTGCAGATCGTTGTGCTTGGCACGGGCGAGGAGCAGTATGAGAACATGTTCCGCCATTTTGACTGGAAATACCATGGCAAGGTGTCGGCGAATATTTACTATTCAGATGCGCTTTCCCATAAGATTTATGCGGCCAGCGACGCCTTTCTTATGCCGTCGCTCTTTGAGCCCTGCGGCTTAAGCCAGCTCATGTCACTGCGTTACGGCACGGTGCCGATTGTGCGTGAGACGGGCGGCCTTAAAGATACGGTACAGCCCTACAATGAATACGAGGGCACGGGTACGGGATTTTCTTTCACGAATTATAATGCCCATGAGATGCTGGGCACAATCCGCTATGCGGAGCATATCTTCTACGACAAGAAGCGGGAGTGGAATAAGATCGTGGACAGAGGCATGGCGGCGGATTTCTCCTGGAATGTCTCTGCAAGCAAATATCAGGAAATGTATGACTGGCTGATTGGATAGGGGATATGGAACATCCGAATAAGAAAAACACATTTGTGTTTCAGGCGGGCATTCTGGCAGCAGCCGGGATGCTCGTCAAAGTGATCGGCCTGATATACAGAAGCCCTCTGCTTACTATTATCGGAATCGAGGGAAACGGGTATTACAATGCGGCGATCAATATCTATACAATTATATTATTGATTTCTTCCTACAGCATCCCCTCGGCGATTTCCAAGGTGATCGCCCAAAGGCTTGCGTTTAAGGAATATCGGAATGCACAGAGGGTTTTTGTCTGTGCACTTCTCTATGTTCTGGTGGTGGGCGGCGCTGCTTCGATTTTGACTTTCGTGGGAGCGCCTTTTCTGGTGGGGAAGAATACCAATGCGGTGGTGGCGCTGAGGGTGCTGTCGCCGACTATCTTTTTTTCAGGATTTCTCGGTGTGCTTCGCGGCTTCTTTCAGGCCCACGGTTCCATGGTGCACACATCTATCTCACAGGTAATAGAACAGATTTTAAATGCGGCGGTCAGTATTCTGGCGGCGAAGCTTCTGATCGGTCTTGTGGCGGACGGGGACGCCACCACACGCGCCATTTACGGATCGGCGGGGTCGGCCCTTGGAACCGGTGCGGGCGTGTTGATCGGCCTTTTGTTCATGTTTGGGATGTACCGACTAAACGGCGGCGTTATCAAAAGACGGGTGGAGCGGGATAAAACCTGGCATGAAGAGAGCTACAGGGAAATTTTCAGGGTGATTTTTACCATTGTCACGCCCTTTATCCTGAGTACGTTTATCTACAATTGTACGACGGTGGTCAATATGAACATCTACTATTATCTGATGCATTATAAAAGGGTAGATGCGATATTGGCGAGTAACAATTACGGCATTTTTTCCGGGCTGGCGGTAGCGGTGGTCAATATTCCGATTGCCATAGCCTCGGCCATGTCTTCCGCCATCATTCCAGGTGTGGCGTCCTCCTATGTGAAGGGAACGGTGGCCCAGACCAGAAAGCAGGTTACCCGGGCGATACAGCTGACCATGCTGATTGCGATTCCGGCGGCGGTGGGAATTGCCGTGCTGCCAAAGCCCATTATGCAGTTTATCTTTCCCCAGAAGGAATCGCTGGACATTGCATCCGGCCTGCTTGCGGCGCTTGCCGTGACGGTTATCCTTTACAGCCTTTCCACCCTGACCAATGCGGTTTTGCAGGGAATCGGGAAGGTGAATACGCCGGTGATCCATGCGGCGATTGCTCTGGTGATCCAGGTGGCGGGCCTTGTGGCGCTTTTGCTTTATACCGATCTGGAT
This sequence comes from Lachnospiraceae bacterium, assembly GCA_009774175.1. Lineage (GTDB taxonomy): Bacteria > Bacillota > Clostridia > Lachnospirales > Lachnospiraceae > UBA3282. The sequence goes on along the minus strand of VSNG01000014.1, from coordinate 14,520 downwards.
CTCTATGCGCTGGCGGCGGCAAACGCCATTTATTCTCTTGTGATGTGTATTTTAAACCAGCTGTCGGTGAGAAAACATCTGGAGTACCGCATGGATGTGGTCAAACTGTTCCTGAAACCTCTTTTTGCGGCGGCCGTTATGGGGGCGGTGGTTTACGGTGTTTATCACGGACTGATCCTGCTGATTCCGATCAGCCGGGTGGTGCTCTTAGTCGCCATCGGCATGGGAATCTGCGTTTACGGCGCGGTGCTGCTTCTGATCGGCGGCGTGACCAGGGAAGAGCTGGCGGCCTTCCCCAAAGGGCTGATGCTTGTCCATATTGCAGAAAAATTACATTTGTTATCTGACGAAAGCGCAGTGAGGGAAAAGAAGCGGAAAAAACGGCGGAATAAGAAGCGGAGACGAAAAAAGAGAAAGAAGAGGAGAGCCTCCCAATGAAAAAAGTAAGATGGTATGTGACGCTTCTTTTGTGTCTTGTAATTCTGTTTGCGGCCTGTGGCAGTGAAGAGAAGGGCGGCACGCTGAAAATGACCATTCTGGATACGGGAAAGTCGGACTGCATCGTGATAGAGGCCGGAGAGCGCGTGGTGGTCAACGATACGGCGGATGCGGATGATGGCGGCGCAATCTGCGCTTTTCTGGATGAGCGGCAGATAAAGCGGATTGATTATCTCATTTTAAGCCATTTTGATAAAGACCATATCGGCAGCGCGGCCAGACTGCTTACCGGCTATGAGGTGGGGCAGGTGCTGATGCCTGATTACGAGGAGGACTCGGAGCCTTACGTTTTGCTTATGGAAGCCCTTGTAGAGACTGATACGGCTTATGCACGTCTGCGAAAGGCTGTTTCCTTTTCTTTGGAAGGGGTGGATTTTTATGTGGATGCGCCAGAGCAGCCGGCTTACGACAATGATAACAATTACTCTTTAATAACAACCGTTACCAATGTGAATAACCGTTTTTTGCTGATGGGAGACGCGAAGAAGAAGCGGACGGAGGAGTTTCTGGATTCTCCGATGGCAAAGGAAAGGTATGATCTGATAAAGATGCCCCACCATGGGGATTACAATAAGAAGCTGGAAGAGCTGTTCGAAACGGCCAGACCTCGGTATGCCGTTCTCACTGCGGATCCGCAGAGAATGCAGGTGGAGGAGGAGACGGTGGCGCTGCTTGAGGAATGGGGCTGTGAAGCGTATTATACGGACGAGGGCATGGTGACGGTTACGTCCGACGGACAGCGTGTGCAGATAAGCCAGCCGTGAGACGGCCGCCCCGCAGGCGGCTGTCAGGAAAGTTCGGAAAGCTCTGAAATGTCCGTATCAATGGTCATGGAGTAGTTTGTGTAGTATACCACAAAGCCGGGCTTGGCTCCGGCAGGTTTTTTTACATGCTTTTTCTGGATATAGTCAATTTCCACCTTATCCTGTTCCCGGCCTCTGGAATAGTAGGCGGCAAGTCTGGCCGCTTCCTCGAAGGCGCGGTCTGGCACTTCGGCGCCCTCGGTTTTCAGGATCACGTGGGAACCGGGCATCTGCTTGGCGTGAAACCACCAGTCGCCGCCGGTGGCGAATTTGAAGGTGAGCTCGTCGTTCTGGAGATTATTTTTTCCCACATAGATATGGAAGCCGTCGCTGCTTACATAGTGGAAAGGCTTGCTTGTGATTTTAATTTTTTTACCGCCGCCTCTTCTGCGGATATAGCCGCTTTCCACCAGCTCTTCACGGATCTGTACGAGATCCTCCTCCTGCATGGCGATATCCAGTGCGGCAAGGACGGATTCCAGATGGGAGATTTCTTCTTTTACCTGCACGGTCAGCTCCGAGAGCGCTTCGTAGGTCCGCTTCATCTTTCCGTATTTATCAAAGTATTTTTTAGCATTCTCCTGAGGCGTGAGCGTGGTGTCAAGAGGTATGACAACCAGCTCCCCGTTATAGTAGTTTACGGCTTCCAGCGTCTTTGCGCCGGGAGCCACGTTATAGCCGTAAGTGTTCAAAAGCTCGCCGTAGATCTTATAGGTATCCCGTTTCTCGGTATCTTTCATCTGGCGCAGCTGTAAATCATATTTTTTCACATTCCGTTCCAGAGCGGTCTGTACGATCCGCCGCAGGTCGACGGACTTCTGGCGTATGCGGGTTACGGTTTCCCGTTCCGCATAGTAGTGCTCCAACACCTCACTGATGCTGTCAAAAGACCGGCTTTCCTTATCGCCATAGAGAGTCAGGGGGAGGGCGGCAAATTCCAGAGGCGTCCTGCCGTCGTAAATAATGACGGGAGAAAAACTGCCTGCCGCTACCTGTGTCATCATAGCGGAAAAAACCTCCCAGACAGGTTTCAGGGGCTCTCCAGCTGTCTCTGCCAGCGCCTTTGCGGGCAGGTCCGCGTCCACACCGGCCCGGCAGCAGATTTCCTGCGCAATGATGGGAGAAAGGCCGGTGAAGGAGGAATAGAGAGCCTTATACAGGGGCATGGGCTTTGATAACATGTGTATTTTAAAATCCTCCCAGGTAAGCGGCGCGGTATCGCCGTCTTTTTCTGCGTATAACAGGGGATCCGCCTTCTCCTGTGTCAGGGGGAGAAAATAGGAACGGCCCGGCAGTACTTCCCGGACGGAACTGACAATACCCGAGATGTGTTTGATACTGTCTATAATCATATCTTTGTCGTCACAGAAGATGATATTGCTGTGCTTTCCCATGATTTCTATAATCAGTTTTTTCCGGCACAGGTCGCCCAGTTCGTTTAAATGCTCCAGATGAAGATGAATGACCCGTTCCAGTCCCGGCTGTGAAACGGCGGCGATACGGGCGTTTTGCAGGTGTTTGCGAAGGAGCATGCAAAAACCCGGCGCGGTCATGGGGCCAGGCTTGTTGGTCTGTGTCAGATAGACCAGGGGAAGGGAGGCGTCGGCCGACAATAACAGCCGGTACTGCGTGCCGTTGTTTTTTATGGTGAGAAGGAGCTCGTCGCTTTCCGGCTGCGCAATTTTGTAGATGCGGCCGCCTGTGAGCGTTTCCTGTAGCTGCTTTGTGATATTTGCTGTGGTGATACCGTCGAATGCCATGATTACCTCCGTGTTGGAACAGTTTTGCGTTCCCCTACTATAGCATAAAAGACAGCTCTTTTCAATCATTGCGGGGAGCAGCGTCGTCTGTTGACATTTTGCCGGCCGTTTCAGACGGGGATTTTCTTTTGTTTCCCGCCGGACAGTTTCTCTTTCTTGACTATTTTTGCCGTTTCAACTATAATAAAGACTGTATGCGTGGGTCTTTTTGCGCGCATAAGCAGATGCGCAGCATCTTGAATCTGCTTATGCATTACAATTAGGAGAAAAAGAGTATGACTATGATCAAGAGCATGACCGGTTTCGGGAGATGTGAAGTGGCGGAGGGTACGCGCAAGATTACCGTGGAGATGAAGTCTGTCAATCACCGCTATCTTGACATCAACATTAAGATGCCGAAAAAGCTGAATTTTTTTGAGACAGCGATTCGGAACGAACTGAAAAATTATATTCAGAGAGGAAAGGTGGATGTTTTCATTTCCTATGAGGATGTGGCGGAAGCAAACGTCTGTGTGAAGTATAACAGGGATCTGGCGGCAGAGTATATGAAATATCTCTGGAAGATGTCTGAGGATTTTTCACTGGATAACGATGTGCGCGTGTCCACCCTGTCCCGTTATCCGGAAGTGCTGACCATGGAGGAGCAGACGGTCGACGAGGAAGAGCTCTGGCAGTTTCTGGAAAAGGCTGTGCGCGGCGCGGCTGAGGCTTTCGTGGAGACAAGAATCAGGGAAGGAGAGAATATCCGGGACGATCTGCTTTCTAAGTTAAATGCCATGCTGGCCGGCGTTTCGTTTATTGAGCATCGGGCGCCTGAGATGATTGAGGAGTACAGGCAGAAACTTCGGGATAAGGTGAAGGAGCTTCTTGAGGATACCCAGATTGATGAGGGGAGGCTTCTCATGGAGGTGACGATCTTTGCCGACAAGGTGTGTGTGGACGAGGAACTGGTGCGCTTAAAAAGTCATATTGCGACCACAAAGGACAGTCTGCTGGAGGGCGGAAGCGTGGGACGTAAGCTTGATTTTCTGGCTCAGGAGATGAACCGGGAGGCCAATACGATCCTCTCCAAAACAACAGATCTGGAAACCTCCAACAGGGCGATTGAGCTTAAGACGGAGATCGAGAAGGTCAGAGAACAGATACAGAATATCGAATAGGGATGTTACTATGGGTAAACTGATTCATATAGGCTTTGGCAATGTAGTCAACACGGGGAAGATCATCGCCATTGTGAGCCCCGATTCCGCGCCGGTCAAGCGTATGGTACAAAAGGCGAAGGAAACGGGGATGGCCATCGACGCCACGCAGGGGCGAAAGACGAAAGCGGTTCTGGTGATGGAAAACAGTCAGATCGTGCTCTCAGCGCTTCTTCCGGAGACCATATCGGGCAGAGCACAGACAGAGGATGGACAGACAGATGAATCATAAGGGTATATTGATTGTAGTTTCCGGCTTTTCCGGGGCGGGTAAGGGCACTTTGATGAAAAGGCTGGTGGAGAAGTACGACGGTTACGCATTGTCGATTTCAGCCACTACCAGAGCGCCGCGTCCGGGAGAGGAGGACGGCAGGGAATATTTTTTCCTGTCAAGAGAGCAGTTTGAACAGAAGATTGCGGACAGCGCGCTGATTGAGTATGCCGAGTACTGCGGCAACTATTATGGGACGCCGAAGGATTACGTGGAAAATCATCTGGCCGCCGGGCATGATGTGATTCTGGAGATTGAAATTCAGGGCGCCCTTAAAATCAGGAAGCAGTATCCCACGGCGCTTCTGGTGTTTGTTTCCGCGCCCAATGCGAAAGAGCTGCGCCGCAGACTTTCCGGCAGGGGCACGGAGACGGCGGAGGTCATAGACAGGAGGCTTCACCGTGCGGCACAGGAGGCCGAAGGGATAGAGGAGTACGACTATATTGTAGTAAACGACGATCTGGAAAAATGTGTGAAGGAGCTGCATGAAATCATTGACGCGGCCCATCATGCTCCGGGGCGGAATGAGGAGTTTATTGAAAAAATGAGACGGGAACTGATTGAAGATTAAAGCTTTAATCGCGGGATTTGTGACTGCGCGCCGCCTGTCACAGTCCCGGCAGGATTAAGAAAACGGCGCAGAAATGAGGAGAAATATGTTACATCCATCGTATGCAGATTTGATTAAAGTAGTAAACAGTGATGTGGAGGCCGGCGAGGATCTGGTGGTGAGCAGCCGTTATTCCATTGTTATGGCTACATCCAAGAGAGCCAGACAGATTATTGCCGGAGATGAGGAACTGGTGGACGGAAGAGGGAAAAAGCCTCTTTCCATAGCGGTAGAAGAGCTCAATCAGGGCAAAATTAAAATTCTAAGCGAGGAAGCTTCTCAGGAACAGACGCAACAGGCGGCGGAAACGGAAGAAGCAGCAGAGCAGACGGCGGAAGAAGCGGCAGCGGCGCAGGAACAGACAGAGCAGGAGCCGGAAGAGACGGCTGCGCCTGCCGAAGAGTAGGCTGACTGCATGAAGAAGAAAAAGGTGTTTTTTCTGTCGCTGGGGTGCGACAAGAATCTGGTGGACTCCGAGATGATGCTCGGTATGCTGGAGGAAAGCGGCTATATTTTTACCGATGACGAGAACGAGGCGGATGTGGTGATCGTCAATACCTGCTGCTTTATCGGGGACGCCAAGGAAGAGAGCGTGAACGCCATCCTTGAGATGGCGGAGCTGAAAAAGAACGGCAGCGTCAGAGCGCTTATTGTGACGGGATGTCTGGGACAGAGATATCAGGCGGAGATTCGACAGGAAATAGAAGAAGTGGACGCAGTGATCGGCACCACGGCCATTGAAGAGTTGCCTGCTGTATTGGATGAGGTTTTTGCGGGCCGGGCAAAGGATCATTATCAGAGTCTTGAGAGCAAGCCGCTTACGGACAGAAAACGTATCGTGACGACAGGCGGGCATTTTGCCTATCTGAAAATTGCCGAGGGATGCGATAAACACTGTACCTACTGTATTATTCCAAAGGTTCGGGGGTCTTACAGGAGCGTACCCATGGACAGTCTGCTTCGGGAGGCCGAAACCCTTGTATCCCAGGGAGTTAAGGAACTGATTCTGGTAGCGCAGGAGACCACCGTTTATGGCAGGGATCTCTATGGTTATAAGGCGCTGTCCGAGCTTTTGCGCAGACTTGCCCGGATAGAAGGACTTTTGTGGATCAGGGTAATGTACTGCTATCCCGAAGAGATTGACGACGGACTGATTCAGGTAATGAGAGAAGAGGAAAAGATATGCCATTATCTGGATATACCCGTTCAGCACGCCTCCGACGCCATTCTGAAACGGATGGGCAGACGGACGAATAAAAAAGAACTGACTGAAATTATAAATAAACTGCGACGGGAGATTCCCGATATCTGTCTCAGAACTACATTGATTACCGGATTTCCCGGGGAAACCGATCAGGATCATGAAGAGCTTATGGATTTCGTGGAAGAGATGGCTTTCGACAGGCTGGGGGTTTTTACCTATTCGCAAGAAGAGGATACGCCGGCGGCTGAGATGCCCGATCAGGTTTCGGAAGAGCTCATGCAGGAGCGGCAGGACGAATTGATGGCTCTGCAGCAGGAGATCGCCTTTGATGCTGCGGCCCAAATGGAAGGGCGGATTGTGGATGCCATGATAGAAGGCAAAGTGGCAGACGAGGACGCCTATGTGGCGAGGACTTACAAGGACGCGCCGGATGTGGACGGCTTTTTGTTTGTGCATACGGACAGGGAGCTTATGACCGGCGATTTTGTGCGGGTAAGGATTACGGGATCTAACGAATATGATTTGATGGGAGAATTGGAAGATGAATCTGCCAAATAAACTGACGGTTTTTCGGGTAATATTGATTCCTTTTTTTGTGCTGTTTTTACTGCTTGACATTACGGCTTATGACAGGTGGTTCGCGCTGGCTATCTTTATCATTGCCAGCCTTACGGATTTTTTGGACGGTCATATTGCAAGAAAGTATAATCTGGTGACAAATTTCGGAAAATTTATGGATCCGCTGGCGGATAAGCTGCTTGTCTGCTCAGCTCTGATCTGCCTGATTGAGCTTGACCGGATTCCGTCATGGATTGTGATAGTTATTATTGCCAGAGAGTTTATCATCAGCGGCTTTCGTCTGGTTGCTTCCGATAACGGGGTTGTGATCGCGGCCAGCTACTGGGGAAAGTTTAAGACAACCTTTCAGATTATCATGATCTGTCTGATGATCGCCGATCTTGCGCCGCTTTATTATGTGACCCAAATTGTGATGTGGATTGCGCTGGCGCTGACGGTTATTTCCCTGCTTGACTATCTGATTAAGAATAAGAGAGTCATGCAGGATACGGGTAAGTAAGGGCTGGATACAGATAAACAGCGAGGGCTTTTAATTAAAGAGGGATGATGAGACGATGACAGTTGAAATTATTGCAGTGGGTACAGAGATACTATTGGGGAACATTGTAAACACAAACGCGGCTTATCTGGCGGAAAAGTGCGCGTCGCTGGGACTTTCCTGTTATCATCAGGATGTGGTCGGCGATAATGAGGAACGGCTTGCGGATACCTTGAAGCTTGCCCTTTCCCGGGCGGACATTATTCTACTGTCAGGAGGACTCGGCCCTACCCAGGACGACCTGACCAAGGAAGTGGCGGCAAAGGTCTGCGGCAGACAGCTGTATCTGCATGAACCGTCGAAGGAGGCGATTCGGCAGTTTTTTGCACAGAGAAATCTGGAGATTACAGAGAATAACTGGAAACAGGCCATGGTGCCGGAGGGATGTATTGTTGTGGAGAATCCGGGTGGCACTGCGCCGGGGATTATCATTAAGGAGAACGGTAAGCATGTGGTGCTGATGCCCGGGCCTCCCGGGGAACTGATTCCCATGTTTGAGCATTCCATCATGCCTTATCTGGCCGGTCTGCAATCCGGCGTGATTTATTCCCAGACCGTAAAGATCTGCGGGGTGGGAGAGAGCAAGGCGGAGAGCATGGTGGAGGATCTGGTGGAAGCCCAGAAGAATCCCACCATAGCAACCTACGCGAAGATCGGAGAAGTGCATCTTCGGGTGACGGCTACGGCGGCGGATGAGAAGGAAGCGAAGAAGCTGGTTAAGCCTGTGGTGAAGGAGTTAAAGGGGCGTTTCGGCAATCACGTCTATACCACGGATAACGAGGTGACGCTGGAAAAAGCCGTGGTGGATCTGCTTACGGCCAATAAGCTTACGGCATGCACGGTGGAGTCATGTACAGGCGGTATGCTTTCCGCCAGACTGATCAATGTGCCCGGTGTGTCTGAGGTATTTAAATCCGGCTATGTGACATATTCCAACAAATCCAAGCGGCGGCTTCTTGGCATTAAAAAGAACATTCTGATGAAGCATGGGGCTGTCAGCGAGCAGATTGCCAGAGAAATGGCAAAGTCGGCGGCTTCGCTTGCGAAAACAGACGTAAGCGTTTCCACTACCGGCATTGCAGGGCCTGACGGCGGTACGGAGGAAAAGCCCGTAGGGCTGGTTTATATAGCCTGTAACGTCTGCGGTAGGGTTACGGTCAGGGAGTGTCATTTTCATGGCGGCCGCGAGAAAATACGGGAAAGTACGGTGGCGGCTGCGTTATCTTTGATGCGGGAATGTATTCTGCAATATTACAGTGAGGTGACTTTCGGCGGCAGGGAAAAGTGAGGAGAAAATAATGAGTGAACTTGATAATAACAGATCCGGTCGTTTTGAAGACAATCAGGAGTCTTACATAAATCCTTATGTGTCTGAGAGCAGCGCGGATATTTATGCGACGCCGGAAGTTGTGGAGACGGTGGACGCCGTGGAGATAACAGATACGGCGGAGACGGAGACTGTGGCGGAGACAGTAAATACGGCAGAGGCGGTGAATGCTATGGAGACAGCGTCTTCGGCAGTGCCCGATACCCATGGACTCTTCTCGGGAAACCAGCCGGAGGAACATCCCAATTCCGCTTTATTTAAAAACTACGGCGGCGGATCTTCTTATGGGAACCCGTACCAGCAACAGGGTGGCGGTTACGGCGGACAGCCGCAATACGGTACTCAGCCGCCATACAGCGGACAGCCAACTGGTGAGAATCCTTATCAGCAGCAGGGCGGCGGATATGGCAGCCAGCCACCATACGGTGGTCAGCCGTCATACGGCAGTCAGCCGCCGTACAGCGGTCAGTCGACTGGTGAGAATCCTTATCAGCAGCAGGGCGGCGGATATGGCAGCCAGCCGCCATACGGTGGTCAGCCGTCATACGGCAGTCAGCCGCCGTACAGCGGTCAGTCGACTGGTGAGAATCCTTATCAGCAGCAGGGAGGCAGTTACGGCGGACAGCCGCCATATGGTACTCAGCTGCCATACAGCGGGCAGCCAACGAATGGGAATCCGTACCAGCAGCAGGGCGGCGGGTATGGCGGCCTGCCTCCTTTCGGCGGTCAGCCGCCTTATGACAATCCCTACAGCCCCTATGCACTGCCACAGAAAAAGCAGCCTGCCGGGCTGATTGTAGGTATTGTTATCGCCATAATCATTCTCTTTCTGATAGCGGTTTTTGCGCTGGCAAGCAAGGCGGTAAATATGCTTTCCGAGAAGGAAAAAGAAGATCTGCGCCGCGATGTGTATGAGTTTGATGATTACGACTATGATTACGACTATGATCATGACTATGATCATGACTACGATTACGATTATGATTACGGCGAAGACGACGATTACTGGTATGATGATCCCGAAATATATCTGGAAGACGACCAGTACTATAGCCTGCAGGACGATATCAGATACGATTTGTCCTACGAGGTGGAGTTTGAAGATTTTGAGTACGACACGGAGTATGATAATGTCTATATCGGTGCCGGTATTCCTGTGATTTCGGGGGACGACGTGCCGAATCTGGAAACTTTAAATGAAAGTATCCAGAAGGAAGTGAATGTGGTTACGGAGCTCTTTGAAAAGGAATATGAATCCCATATCAAGGAGGATGAGGACAGCTATTTTGAAGCGACTCTGAGCTGTTATGTGACATATATGGATGAGGACAGGCTGAGCATTGTCTATGATGAACAGATCTATTGCGATCTGGGCGGCGGCGTATATCTGATCTGCGTCAATGTGGATATGAAAAACGGCGTTGTGCTGGACAATGAAGAGATGCTGGTGACGGACGACGATTTTTCAGTGGACTTTCGCCAGAGAAGCGATGAGCAGAACGGGGAGATTTCTTATCTTGATTATATGACGGATCAGCAGATTACGGATTATTTCAACTCCGATAACATTATTGTCTTTTATACGCCCAAGGGCATGGAGATCGGCTTTAACTATGAGGCGGGCTGGGTGACTGTCACCTATGAAGAGTATGAGGAGTATTTGAAGGTATTTTAGGATATTGAAAAGGGGATACAGGAGACAGACAAGGGAGCGCTGGCATTTTCGAATGCCGGGCTCCTTTTTTTGTATGCATAATCATGGACACAAACGGATGGGAAGAAAAGGTCCGGCGGCGTTTCCAAAAGGAACTGGTCTACGGATATATTGTAGCGGAGCATAAGCTCAAAGAAAATCTGTAAACTTGGGTGCTGCCCCTTGTTCTCAATGTTCGCAAGGTAGCGCGGCGAGATAAACATTTCGTCGCTTACTTTCTTGCGGCTCTCCTTGCGCCCTGTCCGCGCCGCCTTTATCGCTGCCCCAAAAGCCTTGAAGTCGTATTTCGGTACTGGTCTTTTTGCCATAGTTATTCACCCTATTACATTTTACTGTTCACCTTTCTTCTTAGATATGTCTACACTGTTCTATCAGTTAGCCAAAATAATTCTTAATTACGCTATACCGTTTTTCGGAAAGGTGAAAATTGGGTGAAAGTTTCTGCAAAATTCTTGACAATATTTAGAAAGCAATATAAAATTGAGCATATGCTTAATTCTCGGGAGGGGATTTATGGTTAAAGGCGACGAAAGAAAGAAACAGCTCTTACGAGTTGCACTAGATATATTTATAGAAAAAGGCTACTACGGTACAAGTACCCGCGAAATTGCAAGAAAGGCTGGTGTCAGTTCTGGTTTATTATTTCACTATTTCAGCAATAAAGACAGTATTTATCTTGAGCTTGTAAAAATTGGTGTTGAAGAAATGAAAATAGATACAGAAATAGCAATGGGAGCACCTTGCGAATACCTTTTTCAAACCATGAAAAAGGTATTTAATCAGATAGAAAGCAATCCCTCATTTGGAAAGATGTTTGTGTTTATGGATAATGTGCAGCACACAGTAGTCAATGAAAAGGATATAACATCACTTTTAGAAACAGCAGATGTTTGTAAGCAATGGATTCCTATCATTTTGGAGGGGCAACAACGCGGCGAGTTTCGTGAGGGAAATCCCCATTCACTATGTGTTGCTGTTTTTGGTGCTATACAGGGAATTGCACAGGAAAAAGTTAGAATCCCAAACACACCATTGCCAAAAATAGATTGGCTTATGGATATGATAGTTAGTCGTACTAAATAGCAAAATACATTTATATTTACGAACTAGAATAAACTGAAAATATTGCAGAAAGGTAAAGAAAACAGATGTTATGAAAGTAAAAAGTTATGAGGATTTATTCGATAAATATATTCGCACAAAAAAGATTTTTGAAAGCGTTGTACTAATTAAAAATGGAACAGGAGAAACTATGTTTTCAAAGGCTTACGGGGAAAAAACTATAGATAGTCCAATAGTAGCTGCAAGTATAACAAAAATGTTTACTGCTGCATCTATTTTTACGCTCATTCAACAGGGCTATATAACACTGAATGATAGTCTGTTAGACTTTTACGAACCTGCTTATCTAAGAGGATTGCACGTTTATAAAGGTAAAGATTATTCTTGTGAATTAAAAATATCAGATTTACTCTAAAGCTTGCTATGTTTACACCATAAGAAATAATGAGGTGATAAAAGTGGAAATAAGACAAGATTGCAGATACGGGCAGATACAGAGCTGAAAAACTTCCCGCTCTACTGTCCGAAGTGCAGACAGGAAAGTTTGATTGACGCAAAGGATTTACAAGTAACGGTTATTAAAAGGCTTGAAGCGAAAACACAGAGCTGATTAACTCAGCGACAAATCGAGATTTGAGGAGGTGTATTAGTGGAGATTATAACTTTCAAATCTGATATGCAGCAATCGGTGGATGCTTTTTTTGAAAAATGTTTTACTGCCGTAGGCATACCATATTCGCCAATGGATAGACATGCTGATGTTGCTGATGTAGAACAATATTATATGCGAAATGGTTGCTTTTGGTGTCTATCTGATAATGGGGTTCTTATAGGAACAGTAGCAATACGAATAATTGATAATGAAAGTAAAGAGATTGAACTTAAACGTATGTTTGTGCTACCTGAATATCAGGGCAGAGGCTATGGAAGATTACTTTTAGTACATGCTATAAATTATGCAAGAGAACAGAAGTATAAAAAAATTTATTTAGATACTAGAAAACAGTTTTCAGTAGCACAACACCTGTATCGAAGTAATGGATTTCAGAAAACTGAAAAGTATAACGACAATGAACATGCTGAATTATATTTTGAACTGGTTTTAAGCTAAATATATAAATCGAAATTAGAGGTGACGATATGAAAAAATTAGGTTTAGTAGGTGGAATGGGAGTGGAATCAACAATTCCTTATTACCATGATATTGTTTATGGGGTACAAAATAAAATTGGAAAGAAATTCTTTCCGAATATAACTATTGAGAGTGTAAATGCATTTGATGTTTTGGGGTTATGCAGCGAGCAAAAATATGACGAATTAACAGACTATTTAATGCAAGCTATTAAGAATCTTACAACAAGTGGAGCTGATTTTATAGCATTATCGGCAAATACGCCACATATTGTATTTGACAGATTGCAAAATAAATCAACGGTTCCATTAGTTAGTATTGTTGAAGCTACATGCAATGAAGCAATTCGCTTAAATAAGCATAAGCTGGGGTTGCTTGGAACGATTTTTACTATGACTGAAGATTTTTTTAAGAAGCCATTTTACAACAGCAATATTGAAATCATTACACCAACTGCGGAAGAAATGGAATATATAAATCTAAAAATATCTTCCGAATTAGAATTTGGTGTCATAAAAGAAGAAACATTGCAGGGCTTTCAAAAAATAATAAAACGTATGCAGCAGGAAGATAGTATTGAAGCTGTAATATTAGGCTGTACAGAACTGCCTCTTTTACTTAATGACGAAGTAAGTCCTATTCCATGCTTAGACACCATGAAAATACATATACAGCTTTTAATTGATTTGATTGTTGAATAAGACAAATTTCAACTTATCGAGAAGAACAACGAATAATCAAAGAGCCAGACGGGAGATTTCATTATGTTGGGTATATATTTAAGTGGAACGGGAAACACAAAACACGATTTTATTGTTTTGGCATACCCTGTTCAATTTTCAAATGCTCCTATTATGGTAAGAGATTTTATCAAGCTGCATTCAGCCCTTTGGAAAGAGAAAAAGGTGCTTTGTGTTGCGACAATGGGATTGTTCAGCGGTGATGGTGCAGGCTGTTCCGCACGCCTATTAAAAAAATACGGTGCAAAAGTTGTTGGCGGATTACATATCCATATGCCTGACTCCGTTTGTGATGTGAAGCTATTGAAAAAGACTATGGAAAAGAATCAAGAGATAATAAAAGCCGCAGACAAAAAATTGAAAAGTGGGCGGATAAAATTAAGAATAGCAAATATCCAAAGGACGGATTATATTTTTATGATAGGATTGCGGGATTTATCTGCCAGCGATTTTGGTGTTATGGAAAAACAAAAGATTATTCAGATAAACTGAAAATCAACCATAATTGTACTGGGTGTGGTCTATGTGTTCGTTTATGTCCGATGGAAAACCTTATGATAGAAAACAATAAAGCTACTGCAAAAAGTCGCTGTACTATGTGCTGCCGTTGCATTAGTTCCTGCCCCCAGCAAGCAATTACTTTACTGGGAGATACAATTATTGTACAATATCGCTATGAGCAATATGTGAAAGAATAGACGATTCCCGTTTGGTAAGAAGTTATAGAGAAAGACAAATCGGAATTTTATGAAGGAAAATGGATAATTATAAAATGAATGCAGATAATGAATTACTAAAGAATTTGGATAAATTGCACACAACCGAATTAGGCGTAGATCGCATTAAAAGAAATCTGTCTTTAGATACAGATGATGTAGTTGACTGGTGTAAAGCTAAAATCAATTCTGTAAATGCTGTAATCACAAGAAGCGGGAAGAACTGGTATGTGAATATAGATAACTGTATAATAACTGTAAATGCTTATAGTTATACGATTATTACGGCACATAAGGAAAAGAAATGAATTATACAATTCGTGAATTAGAAGTATTTTCAGTTATTGGGCAGGAAGTAGAGCTTACC
>VSNG01000013.1 GCA_009774175.1 Lachnospiraceae bacterium | reverse complement strand
ATCTAATTACTATATCTATGCGGAATAATCCTCCATGATCATCTGTAACTGCTCACTTCCCCTGAACACATTGATATCGGGATAATAGACCACGCTGATAATCATTTCACCGCCGCTCCCGTCATAGAGCCTGCGCACCGCGTCCTCCCCGAAATGCGCCGCAAGAAAAGCATGCCAAGATTCCAGATCCCCGAAATACATCATGTCATATTCATGCCCCGCCCCGTCGGACACAATATATTTTCCCACGTTTCTATTTTTCCCCAAAATTCTGCCCCGGCATACCCTGACCTCCTTCTGGGCAAAAACAGGTCTGGGATTACCGTTTCCAAAGGGTTCCAGAAGGGAGAACTGGCGAATCAGCCCGGTGGTCACGTAAGACATGGGCATGGGCACGTCGATATGCACCACTTCTGTAAGATCCTCCTTTTGCAGGCCGCTGTGGGCGTTTAGAAAGCTGCGAAAGGCCTCCACGTTCTCCTCCGGCATGGAAAGGCCGGCCGCCATCTTATGCCCGCCGTACCTGGTGTACAATTCTCGGCACTCGCTCATCTTATCGTACATATGATAAGCCTCCACGGAACGTCCCGAGCCTTTCACGCCTTCCTGCGCCCGTGTCAGAACGAAAACCGGCCTGTAATAGCGTTCTCTGATCCGTCCGGCTATGATTCCGGCCAGACTCTCATGACAGTCCGGCAAAAATACAACAAGCACATGATCGTCCTTAAGTGGTGAATTCTCGATCATTTCCATGGCCTGTTCCGTTCCCCGTCTGGTCATTTCCTTCCTGCTGTCATTTAAAGCCTTAAGCTCTCCCGCTATGGACAAGGCCTCCGCCTGCTCCGCTGCGGAAAACATGGCAAGCGCCCTTGCCGCCGTATCAAGCCGCCCCGTGGCATTCAGACAGGGGCCCAGAATAAACCCCACATGATACCCCGTCAGCTTTTTGTCCGTCAGCTCGTTCACCGCAAGCAGCGCCCGCAGTCCCGGATTCTGCGACTGTTCAATCTGTTTCAGGCCGTATTTTACCAGAATGCGGTTTTCGTCGGTAAGCTCCATCACATCCCCCACCGTGGCAAACCCTGCAAAGGCCAGAAGCTCCTGCATAAGCGCCGCTTTTGCCTCTTCCGTCACCGCGCCTGCCCGGCACATCCTGTCAAGATAAAGAGACATCACCTTATAGGCTACCACCGCGCCGCAGATCCCTTTGTATGGGTACGGACAGTCCTCCTGCTTCGGATCCACCACCGCATCCGCCGGCGGAAGGGTCTGTATCCGGCTGCCGTCCTCCCCCGCCTCATAAGGCACCTCGTGATGATCCGTCACAATCACCGTCATGCCAAAGGCCTTCGCCGCCGCTATCTGAGGCGCCGCCGCAATGCCGTTGTCACAGGTCAGAAGCGTGTCAATGCCGTCCCGGGCGGCCTCCTCAACCAGCCTCCCGTTAAGTCCGTAACCGTCCGCAATACGATTGGGAATCACCACATCCGCCAACCCGCCGCAGACTTCCAGACATACCTTCAATATGTAAGCCGCGCAGACGCCGTCAATGTCATAGTCCCCGATCACGCGTATCCTTTTCTTTTCTTCCGTCTTCCGAACAAGAATCTCCGCCGCCTTTTCGGCGTCTTTCAGAAGCGCCGGATCGTACAGGTCCTCTGTGGTTGCGTGAAGGAATTTCTCAATCTCTTCCTCCCCCACCACATCCCGGTTCCGTATGATCCTGGCGATCACGGGATCAATGTGAAACCGCTTTGCTATCTCGTTAAAATCCGCCTTCTTGGCGGAAACCATCCATTTACCC
This sequence comes from Lachnospiraceae bacterium, assembly GCA_009774175.1. Taxonomy (GTDB): domain Bacteria; phylum Bacillota; class Clostridia; order Lachnospirales; family Lachnospiraceae; genus UBA3282. Next base: position 81,612 of record VSNG01000013.1, on the reverse strand, counting down.
ATAAAAAATCCCTCCGAAAAGCCACATACATTGTAACATTTTCGGAGGGTAATTTACAGTACTTTGTTTCCCAGTCCAGACTCAGTTCAGACTAATGACGGGCGTTAGCTGAACTAATTTGCTTTCTTCACTATCTTCGTACGGAACACATACCAGAGCGCGCCGGTCAGGCAGATGGAGGAATACGTACCGCATACGATACCCGCCATCAACGGCAGTGCAAACTCCCTGATGGAAGATACGCCAAACACTTCCAGAGACGCCACCATAAAGAAAGTGGTCAGGGAAGTAAAGATACTTCTCGTAAGCGTCTGGGTAATACTGCGGTTGACCAATTCATCCAGTCCCTCTTTGCTTCTCATCTCCCGCATGTTTTCACGCACACGGTCAAAGATAACGATGGTCGCATTGATGGAATAGCCCACAATCGTCAACATACACGCAATGAAGGTATTGCCCACGGAAACCCGTACAATCGCGTAGAAGGCAAGCACCACCAGCACGTCGTGTAAAAGCGCGATCACAGAGCTTGCGCCGAAACGGATATCCTTAAATCGGAACCAGATATACAGAAGCATCAGCACCGTGGATACAAGAATCGCCTTGATGGCATCGGCCTGCATCTCGGAGCTGACCGTGGCGCTGATGGTCTCCGCCGTAATGCTGTTCTCGTCAACACCGAACTGATTCACCATCACATCGTTAAACCGTTCTCTCTCCTCCACGTTCAGGGTTCTGGTCTTAATGATCACCTGGTTGGAGCCGGCCACCTTTGTGGTCTGTACATTGCCGTCTCCCGTAATTTCCTCCACATGGGGAACGATCTGCGCGTCAATATCTTCAATACTCATATCCTCATTCAGGGTCATGGTCGTGGAAGTGCCTCCCACGAAATCCAGACTGAAATTCAAAGGCATATCCATGCTCGATTTATTCACGCCCATGGCAATAAAGCCAGCCAGAATCGCCGCAACGGAAATACCGAAGAAAAGATACCTTCTGGAAAGGAAGTTGATCGTCTTTTTCTCCTTCGCAACGCCGTAGGCTTTCTCGCTCTGAATGCCGAGAGCGTAGAAAATATTAACCAAAAACTTTGTCACAATCAAAGCCGTGAACATGGACAGAATAATACCCAGCATCAGGGTGATGGAAAATCCCTTGATCGTGCCGCTCCCCATAAAATACAGCACCAGACCTGCAATCAGTGTGGTGATGTTACCGTCAAGAATCGCGGACAACGCCTTGTTAAAACCACTCTTAATGGCGTTTTCCACGTTCTTGCCCGCGGCAAGCTCCTCTCTGATTCTGGCGAAAATAATCACGTTCGCATCCACCGCCATACCTACGGTCAGAATGATACCCGCAATACCGGGCAAAGTCAGTGTCACTTCAAAGGCGTACATCAATATAACCAGAAGCTCCGTATACAGGCACAGCGCCAGCGACGCTGCAAAACCCGCCACATAATACACGCCGATCATGAAGATGATCACAAGCGCAAAACCTACCGCCGCCGCTTTCAGGCTGGAGGCAATGGCCGCAGAGCCGAGCTGGGCGCCCACCACGTTTGACCGCAGTTCCTCCAGCTCAAGCTTCAGGCCGCCGATACGGATTGTGGATGCAAGCTGCTCCGCTTCCGCCGCCGTGCTCTGTCCCGTAATGACCGCATTACCGTCGGTAATGGCTGAGATTACGTTTGGTACGCTCACAAGTTCGTCGTCATAATAAATCGCAATGGTTTCATGATTTTCATAGGCTTTGGTGGTAGCCTCCGCAAAGGCCTGTTTTCCCGCCTCGTTAAACGACAGGGATACCACATTTTCCGGATTCCCCATGGAATCCTGCTGGCTTCCCGCCCGGGCGCTCTCCACTTCCGTTCCGGTGAGAACGATGGAACCGTCCGCCTGCAATTCTTCAATCGACTTCACCAGCTGATACTGGGGAAAGATATTCCCCTCGTCGTCGATCCCGTATCCCAGCTCGTAGTTGTTATTTCCCTGGCTGTCCGTCTGTGCTATAAAATAGAGACTGCCGGGCTTACCCAGCTCCTCCAGAATGGCATTGGCGTCGGTAACGCCGGGAATCTCGATATTGATCCGGTCGCTTCCCTCCTGATACACCTGCGCCTCTGTGCTGTAACCGTCCACACGCTGCTGCAGCTTATAGATGGTGTCGTTCATATCCTCCGCGCTGGGATTCTCGTCCCCCACTACCTGATAGGTAATGCTGACGCCGCCGGCCAGATCCAGACCAAGCTTAATACTTTCCGCCGAGCCGGACTAGTCCGATCCGACGCAGATAATATCAGTGTATAGCAATACACCAAGTATCAGCACATAACCGATCAGACTGACAACCGCTCTGCTCTTTTTCATAGATAATTCTCCCTTTCTTCTTCGGCAAGCGCCGCTTTAATCATGATGGCGCATTCCACCCGCTTCCGCTGCAGCTCGCATCCAAGCTCATAGGAACCGTTCACATCGCCGCTCTCATGCCAGGCGTTAGCCGCGCAGCCGCCGCTGCAATAAAATTTTGCGAAGCAGTCCCGGCACTCCTTTTTGGAGTACACATTGCACGCTTTAAATTTATCCTGAATATCTTTTCGGACGATACCGTCCTCCACATTTCCCATAAGAAATTCTTCCTGCCCGACAAACTGATGGCAGGGATAAAGGTCTCCCCATGGAGTCACCGCAAGATATTCCGTACCCGATCCACAGCCTGACAGTCTCTTTGCCACGCAAGGACCACCCTCTAAATCTATCATAAAATGAAAGAATTGAAAACCCTTTCCATCTCTTTTTCTGCGAATATATTCCTGCGCAAGCCTGTCATACTCGGAGAGAAGCTTCGGCACGTCCTCCATGCGAAGGGCATAGTCTTCCTTTTTATCCGCCACAACGGGCTCCACGGAAATCTGCTCAAATCCCTGGTCGGCCAGATGAATCACATCTTCGGAAAAGTCCGTATTGTTGCGGGTATACGTGCCCCGCACATAATAGTTCATCTGGTTTCTGCTCTCGGCCGCCTTCTTATACTTCGGCAGAATCTCGTCATAGCTGCCCTGCCCGCCCCGATGGGGCCGCATGAGATCATGAATCTCCTTCCTGCCGTCGATGCTCAGGACCAGATTCGACATTTCCTTATTTACAAAGTCCATAACTTCGTCGGTCAGCAATACGCCGTTGGTGGTAAGCGTAAAACGGAATTTCTTATGGTGAGGCTCCTCCAGCGATCTGCCGTAAGCTACCAGCTCCTTCACCACCTGCCAGTTCATGAGGGGCTCCCCGCCAAAGAAATCCACCTCCAGATTGACACGGTTCCCGGAATTTGCCACCAGAAAATCCAGCGCCTTCCTGCCCACCTCAAGACTCATCAGCGCCCGTCTGCCGTGGTATTCGCCCTCCCCTGCAAAGCAGTATTTACATGCCAGATTACAGTCGTGGGCAATGTGCAGGCAGAGCGCTTTCACCACGGTCTCCCGCTCCGTAAACGCATCTATATAGTCTTCGTAAATGTCCTGGGCAAAAAGCTGTCCCGCTTCTTTCAAGGCAAGAAATTCCTCCGCCAGTTCCCCTGCTTCGGAATGGGACAGGGAAAGCTCCTTCTCAAGCGCCTGCGCAATTATCTCCTGATCCTGCGTCCCCTGTGCAATCAGCCGCTCCACCACGGGAACCGCATCATAAGCGGACCTGTCCATCACATGCACGCTGCCGCTGTTGACATCCATCACAATATGATATCCATTATTAATATACCGGTGTATCACAAATTTTTCTCCTTATCCGTTACTCTTATACCGCAGTGCAGGCCCGTCATGCGCCGCATGTCGAGCCTGCCTGAGTATCCGATCATTTTCACGGCTTTCTGCCGCCTTAAAACCTATCTTGCCTTCTCGCAGCTCTGGTTGCCCACAGTGCAGGAAGTCTTGCAGGCAGACTGACAGGAAGTCTGGCACTCGCCGCAGCCGCCCTTCTTCATGGATTCCTTTAAATCTCTGGTCGCCAATGTACTGATATGTTTCATGGAAACGTCCTCCTTATGTAATAAATTGTATGCTCAGATGCTGTAATCCTCCGCAGCGGCGCCGAAAGCTGCAATCGTTTTACGGCGCAGACTGCCGAGTCTGCGTCAAGTATAACACATATTCCCCGCTACGGAAAGAGTTTTTTTAACTGACCATCCCGCCCAGCATCCCGCTCCCTGCGCACAGGAAAAATACCGTCAGCATATTTCCGGCCACGTCCTCCAGCCCCTTGTTCACTACCAGAGAGACTGCCGTCAGAATCCCGAAATAGAGGACTCCCATAAGCAGCCCCCACAGGAATTTCCTCTTACCCTCCCGTTTTCCCGCAAGCAGACCTGCCAGAAACGTCACCACTATGTATATCGCAATTATACAGACGGACACCACTTTCTCCGACAACCCGAACCGATACAGAATAAAAGCCAGCAGCAAAAGCAGACCAGCCGTGAGAATATAGGCTCCCAGCATACACTTAATAATAAAGACTGCCTTTTCCATATATAATTCCTTTTTTCCCATTATAAACCCCCTTGTCCTTTCTCTTCGTCTCCTCTATCTATATCTACCCTATGTTTATTCTCCTTCTTATAAAAACTTGACACAATCTTTTACATCTAGTAATATTTTTCTTACAGTCCGGCCATGCATCACACGGGAGGAAAACGTTTCCGGCTGTAAGCGGCGCGTTCGGACTGTTATAAAAATACATAATATAAGGAGTGAACAATCGTTTTGGATACCTCAGGTGTCATACAACTGATTTCTCTGGCCGTTCTCGTTTTTCTGTCGGCCTTCTTTTCCTCGGCGGAAACCGCCTTCTCAACGGTAAACCGCGTGCGGCTTCGCACGCTTGCGGAAGAAGACAATAAAAAAGCTGCCCGGGTACTCGCCATTTTGGATCAATACGGCAAAATGCTGAGCGCCATTCTGATCGGCAACAATATCGTCAATCTGTCCGCCTCCTCCGTAGCCACCACTTTTGCTATAGATTTATGGGGTAACAGAGCCGTGGGAATCGCCACCGGCATTCTGACCTTCGTGGTTTTGATGTTCGGCGAAATCATTCCCAAAACCTGGGCCATGCAGAGGGCCGAATTTATCTCGCTCCTGTTCGGGCCGCTTATCCGTCTTCTGATGACAATCCTTACCCCGGTTATTTTTCTGGTTGACATGCTCTCCAACTGGATTCTCCGGCTGCTGCACATCAGCTCCGAGGGAAACAATTTCAGCATATCCGAAAAAGAACTGAAAACCTATGTGGACGTCAGCCACGAGGGCGGCGTAATCGAATCGGAAGAACGGACCCTGATCTACAACGTGTTTGATTTTGGCGACACAGTGGCAAAGGACATCATGATTCCCCGTATTCAGATGACCACCGTTCCTTTAAGCACAACCTATCAGGAGCTGCTTTCCACCTTTCAGTCCTGCATGTTTACACGAATACCGGTTTACGACGAAGACCCGGATCACATCATCGGCATCGTCAATATCAAAGATTTTATACTGGTGAAGGATAAGGAGAAATTCAGCCTCAAAAAGATTCTGCGCGAGGCCTACTATACCTATGAATATAAGAATGTATCCGATCTTTTGATGGAATTTCGGGAAAAATCCTGTACCGTCGCTTTTGTTCTGAGCGAGTACGGCGCCACCATCGGCATGATCACCATGGAGGACATGATCGAAGAACTGGTAGGAGAAATCCGCGACGAATACGACGCGGATGAAGAAGAGCTGATTCAGGAAACAGAGGAAGGACAATATCTGGTTGAAGGCGGCATGAAGCTGGCTGATATCAACGACGCCCTGACCATCTCCCTGGATTCCGAAGATTATGATTCCATCGGCGGACTCATGATCGAAAAACTGGATCGTCTGCCGCAGGATCAGGAAAGTATCCTGTTAGAGAACGGCATTTCCCTTAAGGCCTGCGGCATTCAGGATAACCATATCGTAAAAGTGCTGATCACGCTTCCCCCGGAAACCGCCGAAGAAGAGGAAGAAGAGCCTGCGGAGTCCTGATCATAAGTTCTTTACGCGCGCCGGCTTCCTTTAACTGCGCTTCGGTGCGAAAGCCCCATGTAACGCTGACACAGGGCAGGGACGCATTTTTTGCCGTCTGTATATCCACCTCCGAATCTCCCACATAAACTGCGCGGGAGGCGTCGCAGGAAAGTTCACGAAGCGCCCGGTACACGGTATCGGGCGCCGGTTTTCTCGCTACATCCGCGCTCTCTCCGATAGCTGCCTCAATATATTCTCCGAAATATTTCTTACACAGCTGCTTGACCGCGCCGTCAAATTTATTGGAAACGACGGCCATATGATACCCCTCTTCCCGCAGCCTCTCCAAAAGCTCCGGCACGCCCTCGTAAGGGTTCGTTTTGTCCTCGCAGTGGGCGGCGTAATGCTCCTTGAATGCCGTAAGCACCGCCTCATAGGACGGATTATCTCTGCCCTGGGGAATACTGCGCCCGATCAGCGTGGGAGCTCCGTTTCCCACAAAGCTGCGAATTTCCTCTATGGTATGCACAGGAAAGCCAAACCTTTCCATGGCATAATTGACGCTGTCCGTCAAATCTTCCAACGTATTGAGAAGCGTTCCGTCCAGATCAAAAATGACAGTATCCATGCTGTTTCTCTCCATTTCCCTTTGTAAACCCGCAAACCAGCCTCAGCTTTGCGTTACGAGGTTCATTACCGCTTCGATTTCCGCCCCGTTTTCCGGCGCGGGTTCCACGATCTCATGTCCGCCGTCCGCCGTAACCTTTGCGATAAAATTCCCATCCTTCGTCTTTTCCATCGTATAGTACAAAAGCTCCTGCGCATCCCGTTTCCAGACGGCGTATACCCGGTAACACATACCCTTCTTTGCCGCCTCGTCGGGCATATCCAGACGGGTAAGCTGTATCGTATCCGTCAGATTCAGCGTCATGACGGAAAAATCATCCGGCTGGCAGGATGGCTTTTGTCCCTTCGGATAGACCTCTTCGTAGAAGTGCCAGAGAAAATCCCCTTCCTCCCGCTGCAATTTTTTCAAGCCCTCTTCTCCGTTTTCAAACAGATATTTGGGCAGAAGCGAAAGGACCACCCGATTGTGAACAAGATCCTGAAACTGTTCTTTCGTAACCTGAACGGTCTTCATCTGCCCCGCTGCCTGCCTGCGCTTTTCCGCTACCTCCAGAATCGACCTGTTTAAAACCACAATGCCCGTGAAGGGGTTCACCACAACCTCCGCCACCTTGTCCTGATTGGCCATCGCCATGGAAACGCAGCCCATAAAGGGCATGGCAACCACCATGGGACTTTTCTTATCAGGCGGAATCTGATCCGGCGAGGTAAAGACGGGAAGCGCCTGTTCCCCTGTCTCCTTGCGAAGCAGGCAAGGCACAATCTTAGCCTCTTTCGGGAGCTTTACAGGTTTTCCCTCCTGCATCTGTTTCACAAGCTCCGGCGAAAGATCCCCGGGCGCCAAAGCCGGCACCAGCACAATGGACTTCTCCAAAAGCTCCATCACTTTTACAAAACTATCCTTTTCCTTATCAGCGCGGAAAATCTCAATCGCCTCTTCCAGCGCTTTATTATCCTGTCTTTGTTCCGCCATGTTTTCCTCCATTCCGAAACGCTTTTGCCCCTTCTATATCATCGGCTTATTCTTCATCCGGCTCCTCGTCCGGCGCGGGCGTCACCGCAATCTGCAATTCCGCAAGCTGCTTTTCATCCACCGTCCCCGGCGCCTGCGTCATAAGACAGGAGGCGTCCTTGATCTTCGGGAAAGCGATTACCTCACGGATGCTCTCCGCATGGGTTAAAAGCATCACAAAACGGTCAAGCCCGTATGCCAGTCCCGCATGTGGCGGCACGCCGTATTTGAATGCGCTTAACAGGAAACCGAACTGCTCCCATGCCTGCTCCTTCGTAAATCCCAGCACCTCAAACATCTTTTCCTGAATGTCGTCCTGATGGATTCTGACGGAACCGCCGCCCAACTCAACGCCGTTTAATACGATATCGTAAGCCTTGGCGCGAACCCTGCCCGGATCGGAGTCGATATACTGCCAGTCTTCCTCCATGGGCATGGTGAACGGATGGTGCATGGCCATAAACCGATTCTCCTCCTCGCTCCACTCCAAAAGCGGAAACTCCACCACCCACAGGAAATGGAACTTCGATTCGTCGATTAATCCAAGCTGTTTTCCCAGCTCTACTCTGAGCGCGCCCAAAACGCTGTATACAATATTCTTCTTATCGGCTGCAAAGAGAAGCAGATCTCCCTTCTCACCCTGCATGGCCTTCACAAGACCATCGAGCCCTTCCTGCGTCATAAATTTTGCAAAGGAAGACTTGTAGCTGCCGTCCTCCTGCACACTTAAATATGCCAGCCCTCTGGCGCCGTAGCCCTTGGCGAAATCAACCAGCGCGTCGATCTTTTTCCGGGGCATGCCGGCCTGACCCTTTACATTCAAACCGCGAACCGAACCGCCGTTTTCCAGCGCCGAAGTAAACACGCCGAACCCGCAGCCTGCAACCACCTCGGACACATCCGTCAGCTCCATGCCGAAACGGGTGTCAGGTTTGTCGGAACCGAAACGGTCCATGGCCTCCTGCCATGTCATACGGGGCAGGGGCAGCTGTACCTCCAATCCAATGGCTTCCCTGCACACATGGGCGATCAGTCTTTCGTTGACATCAATCACATCGTCCACATCCACAAAGGACAGCTCCATATCCGCCTGCGTAAATTCCGGCTGTCTGTCAGCCCGCAGATCCTCGTCGCGGAAACACTTTGCAATCTGAAAATATCGGTCATACCCGGAGCACATCAAAAGCTGTTTATACAGCTGGGGCGACTGGGGCAGCGCGTAAAAGCTGCCGGGATGCACACGGCTGGGCACAAGATAATCCCTTGCCCCCTCCGGCGTCGATTTACAGAGGATCGGCGTTTCAATCTCCAGAAACCCTTCCTTGGCCATAAATGCGCGCATCTCGGAAGCGATCTTGCTGCGCAGAATCAATTTTTCCTGTAGATCCGGCCTTCTTAAATCCAGATACCGATATTTTAAGCGAATCTCCTCCTTCGTTCTGGAATCCGCTTCCACCGGGAAGGGCGGCGTCTCGGACTCTGAAAGGATGCGCACCTGCGCGGCCCGAATCTCAATCTCGCCGGTAGCCAGATTTTCATTGACAGCGCCGGAACGCTTCTCCACTTTGCCGGTTACGGCAATGACAAACTCGCTCCTCATTTTTTCCGCTTTGGCAAAAGCCTCCGGGCCGCAGTCGCTCTCCTCAAAAATAATCTGTAAAATCCCGGAGCGGTCACGCATATCCACAAAAATAATGCCGCCCTTGTTTCTCTGCTTCTGTACCCATCCCATAACGGTGACTTCCTCGCCAGCATTCCGTAAGGAAAGCTCCCCGCAGCGGTGAGTCCTCTTCCAACCTTTCATTGATTCTGCCATAGTTTATTTCTCCCTCTTTTCTGGTTCGTTTATTCCCTTTATCTTTTCAGCTCTTCCCGATAGAACTCGCAAAACTCCTCATATCCCTGGGCGGTAAGCTGCTCCTTCTGGAACTTCTTGTTTTTATTCATCCGCGCAACCAGAATCTGATTGCCCTTTTCGCGCTCTTCCTGCGCCTTTGCCATCACTTCGCACAGCTTTTCGGAGGGCAATCCCTTTTCCATGAGATAGGCTATCTTCTTTCCCTCCCTGGGTACCTTGAAGCCGCTCTCCAGAAGAAGCAGGATAATACGCTCAAAGCCGATGGAAAAACCGCAGGCAGGCACATCGTTTCCTGTAAATTTACCCACCATTTTGTCATATCTTCCGCCTCCGCCGCAGCTTCCGCCAAATTCCGGCATGTCGATCTCAAAAATCGTGCCCGTATAATAAGACATGCCGCGCACTAAGGTTGGATCAAACACCAGCTTGAAGAAATCTCCCTTGACGGCCTCCACACTGTCTATAATCTCCTGAAAGCTTTCTTTTACCCCATCGGGAAGCACACCCGAAAGCTTTTCCGTAATATAGGCGATAGGATCCTGCGCCGTCTCCATCCCCTGAAAAAGAGCAAGATATTTCTCCACCTTTTCCTTCGCAAACCCTGCCTCCAGAAGCTCCGCTTCCACGCCTTCCGTACCGATCTTGTCCATCTTGTCAAGAATAATGAAAACCTGATCGTAATCCGCCTCGGCAAATCCGCTGTAAGCCGCCATGGCTTTTAAAATCTGCCTGTCGTTGATACGGATGTTAAAATTCTGAAAGCCGATCCTGCCAAGGGTGGTGGTAGTGGCCAGAATCAGTTCGATTTCCGCCAGATTGGAAGCTTCTCCCAAAATGTCAATATCGCACTGCATAAACTGACGGTAGCGGCCTCTCTGGGGCCTGTCCGCCCGCCATACATTCCCCATCTGCAACGCCTTAAAGGGCGCCGGCAGCTCGTTTGCGTGATTGGAATAATACCGCACAAGGGGCACCGTCAGATCGTATCGCAAACCGCCGTCCGTCAGATCCTCCTCGCTCTTTGCCTCGTCGATGCGCAGCTTTTCGCCACGCTTTAATATTTTAAAAATCAGCTTCTCATTTTCGCCGCCCGCCTTACAGTTTAAGTTCGCAAGGTTTTCCACACAGGGCGTTTCAATAGAAGTAAAGCCGAAATTTCCGTAAGTCTCTTTGATAATTCCCATCACATAATCGCGGATTTCCATCTCCTCCGGCAGGATATCCTTCATGCCTGTCATGGGTTTTTTACTTAACGCCATAGCTACCTCCGTATTCGAGTTCTTTCCTGTTTCTGATTTGCCTGTCCGGCATGTTAATACATGCTTGTTAGATTTTACACTCTTTTGGAAGGTTTTTCAAGATGGGGGAATCGACCCTTTAAAACCGAATTACCTCCGGCTCATGCGTAAACGCGCTGATGGTTGCCTCGGCATTCTGAAAATAAAGCACCTGGGTATTGCCGTCATCGGCCGCATACATCCCCTGCAGCGACGGATAAGCGTCCAAATAATCAGCCGCCTTCTCGCTGAGAACGAGGCCCTCAGGCAGCAAGTCAAATAACCTACAGAAGCTGCCTCTTCCTCTCTATCATCTCGTCGATTCTCTCAATATACTGGGCCACATCCTTCACGTTCTCGCAGCGCTCGATCCTGTTGTCCGGAAATACGCCCTTGGTGATGGAGCCTGCGCCAAGCGCCAGAATCGTCTGCTTCTCCTCGTTAATCAAAATATTGTAAATGCCGTATTTCCCCTCTTTGGCATAACCCACATTCTCAAAATTTCCGGACATATTTTTCTGGCGGTAAAGGTAATAAGGCGCCATGCCCATATCCGCCGCGCCCCGTGCCGCGATTTCCATGGTCTTTGCCGTGTTATTATAGGCTGTCACCCCGTTTTCCTCGATCCATTTACTCAATCTGGAAGCCCGTTTTACAGCCAGGGAATGAACCGTCAGTTCATCCGGGCAAAGAGCCTTAATCGCCTCAACAGTCTGTGTCACATCCGCCGCCGTCTCTCCGGGAAGACCCAGAATCATATCCATATTGATATTGTCAAAGCCCGCGCGGCGCGCCAGACGAAAGGCTGTCTCCACCTGTTCCACCGTATGCCTCCTGCCGATCAGATCAAGCGTTTCCTGCTTCATGGTCTGGGGATTGACGGAAATTCTTGTCACGCCGTATTCGTAAAGCACTCTGAGCTTATCCTCGGTAATGCTGTCCGCTCTCCCCGCCTCCACAGTAAACTCCTGCACCATACTGAAATCAAAGGCGCCTTTGAGCTTTCGAAGCAGCCGCTCCAACTCCTCCGCGGATAAGGACGTCGGCGTACCGCCGCCGATATATACCGTATCCAATATCTTATCCCGGCAAAGCGCCGCCGTCTCCTCAATCTCCCGTTCCAGCGCCGTCAGGTACTCCCCCACTCTCTTTTTCCACGCGCTGATGGGATAGGAAGTAAAGGAACAGTACAGACAGGTTGTGGGACAAAAAGGAATCCCTATGTAGAGGCTGTAGCCGTTCTCATAGTGAAGGGCGCTTAAAATTTTCATTTCCCGCTTCGCAATTTCCATGCCCAGAGCTGCTTTTTCTTCGCTGACCAGATGCATTTCCCTCAAAAAAGCAGCCGTCTCCTCTTCGCTTTTCCCCTGCTCCAGCATGGTCATGACAATCTTTGTCGGGCGGATGCCTGTCAAATTTCCCCAAGGTAAGGTTATTCCGGTTTCCTTACAAAGACAGACATAAAAGAAACGCTTGAAGGCATTTTTATATTCCGCCGTACCCGCTTCCTCCTCCGGCTTCCAATAGTGAATGTTATGTAAACCGTTCAACATCTCCAGCGTCACTTCACTCTCTCCAAAGTTAAGCTCCATCACCGGCTCGCCTTCCAGTATTCTTCTGTCCCTGATCTGCGAATCAGGCGCAAGCATATGGGGCTCCCACTCCGGATAAAAGGATTTTAACAACGCCTGAATATCGTATTCAAATTGTGTTTTATTGCTCTTTATAATCTCCATGAAATGTCCGTCCAAAACCTTTCTCAAAATTTAATCAGAAAAATATATATTATGTAAACCATAAACAAATGATACATTACTTGCTGAAAAAATGATAGCATTTCACAGATGATTTCACAAGAAAAGAACCTACCTGTCTCTAGGCATGGCCATTTTTTCTTTTACACCGGCAGCGTCTATTCCCGGATGGGTCAAATACAGGCGACAGATCTGCTCCGCCGTTTCCTTTGCCAGCCCGTATTTTACGGCAATGTCGGAAACGCTTTTTCCCCTGTCCACATCCCGCAAAATCAGGTGCAGGCTCTCCGTGGAAAGCTGCCCCTCCTTCTTCCTCCCGGCTCCTTCCTGCACGATATCCTTTCTGATTACCCGAATATCTCCCATTTCCGCAGTCACCTCCGCCACCGCCATGGTCACAGGCTGAGAAAACCGTCTCGGCCCGCAGCTGCCCGGATTCAAGAACAGACAGTTTCCCTCCCGTCTCTCCTCGAATTTATGGGAATGCCCGTAAACAACCAGATCATATCCCGTCACATCCGCAGGAATTTCTTTCTTATTATGTACCATGAAAATCCGCAGACCACAGATTTCTTCCGATAATGTCTGCGGCAGCGCATCCGCCCACTCCCTGTCCGCATTTCCGCGGACCGCATAAAGGGGCGCAAGCTCCCGCAGACGCGCAAGCGCCTGCGGGGTATTGATATCCCCCGCATGAAGGATCACATCGCATCCACGCAATATCTCCACGACTTCCTCTCGTAGCCTGCCGTGGGTATCCGATAAAATACCGATTTTCTTCATCGTTTCCTCCATTCACAGCGTCTCCCCTCGTTCCAGAGAGACGCTTGCCGCGCTGGCGCGCTTCTCGCCCGATTCCATCGGACGTTTGCTCGCTCTCTGAAGCTGTAATCCTTCCTATTGCCAACAAGAATTACGCAGTAATTCTTGAGACACAAGCTGCTGAGCTTGCGTCGGCTATACCTTGTTAAACGGCTCCTTATAACATGCCACGCTCCCCAGATCCTCCTCAATCCGAAGAAGCTGGTTATACTTCGCTACGCGGTCGCTCCTGCAGGGTGCGCCCGTCTTGATCTGTCCGGCATTGACCGCCACGGCAAGATCGGCGATAAAAGTATCCTCTGTCTCACCGGAACGATGGGAAATCACCGCCTTATACCCATTTTTCTGAGCCATCTCTATGGCGTCCATGGCCTCGCTGACGGTGCCGATCTGATTCACCTTAACAAGAATTGCATTGGCCGCATGCAGCTTGATCCCGGCGTCAAGCCGCTTTGTATTTGTCACAAACAGATCGTCGCCCACCAGCTGTACGCTGCCGCCCAGCTTCTTCGTCATCATCTGCCAGCCGTCCCAATCGTCCTCCGCCAGTCCGTCCTCAATGGAAATAACCGGATAGCGTTTCACCAGCTCCTCGTAATACGCCACCATCTCCTCGGTACTCCTTGTGATCTCAGGTATCTCTCCACAGTCCGGCGTTGTACATCCGGCCTCATAGCATTCCGTCACAAAGGAACCTTCCGTTTCCTGTCTCCTCCGCTTTAACTCGGTCTCTCCAGGAAAATGATACACCCCGTCGGCCTCGCTGTAAAGCTCCGACGCCGCCACGTCCAGGGCGATTTTAATATCCTGACCGGGCGTATATCCGGCCGCCTTAATGGATTCCACAATCAGATCAAGCACCGCGAAAGCGTCCGGCAGGGACGGCGCAAATCCGCCCTCGTCGCCTACGCCCGTGGATAGACCCCTGTCATTACAAATCTTTTTCAGATTATGATAAATTTCCGCACAAATGCGCAGACCGTCCGCAAAGCTCTCCGCCTGCACGGGCATAATCATAAACTCCTGAAAGTCCACCGTATTATCCGCATGCTTGCCGCCGTTTAAAATATTCATCATTGGCACCGGCAAAAGCCTCGTATAAGCGCCGCCCAGATATCGGTAAAGGGGGATTCCCATAGCCTCGGCACACGCCTTGGCACAGGCCATAGACACGCCCAGAGTGGCGTTCGCCCCCAGATTGCTTTTGTTGTCCGTACCGTCCTGTTCAATCAGAATACGGTCGATCAGGCCCTGATCAAAGGCGTTCATTCCCAGCAACGCCTCCCTGATTTTGGTGTTTACATTGTTCACAGCCTTCGTCGTACCGAGGCCAAAATACACGGTTTCCCCGTCCCGCAGTTCCACCGCCTCAAATCTTCCGGTACTGGCGCCGCTGGGGACTGCCGCACGCCCCGTATACTGTCTGCCTCCCACCTCTTTCTCTACAGTCACTTCCGCCTCCACGGTGGGATTGCCTCTGGAATCCAGAATCTGCCTTGCATGTACATCCACAATTCGTAATTTCATAGTTATATAAAAACCTCCTTTGCGCACTTTTTCTAACTAGTATGCGCAAAGGAGGCTGTTTTTACTCATTCCGTATAGCCGCCAGCGGACTTAAGCGCATGGCCCGCCTTGCCGGAAAGAAGCCGGCCACCATGCCCACCATCACCGCAAACACCAAAGACAATGCGCCAAGCCATACCGGAATATAGGAAATCCCTCCCGTGGTGCCCATATAATCATTTACGCCCGCCGCCACCTTGTTTACAGCAACAGACAAAATAATACTCAGAATGAGACCGATCACGCCACCGATAAAGCCAATAAATCCGGCCTCCATCAAAAACAGACTGCGGATATTTCGAAGATCGCAGCCCAGCACCTTCATCACGCCGATTTCCTTCGTCCGCTCATAGATGGACATCATCATGGTATTGGTAATGCCGATAGCCGCCACAAAGAGCGATACCGCGCCGATCCCGCCAAGCACCGCCTGAATATATCCCATGGTTCTCTGCTGGGATTCCACCCACTCCGCCTGGCTGTACGCGTCATATCCCATATCGTTTAACGCCTTTTGCAGCGCGACTACATTGTTCATATCATCTACATTCACAAGAAGCTGATTATAAAAAATCTCCTTGTAGGGCTTACCTGTCTTGGTGCTTGGCTGTCCCGGAATCACCTTGTTTTTAAATATCTTTTTCAGCTCCGCCTCCAGCTGTTCAATATCGCACAGAGTCTGCCAGCCGTACTGAGACCACTCGTTCTCTCCGGGCGCCGCCTCCACGCCGCAGGTTTCAATCAGATATTTTTTAGGCGGCTTCTGCGTCTGTCCGTTTTCATCAGGGGTCCCCGCCGCGTAATATGCATCCATATCAAAAACTACAAATATGGGATCCTTCATCAAATCAATATTGGGTAAAACCCCTGTCTGCCAGTAGTTACCCCCGTTTCCCTTCGAGTTTGAAAAATTCTGCAATACCTGATTCCCGTAAAAAAACTGCAAAGTCTCCCCTTCTCCGGGCAGTTTTCCCCGCTCCACATTAATATCCATTTCCGCAAAGGCTTCCCTGGGCAGTCCCTGCAGCTGCAAATAGGCCTCGTAACTGCCGTATTTGGCAATAGCCTGACTCTGCAGCACAGGATAAACCGATTCCACATGCTCCATCATCAGGATCTCGTTAATCAGATCCTGATCAAGCCGTTTGACCTCCTCCGAGGAAGAATCGTCCCAAGGCTCGTTCACCTCTATCTGGGTCAGACTGCCGTAAGACTCGTACTGCTCCATCAGCGATCGGCTCAGCCCCAGTCCAAGGGACACCATGACGACAATGGAAGCTACGCCGATCACCACGCCCAGTACCGTCAGCACTGTCCGCACTTTTCTTTTCCATAGATTACCGCTGCTCATCCGCAGCAAGTCAAGAAACTTCATATCTACCCCAATCCGGAGCTTCTGCACCCCGTCTTTTACTCATTTAATTCTTTTTCCAGCTCTGCCAGCTCTGCCGCTTCGGCAGCCGCCGCCCGCTTCTTTTTGCGGAGTTTGAAAAAGACGATCAGACCTGCTGCCGCCACGACAATCACCGCCGCCACTATGGCCACTATCAAACCGGTTCTGGGCTTGCCGCCCTCCTCGCCATCCATCATCATGTCGCCGCCCATCATATCCCCCATCATCATATCATCCATTATTGGCTCCGTCACAAAAAGGGTAATCTCTTTCTGGGCCGTGGTTACGTTGCCGGCCTCGTCCTCGTAGGAGATTTCCAGCTTCACAATTCCATCATCCATGGTAGGCGCCGCGCCCGTAAGCATCACATCCACATTGCCTGTATTGCCTGACTGGAGGTTTCCCACAAAAGCAGAAGCCTCCTCTATGGAATCCGCAATAAATTTCACCTGTACATTATAGAGGGTTGTTTTTCCCGTATTGTAAATGCTCAACATCACGTTGGACTGAGAACCCACCTCAACCGTATCGGGAACCACCTCCGGAATGCTTGTGTCAAAGCGGCTTTCCTGTAAAATCGGAATCGACACACTGGCCTTATCGGTCAGGTCAAAAACCGTAGCCGCGTCATACTTCATATTTACGTCCAGCACATAAGGCTTTTGCGCAAGATCAGCCTTGGCCGTCATTTCAATCTCAATATCCGCCGAGGTATCCGGCGCAATCTTTTCCATATAGACAGAGCTCGACCCGGAGGTTGGCAGAAAAGCGGAGTAGGTATTGGTTTTATCCTCTCCCTCCTGCGCCGCCTGCATATCAAAAAGCACGTTAGTCACCGCCGTATCAACGGCCGTATTCTTAACATGAATCGTCAGAGTAAAGGTCTCTCCCGCATACACACTGGCAGGCTCTGTTTCAAATCCCGTCACCACGATACGGGGCTTTGCGCCGGAGGCCTCCTGTCCGTTTCCGCCGATGATACCGCTGCCCGGCTTACCGATGGTCTTTACATACACCGTCAGCTCTGCCGGCTCTTCGCTGCGGATACCAGCCTTCGTGTAGGAAATATGGAATTTTAACGGATAATACCCGCTCATCACATCGCTTCTTGTTTTGAAGTGGAAGGTAAATTCCCTGCGGTTTTCCATGGCCTGCTCTTTGGTTCGGCATCCCGGAATATAGGGCTCTGTCTGCAAATAATTGGTCATATCCGGCTCGAACGGCCATTCCGTCACCAGCGTGGAAGTCACCGGCTCCACAATCAGATCGTTTAATTCCTCCGTTCCGAAATTGACGATGGGAAGCACAATGGATACGCCCTGCCCATAGCTCACAATGGGTGTCTGCCAGTTATCTCCCACCTGCAGAAACTCGCTGGTGGTCTGCGTTACCTTCTCCACCGCCGCCGACTCCATGGAAGATTTTACGGAGGACACATATGTCCAAAGCTCCGTCAGGGACATTTCCGTATTGGCAATATAATACACCGCGCTGTCAAATACCTTGTGCAGACTCTCCATCACCTTTTCATCCAGATGATAGCGCACTTCCAGACTCTGCATGTAATAAAGCATATCCTCGTCGGCGTCTGCACGGTCTTCATCCGTAATCACCCGGTCGGAAGACCGCTCGATATATTTGATGGCGTTTTCGCTGACCGACTCCTCCTGCTTATTCTCTTCGGATTCATACTGCGTATCCGTCACAGGCTCCTCCTGTGCGTAGACCGCCGCCATATGCCCGTCTGCTCCCTGTCCCAAAACCGCCAACGCAAAAAACAGGCCGGCCAATCCGCCCGCCAGTCTTCCCGCTGCTCTTCCCCGGCACTTATCTTTTCTTCTCATTGCTCCTGTCCTTCCGATTTCCGTATTTCTCTGTTCGTTACTATTTCAAAAGACTACCCTTCTTCCGTCCTGACCGCAATCTCATCGGGAATATCCTGCCCCGTGCGATCCTCGATTTCCAGAATCTTTCCGTCCCTGATCCGCAAAATGATATCTGCAAACCCGGCCAGATAATTGTCATGCGTAACCATCACCAGGGTCTGGTTTTTCTCTCTCACCACCCGCTTCATCAGATTCATAACCTCAACCGAAGTGTTGGAATCAAGATTTCCCGTCGGTTCGTCCGCAAAGATTATCTCCGGCTCCACCACCAGCGCCCGGGCTACGCCCACACGCTGCTGCTGTCCGCCCGACATCTGGTTCGGCCTGTGGCTCTTATATTTGGTCAGCCCCACAAGCTCCAGCATTTCCTCGGCTTTTTTATTTCTGCTCTTTTTATCCATTCCCTGAAAGGTCAGGGGCAGCGCCACATTTTCAACGGCGTTCATGGTGCCCATCAGGTTAAAGGACTGAAATATAAACCCGATATGCTCCCTGCGGAAAGCCACAAGCTGGTTCTCGCTCTTTTTTTCCATATGCTCTCCCGCAATCACAATCTCACCCTTGGTTGGTTTCTCCAGTCCTGCCAGCATGTTCAAAAGAGTCGATTTGCCGGAGCCGGAGGCGCCCACGATGGAACAGAAGCACCCCCGCCTGATGGAGAAGCTGACGCCGTTTAAAGCCCGCACCCGCTCCTCCCCGACCCTGTATATCTTATATAGATCCTTCACCTGTATCACAGGCTCCGACAAGCTGTTATCCTTCACCAAAAACTCCTTCACTGCCATTCGTCACATGATAACCACCCGCTACTGGGGCGTGTAGGCTGTAGCCTCTTTTACAAAATCGGGCACCTCGCCCTGCCGGAAGCTATAGTTAAAATAATAGCTTCCTCTCTCATAAGGGTAGGCAGAATCCTTCTTAAACACGACCTCCAGAGAATAGTTATTGGGGTCATCCGTACTTTCTCCGTAAAGGCTCCACGGCGCATCAATATAGCTGGGATAAATATGGGGCAGAATCTGCGCAATCTGCGCCTCCTCATAAAAGGTCTCCTGCACCGTGCAGTCCACATAGGTGTCCACATATTCTGCCTCTGCAACAGCCCCATACCTTGTATCATCCCTGAATACCGCATCGGGATCATTGGAAATCTCATTGTGATAACAGGTCACCGCAATGCTGTCGATATCCGCCACATTTAGCTCCACCGGATAGTACGCTTCATAGTGTTTGAGTAATTCGATCGTGTTGACAAAACTGTCATACACAAAATACCGTCTCTGCACATAATCCATGTCAGCGCCGTAGGCCATAATGACAACGCCGCAGGGACGGTTATTCTTTGCCAGCGAAAAATCAAACTGCTCCATGTCCTTCACCCAGGCGTCCCGCAGCTTTTTCGCCGCCTCTTTGGGCACAATGGTTCTGGCCGCGCCGTTGGAATAATTAACGGCCTCCACCCGATCGGTCTCGTCCTGAATCCCCTGAAACTTACCCTTCTTAAAGGCGTCCGTGCTGAAAATGCGGTTGAGAAGCTCCTCCGTTTCCGGATCGTCATAGTTTACCCAAATCCTTCTGGCCTTCTCCCTGCCGGATTGCAGACGATAGAGAATCTCCATGGCTGCTATCGTCCCGTCGTTATTTTCCGCCTCAGGATCAATCTGCTCTGCCTTCTCTACCAGCGCAAGAACAGGTTCTGTATCGGTCAAAAACATGGTTTCCTTTTGGTAATCGGAGCCGTTCACATAGTGCCCGTCCTCGTCCCAATAATCATCATAGTATCCGGCCGCGTCAATTGCAATACTTTCTATCTTATTTTGTGCCGGAATGTAATTGTCATACCCGAACAAATCCCATTTAAAAATACAAAATATTGCCAGAATGCCCGCCAGCGCCACGGCGCTTGACAGCAAATGTCTGAACAGGCTCTTGATATCAAAATCATAGATAACTTCCATGGCCGCACAGACAATCAGGCCGCCTGCCAGCATACCGGCCACCAGAAGCAGCTCGTTTTGATAGGAGGTGTCGTACACAAGCTGTCCCGCAAGATATGCCGCAGGAATCGCCACCGCCACCTTAAGCACAGGCTTTAGAAAGCCATAGGCAACGGCCTTTCCTGCCGCCTCGGAAGCTCTCTTTTTGTAGGCAAACCAGGCAATTACCAGAATCACCAGCGCAATCCCAATCCACCTGGCCGCAAGAGGCATGGCAATCCGCGCCGCCTCCGAAGCATTCTTCGCATTCTTAAGCTGCCAGATATTGGCGGTATAATCAGACATCGGACAAAACCTTGCTTCCTGATAAATAAAATAGCCTGAGTAAGTATGAAAAAAGTTCGCCCTTAAGCTGTTGATCAGCGTGTAGGCCGCAAATTCATAAAAGGACAATACCAGAAACCCGCAGATCGTCACAAACCGGTTACCGGTCACCATCACTGCCAGAATCATCAGGTGGTAATAAAACAGGAAGAATGCCAGATTCCAGAGAAAGGCAAGTCCCGCCTCCGCCATCACTTCCGCGTTTACCGCGCCCTGAGAAGCCGCAATCCCCGTACCCAAAAGCAGGCCCAAAAGACGGGCCGTCAGATAAATAATCAGGCCATTCGTATAAACAACCGCAAACCTTCTGTTTTTTGACACCGGAACGCTGTGATACAAATCCACCTTACGTCTGTCATACAGATAAGAAAATCCCTGCATGGCAATGAGCGCCGCCAGAATAAAAATAATGCCGTACAGGTTATCGGAAAATCCCAGCGCATCCTTGGCTGCCTGATACATCGCCTGCCAAAAAGCCTCCGCGCTCCTGTAATTGCCATCCTCGTTAAAGCCCTTGATGCGGCTTAAATAAATCATCGTCATGCCGCCGTAAATCAGAAGCTGCGACAATACCGTCACAATCCAGACCCAGATCCGGCGTTTATGGTTTTCCCTGCTGCTATCCCAAAATGAGTTTTTTGATGTCATATCCTACCACCTCCGTCTCGCTGATAAAGATCTCCTCCAGAGACAATGGAAGCACCTCGTAAAAAATAGTATCTACCGTGGCGAATCTGGCCTCCACTTCCTCTCTCGTACTGCGCACGGTGATCGTACAAAGCGACCCCCTCTGCTCCTTCTTTAACACTTCAATTCCATTTAACGCCTTCAATTCGTCTTCCACCGAAGAGAATACGCACTGCACCTTCTGGATGTTGCACTTCATATCCTCCAGATCCTTGGAGAGCAGAACGCCGCCCTTATGTAACAATCCCACATGATCGCAGATATCCTCAAGCTCCCTCAGGTTATGGGATGCAATCACAGGGGTCAGCCCCCGCTCCTCCATCTCCTTGGCAAAGATGGACTTGATTCCCTGCCGCATCACCGGATCCAGTCCGTCAAAGGTCTCGTCGCACAAAATATATTTCGTGTGCGAGCATATTCCCAAAAGCAATGCCAGCTGTTTCTTCATGCCCTTGGAAAAGGTTCCGATCTTGCGGTTTTTATCCAGATTGAATTTTTCCAGATACTGATAAAATTCCAGCCTGTTAAACTCTTCAAAAACACCGCTGTAATAATGCTCCATGGTGCCCGCATTAGCGTTTGCGAAAAAGTACGGCTCGTCTGCAATGAAAAACAGCTTCTTTTTCGCCTCCACGTTGTCATACACGGGCATGTTGTCAACCGCCACCGTTCCGCCGTCAGGCTTAAGCACCCCCGACAGCATGCGAAGCACCGTGCTCTTTCCCGCGCCGTTCGTACCAATCAGGCCAAAAACCGTCTTCTCCCGAATGGCGACGCTGACTTCATCGACGGCCTTTATATTGTCAAAATATTTCGTCAGATTATGTATCTCTATCATAAGCTCCTCTCCTTCTATACCTGCAGCTGCTCGATTTCGAATACAAGCTCCATCTTGGTCATGCCGATCTCCAGCACCTCCTTGGCAAGCCGTAGTATTTCATCCAGGTACTCCCTTTTTCTTTTTTCCACAAGATTCCCGTCGCCGGACACAAAGCTTCCCCTTCCCTTTACGGAATAAATAAAGCCCTGCCTTTCCAGCTCCGCATAAGCCTTCTGGATCGTATTGGGATTGATCGACAGTTCCATCGCCAGATTGCGAACCGACGGCATCTGCTCATCCGGCAGTATGGCGCCCTTCAAAATCAGAGTCTTGAACCGCTCCACAACCTGTTCGTAAATTGGACGGGTATCTTTATAGTCTATAATTATCATGCTATCTCCTTTCTCTGCAATTTGTACCCCCCCCCACAATATTATGTGTACTATTTGTGGTGGTACAGTTAGTATACATCTACATGTCGGCTATTGTCAACCACAATCGGGCATGAAAGCGCCTTCTTCCTCCGGGTGCCGTGTGCAGAAAAAAACAGACCTGAAACGCTGTGCATTCCAGGTCTGCTTGTACTTTCGTTCGTCCTATTATTTAACCAGCAGGGATTTTCCTGTCATTTCCGCCGGCTGTTCCATTCCCATCAGCTCAATCAGGGTGGGCACGATGTCCGCCAGACAGCCGCCCTCGCGAAGCTTGCAGGCAGGATCGGCATTCACCAGAATAAAGGGAACGGGATTGGTCGTGTGAGCTGTGAAAGGCGCCCCCGTCTCATAATCCAGCAGCTGCTCCGCATTGCCGTGGTCAGCGCAGATAAACAGCACGCCGTCCACCTCCTTAATGGCATCCACCGCACGGCCCACGCAGGAGTCCACAGCCTCCACAGCCTTGACAGCCGCATCCTGCACGCCGGTATGGCCTACCATATCAGGATTTGCAAAGTTAATGATAATCACATCATACTCCTGTGACTTAATCGCATCCACCAGCTTATCGCAAACCTCGTAAGCGCTCATCTGGGGCTTTAAGTCATAGGTCGCCACATCCTTGGGGGAATTAACCAGAATACGGGTTTCTCCCTCGTTGGGCTCCTCCACGCCGCCGTTGAAGAAGAAGGTTACATGGGCGTATTTCTCTGTCTCCGCAATTCTTGCCTGCTTCATCTGATGCGCCGCCAGCCATTCGCCGAAGGTATTGGTCACGGAAATCTTATGGAAGGCCACTTCCTTATTTAAAATGGTCGGATCGTAATCGGAGAAGCATACATAGGTCAGATCCAGTCTCTCTCCCCTGTCGAAGCCCTTAAAATCATCGTCGCAGAAGCTTCTGGTAATCTCTCTCGCCCTGTCAGGACGGAAGTTAAAGAAGATCACGGAATCCCCGTCTTTTATGGTTGCCACGGGCGCGCCGTCTTTCTTCACCACCGTAGGTTTTACAAACTCGTCCGTTTCTTCTCTGTCGTAAGAAGCCTGAATGCCGGCCGGGCCGCTTTCCGCTTCCAGTCCCTCGCCCTTTGTGAGGGCCAGATAAGCTTTCTCCACTCTGTCGTAGTTATTGTCCCTGTCCATTGCATAATAGCGGCCCGTCACCGTCGCCACCTCGCCGATGCCGATCTTTTTCATCTCCGCTTCCAGATCTTCCACATACCCCTTGCCGCTTGCCGGAGGCGTATCTCTTCCGTCCAGAAAAGCATGCACGTATACCTTGGAAAGGCCGTTTCTCTTCGCCAGCTCCAGCAGCCCGTAAAGATGCGTGTTGTGGCTGTGCACGCCGCCGTCGGATAAAAGCCCGAACATATGCAGCGAGGAATCGTTCTTCTTACAATTGTTCACCGCGTCGAGAAGGGCCGGATTTTCAAAAAAGGTGCCGTCCTGAATTTCTTTCGTAATTCTTGTGAGCTCCTGATACACGATGCGCCCCGCGCCCATGTTCAGATGTCCCACCTCGGAATTGCCCATCTGGCCGTCAGGCAGTCCTACCGCCATGCCACTGGCATTTCCCTTTACGAAAGGATATTCCGTCATCAGTTTGTCCATTACAGGCGTCTTTGCCAGCGCAACCGCGTTGCCCTCCGTCTTCTCGTTCAAGCCGTAGCCGTCCAGAATCATTAACACTGCCGGTTTCTTTCTTCCCATAATCGTCTCTCCTTTTCCGCCCTGCCGCTCTGCGGCATTGCCTTTATTTCCATCCTGCCGCATATCGGCATGGATTATTTTACCCTCATTTATGGTAACTCCTAACCCTTATATTTGTAAAGTATTTTCCGTTTTCCGTCTCTTGTTTTTCTCTGTCGTTTGGATTATCATAGCCCTTATGGAGCACATTTACCGTATCAAATACCAAAGCATACTATATGAACTTCCCTACAACGTAGTCGAAAGCCGCCGCAAGACCTGTGCGATCAGCATTTCTCCCGACGGGAGAATTACCCTGCGGCTGCCTTTTGGCACCTCCGACGAGCAGATCCGCCACCTCCTGCTGGAAAAACAGCACTGGATCATCACGCACTGGCTGGAGGCGAAGGAACATGCCGCCCGCAGGCCGGTTTCCGATCTGACTGACGCGCAGCGGGCCGCCCTGGAAAAGCGTTACATACAGGCGGCCAGAGACTATTTTCCGAAACGGGCCGCCTATTTTCTTCCCCTCACCGGAGGAAGCTTTACGCGCATCACCATCCGTGACCAGAAGACCCGCTGGGGAAGCTGCAGCGCCAAAGGCACCCTTTCCTTTAACTGGCGTCTCATGCTGTCGCCGCCCGCCGTTCTGGATTATGTGGTGGTACACGAATTATGCCACCTTACCCACATGAACCACTCCAAAGCATTCTGGGCCCTGGTAGAAAGCGTCTGCCCCGATTACCGCACCCACCGCAGATGGCTGAAAGAACACGGGCAGGAGCTTGTGCTTTAACCTCATATCTTTTTAATTATATCAGTATTATATCAGTCCCACTTTGTCTTAATCCGCAGACCGCCATAGCGAGGTTCATAGTCAGACTCCCGTCTGCCGCCGTTTTTATTTTTCTTTTCTCCTTTTGCGGCGTAGCTGCTCTTACCTGCCTTTGCAGTGAAGCCGTCTCCGGCCCTGTCGGTTTTTGCGCTTCTGCTCTTACTTCCTTTCATGCCGTAGCCGTCCCTGCTGCCTTTCGCACCGTAACCGCTGCGGCCGTCCCTGCTGCCTTTCGCACCGTAGCCACCCTTACCGCCGCGGCCGTTCTTATCACCATAACCGCTTCTGCCGCCGCGGCCGTTCTTCGCCGGTCTCTTCTCGAAGAAAAATTTCTCCGTCCGGATATCCTCAATCTCGTCTCCCAGCTTCATTTTCATAAAGGCCGCCGCAATCTGGGTCGCGCTGTACTGGCCCAGGGCCACTTCGTCCAGAATATATTCCACCGCCCTGCTGATGTCCTCGTTCTCAATGATGCCGGCAGCTTCCTTCAAAATCTTTTCCGCTTTTCTGGCGGTGATATCCGCCGCGTTTGGCACTTTGCGCTCCTTAATCTTCGTATGGCAGATGCGCTCGATATCGCGAATCTTATAGGCCTCTCTCCCCACCACAAGGGTAAAGGATCTTCCCGTCTTGCCGGCGCGCCCGGTTCTGCCGATGCGGTGCACATAGTACTCGATGTCGTCCGGCACGTCAAAGTTATAAACCGCCTCCACATCGTTCACGTCAATGCCTCTGGCCGCCACATCGGTTGCAATCAGAATATTGGTTTTACCGCTGCGAAACAGGTTCATCACCGTGTCTCTCTGTCCCTGCGTCAGGTCGCCGTGTAGTCCCTCCGCCTCGTATCCCCTTGCCTTCAAATGCTCCGTCAGCTCATCAACCATCCGCTTGGTATTACAGAAAATCAGCGCGCGTCCCGGCGCGTAATAATCAATCAGACGACAGAGCACCTCCTCCTTATCCTGCTTGCGCACCTGATAATAGGCCTGCTTAATGAGCGGAATGGTAACCTCCTTTGGCGTCATTTTGACATAAGCCGCATCCTTCTGATAGGTTTTTGTAATATCCAGAATGGGCTTTGGCATGGTTGCGGAAAAAAGCCCGGTCTGCCGCTCCTTCGGCATCTCTTTCAGGATGGTTTCGATATCCTCCCGAAATCCCATATTCAGCATCTCGTCCGCCTCGTCCAGAACTATCGTGTGCACATGATCCATCTTAAGCGTATGCCTGCGCATGTGGTCCATGACGCGACCGGGCGTTCCCACCACAATCTGCACGCCCGTTTTTAAATTTTTAATCTGCTTATAAATCTCCTGCCCGCCGTAAACAGGAAGAACCCTGATGCCGTCCATGTACTTTGCAAACTTGCGAAGCTCGTCCGCCGCCTGCATGGCAAGCTCCCTTGTGGGACAGAGGATCACCGCCTGCAAAGAGCGGTCTTCCGGGTCGATCTTCTGTAAAATCGGAATGCCGAAGGCCGCCGTCTTCCCGGTGCCCGTCTGGGCCTGACCGATAATATCCCGCCCCGTCATAAAAAGAGGAATGGACTGCTCCTGAATCGGCGTCATATGTTCAAATCCAAGCTCCCTGACAGCGCGCAGAATCCTTGCGTCTATTCCCGCATCCTCATAGCGGGTGCCCTCTTTCTCCTCACTGCCGTCGTCATATCGGTTGGCCGTCAGTATTTCCTTTTCCAAAAATGTGTCAAACTCCTCGTTCTTTTTTCTGTTTTCTTTACTCATTTTACCCTCATTTTCTCTTTTTAATATATGATCCGGCAGGAAGATTTCCTGATCCCCTGCGCCGGACACATGCCAAAAACATTTCCACAGGCGCGTCCCTCACATAGAAAAGTGCTGCCAGCTTTTGAGGCATGGCAGCATTGTAAACCACTCTCTGTTTCCTTCCCGCCTGAGGCAGGCAGCTTCCTTTTCTTCTGTTTCCCGCTTCCGTTATGCGAGGTAAATCCTGCGCAGCCTGCTGACAGCCCGGTTCCTGATCAGGCATTCCCCATGCTCCTCCAGATACTGCATCCGCTCCTCGGACACCGCAATCAGATTGCCAAACTCCACCGCCTGCGCGCTGATCCTGTTAAAGGCTTTATAGGAGAGCCTGTTTTTCTCAAGCACCAGATAATAATCGCCGCCTTCCTTGTAGAGGTGGCTTTTTACGGAATATGTATTCGGAATCGTGGCCGCGTACTGCATCGTCTCATGCATCGAGGCAAATACAAACATCCTGCGGTTTTCATCGTATTCACCCGCCTTCTGTGCCGCCACCCGGGACCGCTCCCGCTCCTCCTGTCCGGCCAGCTCCGCGCTGAACTCCTGCAGCACCTCTTTGAGGTTCTGCAGCATCTCCTTAAAGGCCGCGGGACCCTCGTCGGTAAAAGTAACCACAAGGCCGTTATCCTTAAGCGGCGTAATCTGCATGGCAATATTGCCGTTATTGATCTGATATCCCACCTCTTCGTGAGCCCGCTCAATGATATCCCGCAGAAATTCCTCGCCCCGCTCGTTGCGCTCGAAGATATCCGATAACGTAAGCCCATATTCACTCATATCATCCGCAGAGACAATACACTGCACCGTGGCGTCATTAATCTTCTTATATTTCATGTATTTTCCTGTCCCCTATCTTTTCCAAGTGTAGCCATAACAGTATTATCGTAAAGAGTATAGCACAAAAATACGCAATAAGAAAGAATCTTATCGCGTATCTTTAAAAAATTTTATTTAAGGCCTTCCCGAAGCTTTTCAAGATTCCTCTCAAGCATCACCGTCGTGGTTTGATATTGCTCGTCTACTTTCGGTCTGCCCATGCGAAATTCCTCTTCTTCCTCATTCCATATCAGCTGCACCGCAATTGGGGAAAGCCCCCAACTCCAGAGTTCCTCAGAGCCCTCCAGTTGTAATCCGGGCACTAGATGGATCACAATTCCCTCATAATTCTCATCGGCATCTTCCTCGTAAATTTCACTGTTCAGGTCAAAGGATACGGAGGTCCTGCTGATCTTTACCCCTTCCACCTGAAAATCCCCATAGGCGGAAATGTCCAGTATGCCTGCCAGCGCATTTTCACTGCCGTCATAATACACCCGAACCTGCCCCTTCTCCTGATCAATCCCGTAAGTCAGATGCCAATCCGCCCAGGGAAGGTACTCCTTTTCGGGTAACACTTCCAGCTCCACCGTGCCGGTATCATATCGGTATCCGCTGGCAAGCCGCCAGATTTCCGTATCGGAGCTGTCCTCCTCCACATACTTCCAAACAAAACGTCTGGGAAGACCGTCCTGCGCCCGTTCCAATACCCTGATATTTTTGCCATCATGACTAAAAGCACAGGGATCCCAGACAAGGTCAAAGGTGTTTACGTCCTCCCCGATCAGGGTTTTCACCCCACGGCATCCGAACTCTTCCGTAAACAGCCCGTAAAACGATATGTCTTCCTCCTCGGCCCGGCAGAGCAGATACCACCCCTCCTCGGGCGCTTCCCTTTTCCCCTCTCCGTATTCAACATAATGCCCCTTACTCATCTCCCGGTTCAGGGAAAGCTCACCGTCGTCCCGTCCCTCCATTGCGCCGTGATAATTAAGGGTTTCCTCAAAGGCCGACCGTTGCGCTTCCTGTATAGCCTTCTCTTCCAGCTCCCTGATCTGTTCCTCCGTCAGCTCTTCCGCTTCCACAGACTCGCCATATTCCTTCCGGATACGGGCAAACTCTTCGCCGCCTTCCTCCAAAATTGTTGGCCCCTCCTGCGTAGCAAAGACCGTTTCTTCCCCCTGCCCGTCGACCTCCCCTGAGTCCTCTGCTTCTCCCGTCTGCACCTGCGCTCCCGTAAAGGCGCATCCGCAGATCAGAAAAACAAGGGAAAAGACAGCCGCAAGGACAACGGCCTGGGCCTCGTTTTTCCCGGTCAGCGCCACAATCCGTTCTCTGAATCCGGGCTCGCTCCCGGAATACATATGAGGAATACCCAGGCGCTTTGTCCCGCTTTCACTCTCCTGCAAAAGGGCCAGCAGGGTTTTTCCGTAGGCAAACCGCTCCTCCTCTCCAAGCAGCCTCACTACCGCCTCATCGCAGGCCAGATCGCTGTCCTGTCTGGCCGCATAGGCAGCCGCCCAGACAAGGGGGTCAAACCAGTAAACCGCCGCCAGCGCGCACCGAACGAAGGACCAGAAGCCGTCCCCGTGCATCCTGTGACAGTATTCATGGGCCAGAATGTGGGTAAGCTCCCGCTCTTTGCCGGGCGTCTGCTCTTCCAGATAAATACCCCTTCCCACAAGACAGGGGCTTGGCAGTCCTTTCACCCGGTACACCCGCAGGCCGCGGGCCGCAAGCTTTCCCCTTATCCTCATGGGGATTTCCTCTTCCGAAAGCGCCCGCCGCTTTCTGCGCAGATACCCGGCAAATCGAAATCGGAAATAGAGCATGCCCCCTCCTGTAATGAAACATCCCGCAAGCCATACCGCACCGGCCGCCTGCATCGGTGTGATCTTTTTAAAAAAGGCAGCGATTTCCTCCGCCCACGTCCCCGACAGTTTTTCCTGCGGCTCCTGCATACCGTAGACGGCATCCGTTGTTCCAGCCTCCTCTTCCTTCCATACCCGGGCCGGTTTTTCCCCGGTCTCAGAGACAGCCGGCAAAGGGCCTGTCTGCAAGGCAGGCCTCTCTCTCCCGTCTGCAGGAGAAAGCCCGTCTGCGCGTTTCTCCTGCGGAATCCGGGAGAAAAGATTCATCACGCTGACAGGACTTGCCCCGACAGACACGGGCACAAGCAGCCTGACCACCGCCAGAATCCACAGCCCATAGCGAAGCCGCATGCTGATCTTTCCCAAAGTCAGCTTCCGTATGCAAAAAATGCCTGCAATCAACGCCGAAGACGTAATCAGCATCTCCCATATGGCTGCCGTCACTGCCATTCACCGTCCTTTCCTTTCTCCCCATCCTGCACACAGGATGCCTCCGCCCGCCGCAGTATCTCGTAAAACTCCGCAATCTCTTCCCCTGAAAGAGCTTTCTGCTCCACCATGGTATTGAGCATAAGTCCCATCCTGCCGTCAAAAACCCGCTCCAAAAATTCCTCCGTTTCCTGCAAAACTGCCTCCCGTCTCTCAATCCTGGGATAGTACAGCTTCGCCCGCTGCCCTGCCTCATAATAAACCGCGCCTTTTTCCTCCATCCGTTTTAAAAAAGTCATAACGGTGTGTTTCGTCCATCCTGTAGTCTCCTGAAAATGGTGCGTCAGCTGCATAATTGTCTGGGGCGCCTCCTCCCACAGCACATTCATAACCTTCCATTCCGCTTCCGATAATCTGACCATTTTGCTCCCTTCCAAAACGTTCCTTCGGCAGACCGTCAAATAAACTGGTTGACATTTGCCTACCTTTCTTTCACCATACTCCTTTGGTAGGCAAATGTCAACCTCTCATTTTTATGTGCTTCCCATTTTTGTCCGTCTTTATCGTCATATCGTTTTTATTTTCAGATATTTTGTACTTTTTTTGTATTTTATTAGAATCTTCACTTTCTTTTTTTACTGAAAACTGTTAAAATAGGGTTAAGTAAAAGGGATTCATGCCGATATCCTTAACAGAACAAGGAGTTCGCTGTGCAACAGAGATATGGCCATATCAAAACGCACAAATATGAATCCAAGGAGGGATCACCGCAATCTATGCAAATGAATGGAATTATAAAGTGGAAGCGGTTATGGCGGTCACCCCGGTAAGGAAGACAGCTTCCGAAGACAAAAATCGCCAGTCCAAGCAGAGCCAGTCCAAGACCATCGCAAGGAAGTTCTTTTCCGAAGTATTGGACGAGGCATTTGAGAAGGAAAAGAGTCGAAATATCGAAATTCGTACCAATGGTTACACGAAAAATGCTCTTCCTTTTCAGAATTTTGTGAATTTACGGGAATATTCCTAGAATTGCAAATAATACAAAAGAAATCAGAAAGCTCAGTGCGTCCGCCTGAGCTTTCTGATTTCTTTCTTTTACAGATAAGGACTGGAGTCTCAACCACCCCGCCCGCGCCGCCTGTTTTCCCTGCGGCCGTCAGATCACGTAGTTTCCGCTCTTCTGCTCGTGCCATTCCACCAGATCCGCCAGCGTTACACGATCCACCACATCGCTGACCGCCTGATTCAGCATCTGCCAGAGCCGCAGCGTAACGCAGGCTTCCTGCCTTTCGCAGGAATTGACCTCTCCGTCCAGACAGGCAACGGGAGCAAGCGAACCTTCCGTCAGCCGAAGGATCATGCCTGCCGTATACTGCGCCGGCTCCTTCATCAGATGGTATCCGCCCTGCGGCCCCCTGACGCTCTTCACATATCCTGCCTTATTCAGTATGGAAATAATCTGTTCCAGATACTTTTCGGAAATTTCCTGTCTCGCCGCGATATCGCGAATCCTGACCGGTTCCCCCGTATCGTAGATGGCAAGATCAAGCATAAGCCGCAGTGCATATCTGCCTTTGGTGGATATCTTCATGGTTCCGTTCCCCCTTCCCGTTTTCTACTATATTCCCATAGCATTAATATGCTTTATAAAAGAAGTTATACTATAAAAGGCAGCGTCCTGTCAAGGAGCGCTCCCTTTAGTGTTGACTCCAGCATAACCGCGCCCATTCCATAAATCGAAAGTCATGGCCCAATCAGGAATCAGGATTATTTTCCAACTCCTCTCTAAAGAAATTTCCCGCCCCGAACGATATATATGACAAAGGAAGGTTTTACCTATCTTCCAACAGGTAAACGGATTTACTTTATTATATCTATTGCAAAGCTAAGGAGGGCTAATATCATGAACAATATGAACGGCATCGGCAGTTACAACTCTCTGCAGAAAAGCTTTTACAGCAATGCAGCCCAGAGTAGAAAGACAGCCAAAGCTGACAGCAAAAAAACCGACGGTACAAAAAAGACGGAAAACAGTTCCGTACAGCTGAGCGACAAGGCGAAGGCGCTTTTGCAGGAATTGAAGAAAACCTACAGCAATGCAGACTTCTATGTTGCTGAATACGATTCCGAAGAAGAAGCCTCCGAGTATCTTTCCCGGGGTTCCAAAGATTACAGCGTGCTGATTGATCCCGAAGAGCTGGAGCGGATGGCCAACGACGAAGAGGTAAAGAAGCAGAACCTCTCTCTTCTGGACGAATCTCTCGACAAGCTGGGCCAGATGAAGGAAGAGCTAAAAGAGACCGGCCGTGAAGACGAAGTGGTAAGCCTCGGCGTAAACATTGGCAAGGACGGACAGGTATCCTATTTTGCACAGCTTGAGAAGGCAGGCGAGCGTCAGAAGGAATTCGTGGATAAGATCCGCGAAGACAAGAAGGAAGCCGCAAAGGAAGCGGAAGCTGAGAAAAACGGGCAGGACAAATACAATTACGAACATAGCAAACGCGCTACCGTCACTGCCAACAGCGTTGAAGATCTGCTCGACCAGATCAAAAACTTTAACTGGGACAATGTAAAGGAAGAGACCACCATTCCCATGCCCGGCAGAAATTTCGATTTTACAGTCTAACAAATCAAGCAGAGCTCGATTGCGAGCTCCGCTTCGCGGACTCGAATAAGCGAATGGGGTTCATAAAAGGACCGCTCTCTGCGCATGTACGCGGAGGGCGGTCTTTTTGTGCTATTATTCCGGCAGCCAAACAATTTTTCTAAAATCTTTTAATCTTCTTCGTGGTATTCTTATCAAACTCCGTATCCCGCAGTTTCACACCTGTCACTCTTTTATAGAGGGGCGCCTGTTCATTGTAGGCATCCACAATCTTTCGAATTTCACTCTCCACATCCTTAATCTTCTTTTTGGAAGCATACTCTGCATCCGGGAAAATTTCCGCCTCAATCACGCCGTCCTTTTCCCTCACGAGAATTTCCTGTACAAGACGGGCGCTGCCGATCTTATTTTCCAGTTCTTCGGGAGAAACGTTCTCTCCGTTAGGCGTGATGATGAGATTCTTTTTCCTGCCTGTCAGGAACAGAAACCCGTCCTCGTCCACATAGCCAAGATCTCCCGTTTTCAGCCAGCCGTCCACCAGAGTTTCCGCCGTCTCCTCAGGCATTTTATAATATCCCTGCATGACGCTCGTGCCCTTTACCCAGAGCTCTTCGTCCACCACCTTCACCTGGCAGTTCGGCATGCATTTGCCGATAGAACCGACCTTGCTCTCCGTGGGCAGGTTACTGCTGATGACAGGCGCGCATTCCGTCATGCCGTAGCCCTGTAAAATTTTGATCCCGTATTTATCAAACCGCTTTAAGTAATCCGGATTTAAATAGGCGCCGCCGCTGCAAATGGTGTGAAGCTGCTTCCCGAAAACCTTTGCCTTGATGATGGGCGCGGGAAGCCAGTCCGTCTCCTCCAGCTTTTTGGCAAAAGTCTCTATCATAAGAGGCACCATAAGAATAATATTCGGCTCAAACAATTTAATGTTGTTCAGCACGCGAAGCAGGGAATCGTTGATGCAGATCACCGCGCCGATGGAAGTCCCTTTCAGGATGTCCATACTCAGACAGTAGGCGTGATGAATCGGCAGTACCGTAAGCAGCACCATTCCCGGCTCGAAGCCCATATCCTGCGCGGTGGCGTTTTCCGCCAGATTCCTGTGAGTCAGCATAACCCCCTTGCTCTTTCCCGTAGTGCCCGAGGTAAACATGATGGTCGCCAGCTCCTCCGGTTTCGGCTCGCAGGCAAAGCCCGGTTCCTGCCCCGCCAAAAAATCTTCGAAGGAAAGCGTCTGCGCAGAAAGCTCTTCCGTTCCCGGCTCCATGGCAATCCGGTATTTCAGTTTGGGACATTTCTCTTCCGCCAGCTTCGCCACGCCGGCGCGCGCCTTATCATATATAAGCACCGTCGCATCCGCACGGTCGATCAGCTCGCACAAATCCTCCGCCGGCAGGTTTGCGTCAAGGGGCACAGCCACACTGCCGCTGTTTACCGTACCGTAATAGGACACGATCCAGGCATAGGAGCTGTCTCCCACAATGGCCACGTGGTTTCCCTGTTCCCCAAGTCCGGCAAGCCCCGCCGAAAAACGTTCGCTGTCCTCCTTAAGCTGCCTGTAAGTCCTTGTCTCCACGACCGTCTCTCTCTTACCGCCGCCCTTCTTCTCCCGCTTCACCTTATAGCGTACCGCATCCATGGATCCGTAGGCCTCGGAAGATTTAACGAGAATTTCCCTGATGGTACTGCACAATTCGTTCATATTTTTATCCCCCTCTCTTCTGCTCTGGCAACCGTCCGCGCGCAGACACAGCTCCGGCTGCAAAACTGCAAAGCCGAATTTGTGTCAATCCGCAAGCCGACGCAGTCCCACGATAGAGCAATCAGCCCTGAATGGATTCCAAATACGCCACGGCTTCCTGCACCGTGCGGATGCCGGCCACCTTCTCCTCCTCGATCTCCACGTCGAAAGCGTCCTCCACCTCGCCGAGCATACTCATAAAATCAAAGGAAGAAAAACCAAGATCCTCCATAAACCGGGACTCCGGTCTGATATCCTCCTTCTTTACTTCCACATAGTTTGTAATGATTTCCGCCAACTGATCAAACATGCCTGTGCAACCTCCTTTTTCTTCTCAGCTATATCAGCTTTATTATATCACCGATTTTCAAATGCGGGCTCTCCGTTCCCTTAAACATAATTTTACAAAGATAATAATAGAACTGTTCCAGCGTCTCCCTGCTCACGGCCGCCACCTGATGCTCAAAATTGAAATCCAGACCGTTGTCGTCGGGACGATGCATCACCGTCAGGTACATCGCCTGGACGGTGGCTCCGTTTGGATACCACTTTGTCTTATACCTGATGTCTCCCAGCTGATCCAGTCCCTTTTCCTTCAGGGTCATGGGCTGATAAGTCAGGGCCATGGGCTCATAGGTCGCGCCCTGCGGCGTATTGTAAAACTTGCTCCTGTAAGCGAAGTACTCCGTCGGATTATAATTGGTATGACGGAACACCTCGTTCTGACCGTTTCGGATCGCCAGAATGCCATCCATAAAGGTCTGGTCTTTCGAAAGAATGGTTCTGAAGGGAAACGAATGTATCCTTGTGCCGCCGGATTTCTTTTCCAGAAGGGTAGCCCGTCTTGCATAAGCCACATTGATGGAAACGTCGTCGTTGTCGTTCATCTTCTGCAAATAAGTGCGGATACCCATAATCAGCAGGCATTGCAGGGAAACATGCTGTTCCTCGCAGAAACGCATCAGGCGCTGCGTCGGCTCCTCCTCCAGATGGAAAATATCAAGCGCGGAGTCTACCTCGGCGGTAGCGGAAAAAGCCGCCCTCGTTCCCGGGAATCTCTTCCTTGCTTCCTCCAACTGTCCCGGCCCCTGTATCCCGTTAAAAATCGGCTCCGACCGCTCGATCAGCTTTTGAAAATATTCTCTGTCTCTTGCCTGTGCCTTACTGCCCGCCTCGTAAGCCAGATCCTTTTCAAGCTGTTCGATATAAGAACGCATGTCAAGGGGATAGGCAACTCCCTCAAATTTGGCGTTACAGTACAGCTCGATCACGTCCCGCAGAAAGCAGATCAGCGACTGGGCGTCTAACAGCATATGGTCTCCCAGCACATATAATCCCTGACAGCCGTCCGGCGTTTTGATCATCACCACCCGGTTCATGGGCCCGTCCTCTCTCTGAAAAGGCACTCTTGTCCAGCCCGTCATAATCTCGGCCGCTTCCTCCATGGTTTTACCTGTGAAGTCCACATACTCAATGTCGCGTTCCTCTTTTTCCACCACGTACTGATACCACTGCTCTTCCTTCTTATCGTAGGCAAAGCGTACCCGCATGGATTCGCAGCGCTCGTATGCTTTATAGACCGCCCTCTTTAATTCCTCGATATCCAGCTCATATTCGATGGTCAGGCTGGTGCCGATATTGACCACTTCCTTTTTCGGACAGAAATCCATATAGTAAATGTGGAATTTCTGCGCCACTGTCAAAGGATACGTCTTATGCCCGTTTCTTGTTTTCATTCTGTTTCCCCTCTCCGGCGTTTTACGCCATTACCTCTTCCATAAATCCCGTGAGCGCCTTCTCATAGCTTTCCATATCTTTATAGTAGCTCTCCGCATGAGCCGCCCCGGCAACAAGCAGCCTGTTCTTCTTCGAAGCGCAGTGTTCATAAATCTCCTCGCACATACTGCATGGTACGAAGGTGTCCGCCTCCCCGTGGATGAACAAGATGGGCACGGTGGCTTTCTCCACCTCCCGCTTCGCGTTGCACTCGTCCATCCCGTAACCCGCAAGCCTTCTGTTTACAAGATCCGCTCCCGGAATCACCGGGAAGGCCGGCAGATGATACATGGAATGCAGCACGTGGGTGAACACCTCCTTGGGCGAAGTGAAACCGCAGTCCGAAACGATGCCCTTCACCTGTTCCGGCAGGGAAAGGCCGCTCAGCATAAGAAGCGTCGCCGCTCCCATGGATGTGCCGTGCAGAAGTATTTTCACATTCTCTCCCAGCTGACGGATTGCCCAATTAATCCACACGAGAGCGTCCTTCCTGTCAAGACAGCCAAAGCCCACATATTCCCCCTCGCTTGCGCCATGAGCCCGGGCGTCCGGCAGAAGCATGGCATAGCCTCTCTTCTGATAATAATCCGACAAACCGATATAATCCGACATTCCCTGGCTGGTATAGCCGTGGAAGCAGATCACGATTTTCGGCGTTTCCCTGTTCTCATCCGCCGGAAAATAAGTGGCGTGAAGCTTTAAATCATCAAACGATGTCTGCCACACGTCGCTGTGGGGTCTTGCCAGCATGGCCGCCTTTCGCTCCTCAAGCAGGGGCATGTACTGACTCCAGTCCGTGCCCGCCATCTTAATGGTTCTCTCCGTCTTTGCCCGGCTGCGTTTCATGGTGCGCCCATAAAAATAGGCGATTTCTCCGCCGCAGGCTGCCGCAAGAACGCCCAGTCCCACAGCTGCCTTTGTTATCATTCCCGCTTTTTTCTTCATTTTCTGTTCGCCTTCTTCTCTTCCTGCTTTGCCGCCTTTTTTATCTCTTTCTGCTTCGCCTCGATGATTTCCTTTAATCGAAGCGCCTTGTCAATGTTGCCTTCCACCTTAAGCTTCTGTGTGGTAAAGGCCCACACGGGATCCATCTCTCCTGTTGCAATCTTGACAAGCACCTCCGGCGCGCAGATAAATCTTGCGTCCCTGTCGTAATACTCATAAGGCTCCACATAAAGCGCCCCGTCCTTTACTTCCACATAAAAGGCGCCGCCTGCCTCCTCATCCTCAATATCAAATTCAAAGGCCAGATGCTCTTTGATATCGCTCACATCCGCACCCATGAATCTCCCTTTCATGTCATAGAAAAAATCTGCATACGTCATTTTTCTCTCCATCCTCCTGCTTTTTCCCGTTATATTTCCTGTTTCGACTCGCGGTCGAACTTTCCTCTATTACAATACCACAACTATCGACCATCGGTCAATATTTTCTTTCCACATTTTTTATTCGGGAGTAATTGTCCACGGCATTAATCTGTGATACAATCGTCGCAGGATCAGTTGTAACTGTGGCATGACTGCCGCAGGACCGGCATCCGGCACTCAAATCAGGAAAGAGAAAGGCATCACATCATGGCAGACTCGAAAAAAAGCGACCAGATTCTGGATGCGCTACAGCAGCTTATGATCGACAAAAGCATACAGAATATTTCCGTGAGCGACATTGCCGCCAAAGCAGGCATCGGCAAGGGCAGCATTTATTACTATTTTCCCTCGAAGGAAGCGATCTTAGACGCGCTGATCAGGCGAAACTACGAAAACCCCCTGCAGACAGCCAAAAGTCTGGCCGATCAGACAAACATTCCGCCCTTTACTCGGATGGCAATGCTGTTTCAGGCCTGCCGCAGCTCCGCCGCAGCCTTTTTAAAACAGGGCAGCGAAAAAACAAGAACCATTACCATACAGGAGTCCGCCTATCTGCACCAGAAATATTTAAACTACCTGATTTCCGAACTGAAGCCTAATCTGGCAAAAATTATCCGACAGGGCATTGAAGCGGGGGAAATCCATTTCGACTACCCGGAGGCGCTTGCGGAAATCGTTCTGATTGTGCTTGGCGTGAAGCTCAACAACACCTTTCTTTCCACCACGCCGGAGGACTGCGAATACACCATACGGGGACTTATTTCCCTGCTGGAACAGGGTACGGGGCTGCCCGAGGGAACCCTGAGCTACCTGAATCTGCCTGAATAAGTCAAAGCCCCGCCCCAGGCAGCGGGGTATCAAAAAAAGGAGGACTGTCAGACATGGAAATGCAAACTATGAGCGGGCGGCTGACTCTGCCCACCGATGTGGATATGGTGGAAGAAACCATACGGCTTAAAAATCTCCTTGGCGCGGATGCCCTGCGGGACTGCGACGGAACGGATATGCCGGAGGCTCTTTTATCCCAGGACGCCAAAATTTACGCCACCTACTACACCACCCGAAAAGATAACGCCTGGGCCGAGGCGAATCCCGAGGAGATCCAGCAGGAGTACCTGATCAGCGACCGGGTGACCGCCAGAAACACAAGCCTGCGTATCCGTCTGATGAAGGGTTTCCATACCCAGCAGTTAAAGGTAAATACGCTGGACGACCCGAAACGGTGGTGGGAAGTCATGGACCGTACTACCGGTGAAGTCGTTCCAACAGACCGCTGGCAGTACGACGAAGCCGCGGGCGAGGTAATCATCGACACAGTCCCCTACCATCAGTATACGGTGAGCTTTCTGGCCTTCCTGATCTGGGATCCCGTGCATATGTACAACTTTATTACCAACGACTGGAAAGACGCTCCCCACCAGCTCACCTACGACGTTCGTCAGCCCAAGACGCAGGCCTATGTGAAGGAAAAGCTGAAACATTGGTGTGAGGAAAACCCCCGGGTGGACGTGGTGCGTTTTACTACCTTTTTCCATCAGTTTACCTTAACCTTCGACGATCAGAAACGGGAAAAATACGTGGAATGGTTCGGCTACAGCGCAAGCGTCAGTCCCTACATTCTGGAACAGTTTGAAAAATGGGCGGGCTACCCCTTCCGCCCGGAATATATCGTGGACGAAGGCTACCACAATTCCATCTTTCGCAGTCCCTCAAAGGAATTTCTCGACTTTGTGAAGTTCCAGCAGATTGAAGTAAGCAAGCTGGCGAAAGAGCTTGTAGACATCGTGCACAGCTACGGCAAGGAAGCCATGATGTTTTTAGGCGATCACTGGATCGGCACCGAGCCCTTCGGTGAGCGCTTCGCCGATATCGGACTGGACGCGGTTGTGGGCTCCGTAGGCGACGGCGTCACCCTGCGCATGATCTCCGACATTCAGGGCGTGAACTATACGGAGGGACGGCTTCTGCCCTATTTCTTCCCGGATGTGTTCACCGAGGGCGGCGATCCCATCGGAGAGGCGAAGGACAACTGGTTAAAGGCAAGACGGGCAATCCTGCGCTCCCCGGTAGACCGAATCGGTTACGGCGGTTATTTGAAGCTGGCCAGCGAATGGCCGGGTTTTATTGACCAAATCGGTCACGTCGTTGACGAGTTCCGCCAGATCCACCGGCACATGCAGGGCTCAAAATCCTACACCGCGCCCTTTAAGGTGGCGGTATTAAACAGCTGGGGAAACCTGCGCCGCTGGATGGCCAATCAGGTGCACCACGCCCTCTGGTATCGTGAAATCTATTCCTATGTGGGCGTACTCGAAGCGCTTAGCGGCATGCCCCTGGATGTGGAGTTTATTACCTTTGAGGAGATGAAAGAAGGGATTGATCCCGCCATCCGGGTGATCATAAACGCCGGAGACGCCTATACGGCCTTCAGCGGCGGCGATGTCTGGAAAGACCCTGCCCTTGTATGCGCCCTGCGCCGTTTCGTGGACGAGGGCGGCGGATTCATCGGCGTGGGCGAACCAACGGCCTGCCAGTATCAGGGACGCTTTTTCCAGCTAAGCGACGTCCTCGGCGTGGACAGAGAGCTTGGTTTCTCTTTAAGCACGGACAAATACAATGAACTGAACAGGGAACATTTCATTCTGGAGGATGTGAAGGGCGAGGTGGATTTCGGCGAAGGAAAAAGCCGTATTTACGCCCAGGGAGAACACTATCAGATTCTGAATATGGACGGACAGTACAGCCGTCTGGTCGTCAACGCTTACGGACAGGGACGAAGCGTCTACTTCTCCGGCCTTCCCTACTCTCCCCAGAACTGCCGCATTTTGCTGCGCGCCATTTACTATGCGGCGCACCGGGAAGAAGAAATGAAAAAATACTACGTCTCCGATGTGGAAACGGAAATTGCCGTCTTTGAAAAGACCGGTATGTTAGCCGTAATCAACAACACGCAGGAAGCAAAGGAGACCGATCTCTATATCGAAGGCGACCTGAAAGCGAAGCTTACTTTATCACCCATGGAGTTAAAATGGATCAACTACAAGGAGGAACTGTAATGCACCAAAACTCAGCTTTTGAAAATCTGGAAGCAGTGGCGTCCGCATTCTGTCTGGACGGCGAGCCCGAAGAAATAACGCCTTACGGAAACGGCCATATCAACGACACCTTCCTGCTTCTGTGCCGGAAGGGAGAATCAGAAAAGAAATATATTTTACAGCGAATCAACAGCGCCATCTTTCGGGAACCCGGCGCCCTCATGGAAAATGTGGCCAATGTCACCGCCTTTCTTCGGAAAGCAATTGTGGAAAAAGGCGGCGATCCCGACCGGGAAACACTTAACGTAATTAAGACAAAGGATGGAGAAAACTACCTCGTTGACAGTCAGCAGAATTACTGGCGCGTTTTTGTCTTTATCAGCAACACCGTCTGTCTGGAAAAAATAGAAAATCCCCGGGATTTTTACGACAGCGCGGCGGCTTTTGGCGGCTTCCAGAATCAGCTTTCCGCTTATCCGGCTGATACCCTGCACGAGACCATTCCCCTGTTCCATCATACGCCCTCCCGCTTTGAGGCTCTCAGAAACGCTGTGAAACAGGATCCCATGGGCCGGGCCGGTATGGTACGGGCGGAGATTGACTTTGCCTTCGCCAGAGAAAAGGACGCCCATGTTTTGACAGACCTTCTGGAAAAGGGTGAGCTGCCCCTGCGGGTGACGCACAACGATACAAAAATAAATAACATCCTCTTTGACGCTTCCACAAGGAAGGCTCTCTGCGTCATTGATCTTGACACCGTAATGCCCGGATTATCCCTCTATGATTTCGGTGATTCGATCCGTACCGGCGCAAGCACCGGGGCGGAGGATGAACCGGATCTGTCCAGGGTGGAACTGGATCTGTCCCTTTTCGAAACCTTTACGGAAGGCTTTATCAAGGGCTGTGCCGGAAGCCTTACCCCGCTGGAAATCAGCCTTCTGCCCATGGGCGCAAAGCTCATGACCTACGAGAGCGGCCTTCGCTTTCTGACAGACTTCCTTTCCGGGGATACCTACTTTAAGATTCACCGCAAAAACCATAATCTGGACCGAACCAGAACCCAGTTTAAGCTGGTGGCGGATATGGAGAAAAAGTGGGACGAAATGGCGGCTGCCGTCAACCGCTGTCGTTAAGCTCGGGCAGCCATATGCTATGAAATTTTATCCCTTGGGAAAACAGGAAAACATATGGTTAAAATAAGTTTCCTTAAAGGCTGTATAGCTGTTTCTGGAAATGGGTATGACCCCATTGTGGACGGTGGTGACCTCCGTCTTTGAAAACTGTTCTATATTATTCAGGTTCACAATATAGCTGCGATGGCAGCAGCAGAACCCGTTTTCCGGCGAAAAAATTTCCGCGCATTTTGAGAACAGTTCACGGATCACCAGCGTCCTGTCATTTGACAGATGGACAAGCACCTGCTTGTTCTGCGCCTCCAGATAATCCACATCCGTAATGAAAATCCGGCAAAAACCATCGGTCGTCCTGGCGGTGAAAAAGGGTTTGCACGAATTAAAGATTTTGAGAAACTCATCCAGCATGGGAAATAAATTCATCTGGCTGACAGGCTTTATCAGATAATGAAAGGCTTTTACCTCATAAGAATCGACTGCAAATTCTCTGGATGAGGTAAGAAAGACAATCGGCACTGTCTGATTCATATTCCGCAGCTCCCTGGCCGTATCTATCCCGTTTAGCAGCGGCATAATCACGTCCAGAATGATCAGATCCATGCATCCGCTTCGTTGCGCATCAATCAGGTCGTCTCCGTTGGTAAA
The DNA here is from genome assembly GCA_009774175.1 of Lachnospiraceae bacterium. Taxonomy (GTDB): domain Bacteria; phylum Bacillota; class Clostridia; order Lachnospirales; family Lachnospiraceae; genus UBA3282. The sequence goes on along the minus strand of VSNG01000013.1, from coordinate 39,389 downwards.
CCGATAAATTGTCAAGTTTACCTCGCGTTCCTTTGCCCACTGCTCCAGCAGAGGACAGAGCATATCCATAAAGCATATCTCATCGTCGCAAACCGCTATTTTCAACACTTCATCTCCTATATTATTTTTCACTCCGATCCCATGCCCCTTTTTACCCGAAGCCGGAATGCCGTTGATAAACTTCCTGTTCTCTCTTACTGCAATTCTAACATTCCGCCTGTTAAATGTAAATTACGGCGTTTTGCATTTCACGCCGTATTGCTACCATTCGCGCAAATAATGAAATGCCATGGCACAAATATGATATATAAAGATAAATATTTTACCATTTTATTGCTTGAAACAGGAGGACTGCGCGCATGTGTAAAATATGGGAGTTTTTTGAGACAATGGACGAGTTTGTCTATGTTTCAGACATAAGCAGTTACGAATTAATCTACATGAACCAAAAAGCTCTTAAAACTTTTGGTTTTTGCTCACCAGGCGACATTGCCGGAAAAAAATGCTATGAAGTTCTTCAAAACTGCTCTACCCCCTGCTCCATGTGTAACAATCACAAACTAAGGCCGGGCCATTTCCAGGAATGGCGATATTACAATCCCATTCTTGAACGGCAGGTAATCATCAAAGATACGATTATTGAGGAAAACGGAAAACAATACCGTCTGGAACTCGCTTTTGAAGCGACCGCCCCGGAGCAGCGGGACAATATCATGAATCTGGAAGCCAAAATCAACGAAGGTCTCCGTGTTGCCCTGCTTCATAAAACGCCTTCCCGGACATTGGAGGTATTGCTGGAATATCTGGGAAAGGCACTGGGTTGCGAGAGAACCTATATTTTTGAACGAAGCGAACAGGGTTATGACAATAACACTTACGAGTGGGTGGCAAGCGGCGTCACGCCGGAAAAGAAAAACCTGCAAAATCTTCCTGCAGAAATATGTGCCAACTGGTATCAGAATTTTGAAATAAACAGACATATCGTGATTAAACGGTTAGAGGATATCCGGGAAAGCGATCCACTGCAGTATGAAAATCTGAAGCGGCAGAATATCCGCTCGCTGATTGTAGTTCCCCTGTATGACGAGGACAGAATCATCGGTTTTTACGGAATAGACAATCCACCGGAAAAATCACTGGACTACGCCTCCGATATGCTTCAAATTACGGCGCACTTTATTATTTCTTCCCTGAAACGCCGGGATCTCGTCCGAAAGCTGGAAGAGATGAGCTATCACGATCAGCTCACTCAGCTCGGGAACCGTTACGCCATGAAGGAATGCCTCAAAAATCTACAGGAAGACCAAAGCCTGGGGATCGTTTATTGCGATATCACCGGGCTGAAACAAGTAAATGACCGTGACGGACATTCTTTTGGAGATAAACTGATAACCGACGCCTGCGACTGCCTGAAAAAAAGCTTTGGCAAATACGGACTGTTCCGTATCGGAGGCGACGAACTGCTTGCGATCTGCATCCAAATCGACGAGTCGGAGCTCTGGCAGAAAATCGAACAGTTAAAGCAGGATCTTCGTTCTAAGTCCATTCACATGGCCATAGGCGGCCTTTGGGAGCGAAACAGTCTGGGCGGCGTGGACAGACTGATCTCGGAGGCGGAAAAGAAAATGTATAGCGACAAAGCCGCCTACTATATGAAATTTAGCGTGGACAGAAGGGACAGAAGGCATGCGGCGGACTTGCATTAACCAGCGCTATGGTCTTTTCCACACTCGGTCATGGCAAAAGAAAGTTACCCGGCACACCCGCTGCAATCCATAGGATATTCCCCGTCGAAACACGCCCTGCAAAGGGGCAGTCCTCCCGCCATTTCCGAAAGGTCCTCCTTACGCAGATAGCCCAGCGAATCCGCACCGATCATCTGACAGATCGCCTCCTCGCTGTGATTCGCCGCAATGAGCTGGGAATTGGAGGGCACGTCGGTGCCGAAATAACAGGGATACAGAAAAGGCGGCGAGCTGACTCTCACATGCACCGCTCTGGCTCCCGCCTCTTTTAACATGCGGATCAGGTTGGCAATGGTGGTTCCCCTCACAATGGAATCATCCACCAGCACGATCCGTTTATCCTTTACCACCGATTCCAGCACGCTCAGCTTCATGCGCACGGCGGACTCACGCTCCTTCTGGGTGGGCTTGATAAAGGTTCTTCCTATATAACTGTTTTTATAAAAGGACAGGGCAAAGGGAATGCCGCTTTCCAGCCCATAGCCCTGAGCCGCCGGAAGACCCGACTCCGGCACGCCCGTTACCAGATCCGCCTCTATCGGATGGGATTTTGCCAGCATTCTTCCCGCCCGGATTCTGGCGTCATACACGCTCACCCCGTCCATCACGCTGTCCAGTCTTGCAAAATAGATATATTCAAAAATACAGTGGGCGCAACGCTCCTCCTTTGGCAGCATCTGCGACGTTATCTCCCGGCCCGAAATCGTCACTACCTCCCCCGGCAGAATATCCCGTACAAACGCGGCTCCCATGGCCTCCAGCGCGCAGGATTCGGAAGCCAGCACATAGGACTGTTCCCGTTTCCCGAGACAAAGCGGCTTTAAACCGTAAGGATCCCGTACCCCAATCAGCTTCCGGGGACTCATGATCACCAGCGCATAGCCGCCTTTGATCTTTAAGGCCGTTTTGTAGACCGCCTCCTCCACCGAGGCCGAGTGCACCCGCTCTCTGGCGATATGAAACGCGATCACCTCCGAGTCCGTGGTGGTATGAAAAATCGCCCCGTTCTGAATCAGCTCCCATTTCAGCTCAGGCGTATTGATCAGATTGCCGTTGTGGGCAAGGGCCAGCGTTCCCTTGATATAGGAAAGCACCAGCGGCTGGGCATTTTCCGCAACGGACGCGCCTGTGGTGGAATACCGCACATGCCCCAGACCGATATTGCCGTCCATCTTTTCCAGTACTTCTTTTGTCAGCACCTCGCTCACCAGCCCCAGATTCTTGTGAAAACACACGTTACCCCGCTCCCGGTCTGTCCCCGAAACCGCCATTCCGCAGGCTTCCTGTCCGCGGTGCTGCAACGCCGTCAAACCGTAATAGATGGAGGAGGCCACATTTTCTCCCTCCGGGCCGTAAATGCCCACCACGCCGCAGGCTTCCTTTATTTTTGCCATGTTATTTCCTCCTTTACGCAAAAAGAACGGGACAAAGAGATCCTTTTTGGACCTCTTTGTCCCGATACAGTTATCTTACCACAGCCGATTTCCTTTTTCCACTACTCTTTTACAATTTTATCCCCAATCGCCCCGGCCTCTTCAAGCTTCTTTTTCAGCATTGTAAGCCATACAGCGGAATCATCTACAAATCCGAGCTTATAGCCAAGCTGAAAAATCTCTCTGGGCGAACCCGTTTCCGCACCTGCTGCGCCGTGTACTCTTAAAACTGACTGCAGCGCTTTCCATGCCAGCTCAAAAGTCAGATTGAACTGGCCTATCAAAAATTAAAAAGCGAATAAACATTTTCCTTCTACCCGCGCACCACCGACAGTTCTCCGTCCTTCATACCGTAGACCACATCCGCCGCAGCCGCTACCGCCTCGTTATGCGTGACCACAATGACGGCATAATTTTTATCATGGGCCAGCTTACAAAGCAGGTTCACGATGACCTGTTCATTCTGGCTGTCCAGATTTCCCGTGGGCTCGTCGGCAAGAAGAATCTCACCGCCTGCCGCCATGGCTCTGGCTATGGCAACTCTCTGCTGCTCACCGCCGCTGATCATGCCCGGCATTTTCCTGTAAAGGGTCTCAGGCAGATCCACCTGCGCCAGATATTCCTGCGCCCGTGCTTTGGCCTCCTTCTTTGCAACATGCTGCAACTCCATGGGAAACATTACATTTTCCATAACCGTCAGAAGGGGAAACAGATGAAAAGCCTGATAAATCACGGAAGCGCGGTTCAACCGATAGGCGTCCCGGTTCATCTTGCGTATATCCTCTCCCTCCACCAAAAGCGTTCCCTCCGTAGGTACGTCCAGTCCTGCAAGAAGGGACAGGAAGGTGCTCTTTCCGCTGCCGGATTTGCCGGTGATGGCGTACACCTTTCCCCGCTCAAAGGAACAGCTCACCTCAGAGAGCGCCTTCGTTTTCTGGTACTTTGTCTGATAAATATAGCTCACATTCGCCGCTTCGATAATTTTATCCATTCCTTCCTCCATTTCCACCGCCCGGGCGGTATTCCCTTTCTATATAGTCTCGGGCGTCACGCCTTAATCCGACGAAAGAAGCGAAAGCGGTTCCTCCTGCAAATTCCTGTAAATCCCCAAAAGAGCCGTCCCCACCGTAAGCAGAAAGACCAGTCCGCCGCAGGCAGCCGACATCCGCCAATCCGTCTCCGTCAGATAAGGGTTAGCAGCCGCCCCGCCTGTTTCTGTACTTTCCCCATCTCCTGTTTCTGCGCCTTCTTCCCCGCTGTGCTCCCTGCTAAACTGAATCTCCCCGTTGCTGAACCGGGTGTCAAAGGTTTCCGCAAAGGCCATCCGGGCCGCCGCCGTCCCCGCAAAATACTGTCCCGTAAAAGCCCCGGCGATGCAGCCTGACAGGGCAATCGCCACAATACCGGCAAGCAGCGAGCGGGCGCACGCTCCCTTCGTCATGCCAAGGCTTCTTTCTATGGCCGTCCGCCTCTTCTCCTTCCCGATGAAAAGATAGCAGAAGAAAATCACGATGCAGCCTGCACTGATCGCCCCCGTCATCAGTAGAATCAGGGACATCTCCTTCATGTTTTGCAGTCCGCCCTCCAGCTTCGTGTAACCGCCGTCATAGAAGGTGATCTCCACATTATCTACGCCTTGCGCCTCCCACAGCTTTTTATAGTTTTCGATACTCTCGCTGCCGTTGGGGATTCGGAAGGCAGTGGTATAACCTTTCATGGGGCCGTGAAGCGCGATATTATTCTCATCGCTGTTTTTGATGGATGCCTTTGGAATAAACACTTCGTTCCGCTCCAGCGTATAGCCCAAATCGCCGTCCGTTCCCACGCCCACGTCATAGATGCCCTTAATGGTATAGTCGCCCTCCTCAAAAATCTGGTAGATTTCTCCCGCCGCATTCAGATATCCTTCTGCGCCGCCCCGGCCCGGAGAAGCCGCATAGTTGGCATAACGCAGGGCCAGATGCAGGGAATCCCCCACCTTAAGTTTGTTTCTCCTGGCAAAGCGGCCCGACACCAGACAGACCCGGTTGCCCTGTCTATAATCTTCCTCCGAAAAAAGCGCCCCTTCCGCAAGGTAAGCCTGTTTCGTATAAAAGGCCATGATTAAGTTCAAATCCTCAGTCGCCGTCACGGGGAAGCTGTTGGAAAGATCATGCCGTTCATACTCCTCGCAGAGCTTCAGCCAGCTCTGTCCTTCTTTGGTCTCGTAAAACCCCGGTGTCAGCTCCACAATCCAGTCCCCCGCCAGATCCGTGGGCAGCCTGTTGCCGTTCCCGTCGGCCTGGGTGGAATACGGCCCCTGTATGGGCACATACTCAAAGATAGCGGCCGACCCCTTCTCCTTCCACTCATGCGCCCATCCGCTTCCCAACGCCATCAGATAAGTTTTATCCGCATACAGCTTCTGCGGATGTTCCGTGTTGTGGTCGCATAAATAGATGGGGGAAGTATTGACCGGGTAAACGCTGAACAGTACCCGCTTCACCTCGATCTTCACAGGGCCTGCGGGCACACAGTCCTCCAGCGGAGAAGCCTCGATCACCATATGCTGCCAGTACCCCTCCCTGTCCTCCTTCAGCTTATACTCCAGCGGAAGGGCTTCGTAACAGGCCCGCTGCTCCGGCCCGCTCAGATATCCCGCGCCTTCAAAATCAAGCACATCCACGGATACTGTCTCCCCGTAAACTGAACGGTTAAAATAACGGTAATTTTCTTCGTCCGCATACCATACCGACTCCTGCTCCATCCTCTCCGGCGTCTGCTCCACCGTGCCGATGGTAGTAAAGATCGTTTCAAACCGTTCCAGATTGTCCCCGCACAACTTCCAGAGACTGCCGCCGGCACAGACAAGCGCCACCGTAAAAGCAAGCAGCAGAAAAAAGAAAGCCGTCTTCACCGGCGTGCGCCAGAGTCTGCTCAAACTGCTCCTGATGATTCTCATAATCTACCTCCGCCCCAAAGAATATCCGCATTCTTTCAGTCCTTTTTGGTGAGCACCTCCATCACGCTGAGTTTGTGGAGCACAAGAAGCGCTGCTGCCGTCCCAGCCATAAAGGAGAGAAAAAACAGCGCGCCCGACAACGCCAGCACCCCTGCCTCCAGCCCCAAAAAGACAGCCCCCATACCGCTTCCCAAAAGACAGGAAAGCGCCGCCACCATGGCCGTCTCCCCGAAAAGCAGGAAAAAGCTCCGACCCCGCCCCGTTCCCAGAGAACGCATGACGGCGTATTCCTCCCGCCTGCCCTGCAAAGAGAGATAGCTGCAAAGATAACCGATAAAAATAATGATCGCCACAAGAAAAGGCAGCATCCCCTTAAGGAGCGCCAGATTTTTGGAAAGGGTCTGAGCGGAACGAATAAAGGCCTCGTCCATAATCGTCAGCGCATTGCCGTCATAACTAAATTCCGCCCGGCTTATCACGGACAGGAATTTCACCTCGTCGTACATCTGCGCCTTTAACTTATTCAACTGAAAGGGATCCTTCACCACAAAGGAGCCGGAATCCGCAAAAAACTCCAGTCCCTGCCTGTGATAGGCCTCCCGTATGCAGTCAAGAGGCCAGATGATTTCCGGCGGCATCCAGTTTCCCTGATACGCTCCCGTCTGCATGCTTCCCACAATTTTGTAGGTATCCGTAATCAGCGGCTCGATAAAAACCTCGCTCCCCTCCAGCGCGCAGCGGTAATAATACATGGTTAACATAACATCATCCCCAATTTGAAGCCCCTGTTCCTTAAGAAGGGATTCCTCCATCAGGCAGACCTTCTGCGGCGTTTCAAGGACGCTCCCATCCACGCCCTCCAAAAAGGTGACGCCTTCCCCTTCCACGCCGGAAATCCCTTTCAGCATATTCATACCCCTGCCGTAATGATTCAAATATGTCACCGTATCCTTTGGGGTCTCCACTTTAAACTCGCCAAATCCGAATTTCAGGCGGACGCTGAAAGCCGGATCCTTCACATACTCGGATTCCCGCACCCCCATCATTCGATCTTCCCTGATCGCCAGACATTCCCGCATGGAGCCGTTGAGGCTGCTGATCCTTGCGGAGACCTCCATGGATTCCGGCAGATGAACGAGCTGGCTTTGCGTACTGTCCAGATTCCCGGCATAAATATCCAGAATGAGAACCGTCAGCACGCCGATCAGGACATGCAGAATGCTCTTATATTTATGCCGCACAATATTTCCTGCGGCCTGCCTGATAAAAAATTTCATGACTGACACCTCATTGATTGTGTACTGTTTCGTTGTGGTTTATTTTTTATGCCGCCTCTTTTGATAGGCCTTGCTTTCCCAGACGCGTTTCAGCTCGGCGTAGCACTTGCCTTCCTCCTTAGTCAGCTCCAGCTCCAGAGCCGCCTGCCGTTCCAGATTCTCGTCTATAATCCAGAGACGAAACGCACCCTGCATAACCCGGCCCGCGTCCTCCGGCCGCTCCGGCCCGACCCACCACTCGATTGTGTCGCCGCGTTCAAAAATACCGTCGTCCCTGATCATCACCATCTGCTTGTCATAAACATATTGTTCCGGCACCTCCACCCGGAAAGTGCATTTATAAGGCCAATAATTACAACGCTCCCCAATCTTGCCAAAGGCTTCCTCTCCTTCTTCCAGTGTCTGAAAAGGCTCCATCTTGAGCAGAATCCGTTCTCCCTCCTTCAGCTTCTGCCAGCCGTGTTCCTCCGTGGCCGCATAGATCACCGCGTCTTTCCCGATTAATTCCGGTCTGATAAAGCACAGAAGCGCAGCCAAAAGACAGGCGGCAAGGACCGAAGCCGGTACTCTCAAAGCCAGCCGTCTTCTGCCGCACTTTTTCTGCCTTATGTCTGCCAATATACGCTCTTTTGCTTTCTCATCAAGCGTAATCCTTTCCGCCGCCTCACTTAGACGCCCAAATTCCATGTCTTCCATAACAGCTTCCCTCCTTCCGAATCATTTTCATGTCTCCTCCAAAAGTTCGCGCAGGCCGTTCCTCCCTCTCTCCATGCGCTTTCTCACCGCTGTCTCCGACAAGCTCAGCATTTCTGCGATCTCTTTTCCCTGATATCCCTCCACATAATGTAACAGCAAAACTTCCCGGTACTTCTGGGGCAAAAGCAGAAGGCTGTCCATCAGCCGCGTATCTTCCTCCCTCTCATAGTACTGCGCAAGCTGCTCCATGGATATCCTTGGATGGTTTTTGTAAAAACGCAGCCGGTTTTTACAGAGGTTGATATCCACCCGAATCAGCCAAGCTTTTCTGTGCTCTTCTGTCTCAAAGATTTTTTTTCGTCTGGTATGCTCCATATATCTGATCAGGGTATCCTGCACCACGTCCTCCGCGTCAAAGGTATTTTTCATCATCACAAAGGCAATCCGATAAAGCATATTGCCGTATTCCTGAAAAATCTCCTCCACGCCAGGGCCCTCCTGCTTTTTCTCCAATGTGTCACCGCCTCCGGCCTAACTGCCATCCTGTTTTCCATTCAGTTTGGCCTGTTTGATTTTTCTCTTCCGACTCTGTCATTTGTAAGTAATACACCCTGCCCTGTCCGAATGTGACAGGGCGGTTAAATTTTTTCAAACCTCCCCCCTGTTTCTCATCCGATACTCTTTCGGAGAACAGCCCACCTTTTTCAAAAACTGTCTGTTAAAATTGGAAAGATTGCCGTAGCCGCAGGCAAAGGCGATATCCCCGATCCGCTCGCCGCTCTCGCACAGCGCCTCGCATGCCGCGTTGATCCGCAGTCTTGACAGATGTTCGATGGCTCCGATTCCCACTGCCCTGTGAAAGCATTTCATAAAATGGCTCTTGCTCAGATGTGTCAGCCCCGCAAGCTGTTCTACCGTAATATCTTCCCTGAATTTCTGCGCCATATACTCAAGCGCGGGACGCACAGTCTCAATCTCCGTGCTCCGGCTCTCCTTTTTGAGCACAATATCCCCGCCGCTTTCCAAAATCCAGATCAGCCGGAACAGCTCGCTTTTTAAGAGAAGATCTGTCTGCGGAGAATCCCTGTGCACACAGGAAAAAATCAGCTCCGCCGCGGCTTTTACCTCCCCGTAGTTTTGCGCTGTCCTGGGAACGCAGGCGTTGATTCGGATATTCCCGTTTATGAGGGGTCTGATGCATTCGTTGGTACAGCGGTCGCCGCTGCCGGCGCCAAGCATAACGGGACTGAATACGAGGGCGTCGTAAACCAGCCTTTGTTCTCCGTCAGGATAGGTCGCATGCAGCATATTGGGCGGTATGAGCAGAAACTCCCCCTCTTTTGCCCGGACTTTCTGACCACCGCAGATAAATTCACCTCCGCCCTGTTTAATCCGTATCAGCTCCAGCTCGCTGTGCCAGTGCATGGGCACGCTCATGTATAGCTCGGGAATCCGGCACTCATAATAACTGTAAGGACGCAGCGCGGTGCTGTGCCGTCTGTTTTCGCGGGTTTTCATATCCGGCATTGTTTTTCTTCCTCCCTCGTTTGATAGTATTGTATCAGTATGAGATAGTATTTTAATAGAATCATTCGCTTCATAATAGTATTATACTATTACATCCCGCATCCCTCAATCCTTTATGACAAATGCCGGGAGTAGAAAAACAGCACATAAGGAGGCAGCATATGAAATTTGAAAACGATAACGGCGCTTTGGTATGCCGACATCTTGGCGAAACAGTCAGAATAGAGTCCTGGGGAAAAGACGCCCTGCGCGTGCGGGCTTCTCTGTCCCCCGCCTTTACCGAAAACCACTGGGCGCTGACCGAACCCACCGCAAAATGCAGCGCAACCGTCGCCATTGAGGAAGAAGACCACTGGGTGGGCGACGGCACCGTCGACAAAAAGCAAATTGCTTCCATCACCAACGGACGAATCAAAGCCGTGGTCAACTTTGCAGGCATCATCTCCTTCTACCGCGACCACGAACTGATTCTCCGGGAATATTTCAGAAACTACGACGGCACTCTGTCCAGAGAAAGCCGCTGTCTGAAATTGGTAAACAGAGAATGGAAAGGCGTAATCGGCGGAAGCGAGTATACCCTGAACGTAAAATTTGAAAGCAATAAAGGGGAAAAGCTTTTCGGCATGGGGCAGTACCAGCAGGACTGCATGGACCTGAAAGGCTGCGTGCTGGAACTTGTCCAGCGCAATTCCCAAATCTCCGTACCCTTCGCCGTCTCCTCTCTTGGCTACGGCTTTTTGTGGAACAATCCGGCCGTGGGACATGTAACCTTCGGCAAAAACTATACCGAATGGAATGCCCGCGCCACAAGACAGATGGATTACTGGATCACTGTGGCAGACGCACCAAGACAGCTTCTTGAAAACTACACCGCCGTCACGGGACGGGCGGAAATGTTCCCGGAAGACCTGATGGGATTATGGCAGTGCAAGCTGCGTTACCGCACGCAGGAAGAGGTTTTAAGCGTGGCTAGGAAATATCAGAAGGAAGGCATTAAAATCGACCGTATCGTAATCGACTTCTTCCACTGGACCCTGCAGGGCGACTGGAAATTTGATGAAAAGTACTGGCCCGACCCAAAGGCCATGGTGGATGAGCTGCATGAAATGGGTATTAAGGTTATCGTATCGGTATGGCCCTCCGTTGACCGCAAGAGTGAAAATTTCGGCCCCATGACAGAGCGGGGGCTGCTGATTCGAACCGAGCGGGGCGCGGCCCAGACCTACGACTATCAGGGAGACTGCGTGGAGATTGATCCCTTTAATCCCGAAACCCGTGACTATGTATGGAATGTATGTAAAAAGAATTATTACGATTACGGCATCGACGCCTTTTGGCTTGACAACTCGGAGCCCGATTACGGCGTATACGACTTTGAAAACTACCGTTATTTTTCCGGTCCTGCCCTTGCTGTAAGCAACCTCTATCCTCAGCTTTACAGCCGCGCCTTCTATGACGGTATGCGTAAGGAAAACCGCGGCCCTGTGGTCAACCTGCTGCGCTGCGCCTGGGCCGGCTCCCAGAAATACGGAAACGTGATCTGGTCAGGCGACGTGCCAAGCACCTTCGAAGCCTTTGCCGATCAGTTACAGTGTGGTCTGAACATGGGTCTTGCGGGCATTCCCTGGTGGACTACCGATATCGGCGGCTTCATGACCGACGACGTAAACGATCCTGATTTCAGACAGCTTCTGATCCGCTGGTATCAGTTTGCGGTATATTCTCCCGTTCTGCGTATGCACGGAGACAGAGGGCCCTACAATATCCCGCCCCTGGACGACAGGGACTGGGGCGGCGGCTATCTCCACACCGGCCAGCCAAACGAACTGTGGAGCTACGGCGAGGATAACTATGTCATCATGAAAAAATATTATGGTATCCGTATCGGTATGCACGAATATATAAAGAAATTATTTGAGGAAGCTCACACAAACGGCTCTCCCCTTCTTCGCGCCATGTTCTATGAGTTTCCTGATGATGAAAGATGCTGGGAATTACAGGATCAGTACATGTTCGGCGAAAAATATCTGGTGGCGCCCATTCTGCGCCTGAACGAGTGGAAACGGGACGTCTATCTTCCCGCCGGAAAATGGAAACTGACTTCCACTAAAGAAATTTTTGAAGGCGGCCGCACCATCAGCGTGGACGCGCCGATTGACTACATGCCTGTACTGGAGCTGCAGCAGTAACCTTAAGGGGCCGGATGAACAGCGCCGGGTTTCCAGTCAAATGCCCCGCCGCAAAGCGACGGGGCATGGCTGTTTCACTAAATGATTTATTTGGGCAGCTGGAACTTGGCAATAAGCTCATCCAGTGTGGTAGCCTGCGCCGACAGCTCTTCGCTGGTTGCGGAGGACTCCTGGGCCACCGCCGCATTTGTCTGGATTACGTCTGAAATCTGGTTTACACCCAATTCCGCTTCTCCCATGGTAGCGGACTGATTTGTGGAAATAATACTCAGCTCCTTGGAAGAATCCGCCACCTTTCTGATACCTTCCACCACAGTTGCCAGAGAGGCAACCGCGCGGTCAGCCACCTTATTGCCATTTTTTACTTCCTTCACCGCGCCTTCAATCAGGGCTCTGGTATCAACCGCCGACTTGCTGCTCTGCTCCGCAAGCTGTCTGATCTGATCCGCCACAACGGAAAACCCGCGTCCCGCTTCGCCCGCTCTTGCCGCCTCTATGGACGCATTCAGCGAAAGCATATTTGTCTCGGAGGCAATGTTCTCAATTTCTGATATAATATTACCGATCTGCTGGGCGCTCTCATTGATACGCTCCATGGCCTCCACCATTTCCTTCATATCGTTACTGCTCTGATCCGCCACATTTGCATACTCCTGCGACTGACGAAACGCCTCTTCCGCTTCCACGGCCGCTTTCTTGGACGCCTCCGCAATGGTGGTAATCGTCGCATGAAGCTCTTCTACCGCACCGGCCTGCTCTGTCGCACCCTCCGCAAGACTCTGTGAAGTCTCTGCAAGATTCAGGGAACCGGCAGAAACCTGCTCCGAAGTCACCCCAATCAGGCGAAGCGTCTCGATCATCGTATCCCGAAGCTGTTTCAGGGAATTAAATATCTGACGGAACTCGCCCTTATACCGTTCGCCATCCTTCGATCTGATGGCAAAATTGGAATTTGACATCTCTCCTAAAATATATTCCAGATCCGAAATCACGAAATCCAGCGTCTGTCCCATATCGTTTGCGGAATTGATAATATCCGCGATCTCATCGTTGGTATGCGCCTCAGGAAAGGGCGAAGTAAGATCACCCTCCGCAAAGGTCTCCAGTCTGTGCTGCAGCTCAATAAGGGGTGCGGAAATATTCTCCGCTATGTATTTTCCAAGCCTGATGGAGGTTACAATCGCTATGACAATAATTACGGCAATTACTACCAGCAGTATCACACAGACAATCGTCATCCTGACGGAAACCGCATCGCCGCGGTCCACTTTAATATCCATAATGGCAATCAATTCATTGTTGATCTCGTCATAAAGCGGCATCAGATCGCTCATGGCCATGGCCTGAGCCTGCTCGCAAAGCGCCCTGTCCGTCGTCGCGCCAAGCTCAATGATCTCTCTGTCCAGTTCCCAGTACGCCGGAAGTTTTGAGGAAATTTCGCTGTATACCTTCCTGTTCGCCTCTGATACCATGGACTTTTCCAGATCCGCAAAGCTGGAGGTAAAGCTCTCTATACTTTCTTCATGAGATGTCCGCATACTTTCAATAGCAGCCGCATCGTCATAACCGATACAGCCGCGCAGTGTAGAGCGCGCCTCCGCAAAATAGGTCATCGCCTTACCCACATCTCCCTGTGCAAAACCATAGTCCCGCAGTGCATTGGAATATATCACGGCTACCACGATCAGGGCAATCAGTGCTACAGCCGCTACTAAAGCCGGAACCCCGGATGCGATCACAAAGCCGCGCACCAGGCGTTCCTTAATCCGATACTTATTCAATTTTTCGTACATCAAAATTCCTCCTTACATCCTTCCCCAAGTTTGCTTACCCTGCACCGGCAGAGTAGTCCTCCTTCTCACCGACACAATTCCGACACTTACCTATAGTTCTCTATGAATTATAGTTTTTTTATTATATACCCTTTTTCCCCTGAAATCAATATACAGAACCATCCTCCTGATAAATGTCCCGTTTCTTTTTAAACACAAAAACCTTACCCAGGACATAGTTTAACGGCATAATAAGGGCTATCATAACCATTTTGCCAAGCCTGCCGTCCATACCGAACCCGTCCACAAGAATAATCAGTCCCACAAAATCAACCACGCCGGTAAAGCCTCTCCCGATCACATAGCGAAAGACCTCCCCTATTGACCCCTTCCAGTTTGTTTTCGTACGAAACACAAATCTTTTATTGGTATAATAGACAAACACCTTCGTAAAAATAATGCTGATCAGGTTTGCGATCTGATAAGCCATCATCTTCTGTAACAGAAAAAAACTGAAATAATTGGCCAGCGTCGTCACAACACCCCAGAAAGCAAAGCGAAAGGCTTCTTTTTTCTCAAACAGTCTGCTTTCCCGCATGTAGGCCACCTCCCTGTCATTCCCTCTTAATCCTGCTTTTCCTGCTTGTCATATTCCATCTTCTTCACATGATACTTGATTTCCTCAATCATCTTTCTGTTGGCCGCCATGATATCCGCATGCAGCCCGATGATAAAAGTCTGTACGCCGATCAGCAGTAAAATCGCCGCAAGAATCAGCGACTGCACATGCCCCGCGTGGGGATCAGCCGCCAGAAAAATCAGATATCTGACGCCTAACAGAAAGCCAAGCGTGAAAGGAATTGTCCCGATAATTCCGAAAAATTTCAGCGGTTTGTACATCATAAACGCACGGATAATCGTCATGGCTGACTTTTTAATATAGGAGCCCATGCTGTGGAACAGTCTGGACGGCCTAAGCTCCGCGTTTGTCCGTATGGGCACGGAAATGATTGCCATTTTCTCCCGCCCCGCCTGTATGATTGTCTCCAGCGTATAGGTATATTCATTGATCACATGCAGCCGCATGGCCGCGTCTCTAGACATGGCGCGAAAGCCGCTGGGCGCGTCGGGGATATCCGTGCCGGACGCCACTCTGACAAACCAGGAGCCCAGATGCTGCAATTTCTTTTTCAAAAAGGAAAAATGGGAAATGGAATCAATCGGGCGGGCGCCGATCACAATATCCGCCCGTTCCTCCAGTATGGGCTTCACCAACGTCTCAATATCATCACCGCAGTACTGGTTATCCGCGTCCGTGTTGACTATAATATCCGCGCCCTGTCTGAGCGCTTCATCCAGACCCGCCATAAAGCCGCAGGCAAGTCCCCTGTTTTTTCGAAAATTGACCACATGGTGGACGCCCCATGCCCTTGCCACTTCCACCGTCCTGTCTCTGCTTCCGTCATTAATGATCAGATACTCGATCTCATCAATGCCGTCAATCTGTCTCGGAAGCGCGTTCAGCGCAATCTCCAGAGTCTCCTCTTCATTGTAGCATGGTATTTGAATTATTAATTTCATCTCACTGACGCCTTTCTGTTAAAATCACCAGATATTCCTCATTCTCCAGACATGTCTCATAGGCGGTCTCCGCAAGCGCTGAAATATCCTCCGCCCGGATCACCGCATATGTGCCGGGCCAAACCTCTGCAAGCTGCCCAACATCCACACTGACAACCATCTTGTCCATCAGCCGCGTCTGCAAATCATAAGCCATCTTTTCCCCCTCGCATATATAAACCGTATCCCCGGCCTGCGTATGATCGTTCAGCCAGACAAACATTTCCGTATAGCGGGCCGTATAATCATTTTCACCCCGAATACAGGTCCGCATACAGTGTAACGCCGTGGTGGAAAACAGAAACACCAGAACCAGACATGCCAGACAGCGTTCAAATCCATAAGGCAGCCTGATTCGCAGCAGTCCTCCAAATACCGCCGCGCCAGCCAGCGCAATGACAGCGCATTTACCAACGCCAAACTCTCCCAGCCAGTGAAAAATATGAATACCGATGGCGGAAACCACATTCAGGTACTTGTCCTGCGGCGTTCCGATCCGGCTTATCATCAGTACCGTCAAAAGCAGACAGACCACCGCCGTACCAAGCCATATTTTAAAGCGGCCCTTCGTTTCCTCCAGAAACATGCCCATTCCCAGAAGCAGCAAAATGCCCATGAAGCACTCGTTATATCTGCCGTAAAACAGTGTGTCAATCCGCGTTTTTCCTCCAGCCTGAGTTAAGGGCGAGGCATAAAAGAAAACCGCCGTCACGGCCATGGACAGCAAAACAGAAACAAGCGGAAACAGATAAAGGCAGACCTCCTTCCTGTCCTTTAAGCTGCGGCACAGCCGCCATACCCCAAAGACCGCCCCGATACCGAACAGCAGATAAGTGGCGCAGAGGCACTCCCATACCTGTCCCATCACATTCAGGAAAAACTGCAAAAAGCCGTTTGGCGTAAACAGATTTAAAAGCTTCTCCATCTGCACGCCCCCCGTATTGGCCTGTCCCATTTTTACGGCAAAGCCATGGGTTTCCAGCACAGGATTGTTTTCCACCATACCGACCAGATATGTCTTCATAAAACCGTTCAGGACAAACATGCCCGCAAAAGCCAATAGACACAGAACCGCCGTTTTCCCATGCAGACGGCGCATAAAAAACAGCAGCAGAACGCATAAAAATACAGCGGCCACAACAGAAATCATGCGGTTATGCACCATGTAGGCATATCCTGCGGTGACGCCGAGAAGCAGTCCCTTCCACCATGCCTCCCTCTCTTCCAGCGAAATCACCTCATAAAGAATCAGCCAGACAAGCAAAGTGACAAGCGTCTCGCACATGGTAATATAGGAATAAAAAATATAGGAAGTAAAAGACGTGGCCGTAAACGCAAGCATGCCCCTTAAGAATGCGTTCTGCGAAGGAAACAGCCTGCGCGATACGGCACAGGCCAGCCCGAATACGAAAAGGCACATAACCACATTAAGCAGGACTGCAATTTTATAGGCAGCCGCCATCTGACTGGATAAAAGAAGGGCCGGCAGGAGCAAAAAACTGTACCCGAAACCATACCAACCGACGCCGTCCATAACGCCCGCCCAGGTATATCCCGCCATGTGCGCGGCATGAGACCAGTAACCAAGCTCATCCGCATACACAAAGGGCCCGTTTCCCTTCGTAATATAGAACAGTCTCAGAACCAGCGTTCCGAGACAGAAAAATGCAAAAATCAGATATTCTTTTTTATTTTGTATCATGTTCGCCCACATGCAGTTATTATACTTTTTAATGCGGGAAAAGTCAATGTATTCACCGGCAAAGTGCATTCCACTCACATGCTCCGCAGATACTCTCCCGCTTTCCTGCCGCAATGATATTCTCGTGCACAAGGGCTGCAAAATCGTTCCACCGCCATGTTGTATTTTCCGCAATTCCGCACAGGGCAAGCACCTGCCTGTCATAGTTTTCCACCTTTTCACAGGATGCGCAGACACCCCCATGATTATTGGGACAGCGGGCGCACACATCATCCGTCCCGCAAAGTAACAAAACCTCCGGGTTCTGTTCCAGTCTCTCCTTCATCTTCGCCATATTTTCCGTAAATTCGCCGCTGTAGCCTTTCCCCTGAAAAAAGGAAAAGCACATGCCGTGATGTGCTCTTATCCTGTATGTCATTTCCTGCTTTTCTCCTTATTTATTATCCGCCTTAACTTTATGCGTTTTCCCCCATAATCGCCGAGAGCGGCCTGCGCAGCGCCTGTCCCAGAAACAATGCCAGCGCCGCCTTAACCAGATCGGGGATAATGAAGGGAATCACGCACCAGCCAAGCACTGCCGTCACTCCCACCGGCCCTGTGGTTCTCATATAAACAACCATAAACCATATTGTGCCAAACACATAGTAAGTAACCATCCCAAGCAGCATGGATACGGCAAGCACCCATGTTTTCCTGCCAAAAAGCCGCTCCATCAGCCACATCAGAAGCGCCGCCAAAATAAATCCTATGATATAGCCGCCCGTATTGCCCATAATAATATGGGGGCCTCCGGTAAATCCCGAAAATACCGGGACGCCCACCGCACCTAACAGTACAAAAACGATCACCGACATGGTTCCCCGCTTTCCGCCCAAAACAATAACTGCCAGAAATACGGCAAAGGTCTGGAGCGTGAAAGGTATCACCGTAGGGATGGAGATCCAGGAACAGATCGCCATCAGCACCGCAAAGACGGCTATGTACGCCATATCATAGGTCTTTCCTCTCACTGCCGTTTTCGACGTCCGTTCTGTCTGTGTGGTCATTTTCGTATTCATATGCGCCTCCTGTAATCTAAACATTTTTACGGCCGCTGTCCTGTCCGCGAACCCATCGTATCACAGGAAGTTCTAATTGTCAACTTATTAATTTAGTAAGTTGACAATTATATATTAAAAAAAGTCTTGCAACCTGCCCCCAGGAAATAGTAAAATATTAGTAATTATAACAATGTAAAACACAGGACAAGAATCGTTATCAGAAATCATCCTTTGGCAGGGGGAAGGAGATGATTCCATGAGAGTTGGCGGTATAACATCAACCAGCAATATGCCGGCCATGCAGATGACGCCGGCGGATTTAAAAGATCAGAAAAGTAAAAGCATTCAACATGAAATTACAAGCGTGCAGCAGCAGATGCAGACCTTGTCCTCAGAGGAGGAGCTGTCTGCAAACGAAAAAGCCGATGAGCGTAAGAAGCTTCAAAAAGAGATTTCCGATCTCAACACCGAACTGAAACGGCATCAGGAAGAGCTCGGCCGTACCCGGAAACGGGAAATCATGCTGTCCGAAATGCAGGAAGATAAAAAGCCGGAAGAAGAGACCGAAACCGCGGAAACCGAATCGGAAGGCAGTGTGCAGGCTGCGGAAACATCCTCCGAGAAGACAGAGGATAAGACACAGCCGTCTGACAAGCAGCAGCCTTTACAGCCGGGAACTGTCATCTCCAAAAGCGGCGACGGCGTTGTCATTCTGAAAGAGGTCATGGGACAAAACGGAAATCAGAGCGTAAAGGAAGAAACCGAACAGGCCGCCGCGGTAAATGCCGTTGCCGAAGAAGAGACTGAAACCGCAGAGGATGATACCGTTGCCGATTCCGGTCTGTCGGACAGAGAAGTAAACGCGATGGTATACGCCAACTCTTTCATGCAGCAGGCGGATCGTCTGGGGGCGCTCGTAACAAAGACAGAGGACGGCATTGCCGTTCTAAAGGGTGAAATAAAACAGGATCAGCTTCGCGACACAGATACGGAAAGAAAAGAGGCCGTACTGAAAGAGATGCAAAAGCAGCAGCTGCGGGAAACGGCATTCCAGTTTTCCATGCTGCGCGACGCAGGCAGCGCCATGAAAGCGGCGGAATCTGACGCGGCCGAAAAGGAAAAGGCGCAGGCTGACGTAAAGGATAACGCTTACGCCAGCGCTATGAAAGCGACGCAGGAAACGCAGGCGCAACAGCGGTTTTATGTATCTTTCGGATAATGATTTAAATTGAGCGGATAGGCTGCCTGAAAGCCTGTCCGCTCAGTTATAAATAACGATACGATTGGTACAACCGAATCGCCCGCCGGTTTCTCTCAACAGCAGCAAGCCGGGAATTGCAGGATCGGTAAAGCTGCTGACTGTTTTTGCTCATTCCGACGCCGACGCCGCATTATAAACATGCGTATAATAATCATGGCTGAGTACAGACTTGGAAAATGTCATTCTATTTCTCACAATACTGGATATCTGCTTTACATAGTCCTCCGAAATGTCGGCATTTTCATCTGTCGGCGTGAAAATATTCTTAGTGGAATTATAATGCCCCAGGTCAGTCTTCCAGTCATAATTTCCAAAAAAAACAAGGGGGAGAGCATCTGAAAGCACATCCCTTCCCACATAAAGCCTGGAATCCCATTCCACACCAAATAGATTACACAATGTCGGAAGTATGTCTACGGAGGAGGCTGGCGTATCGACAATAATCGGCTCATCATCTTCAAGCGCCCCGCACCAGATAATAGCGCGGCTTCTGTCCCGCTCCTCATAGGTATTCACCGGATAACCATATAATTCAGATAAATACGGCATGTTCCCCAGAGAGGCGTCCGAATCCAGCCCGTAGGGAAAATGATCCGGCACAATGCAGATGACCGTGTCATTCGCAATGCCTTTTTCTTCAAGTGTTTCCACTAGATAATCCACTGCCTTTTCAAGCTCAAGATTCGCCGCAATATAAGCACGCACAGGCTCCGTGTAGGAAAGATTTTTCTCCTCGCACCATGCGTCCACAGCATCTTTATTTTCTCTCGACATGGCATTGTTGCCAAAATCGTATACACTGTGGCCGCTTACCGTCATGTAATAAACATTAAAAGGCTGTTTATCCATGTACATCGGCAGCGTTTCCTGCATCAGCTCCAAATCGCTTGCCGGCCATTTAGGGCTGATCAGATCCTCAAGGCCATTTCCCACTCCCATATAGCCCCCACTGTAGCCCAGCTTTGTATGCGTCTCATGCCGGTCGTAATAAGTGTAGGTACTGTTGTGAAAAGTCATGCCGAAATATCCCTTGTCATTTAAAAGCGCGCCCATATTGGTATGCGTTCCATTCTGCGTAATCTCCTTAATAGAGCTTCCGCCGGAAGTCGGAATCAATCCAAATAAAAGCTGATATTCCCCTCCTGTTGTTCCGGCAATGGACTGCTGGTAATAATCATTGAAATTAATTCCCTTTGTGGAAAGCCTGTAAAGTGTCGGTGTAAGCTCCGGGTCAATGAGAGATCCCGAAAACGCTTCCGCACAGATCAGAATCAGATTTTTTCCCGCAAAAGCGCCTGTATAAGCATTTTGACTTGACGGCGTAAGCGTGGAAACATAAGCGTCAATATCGGCACAATTCCCACCTGCGGCGGCAAGCGCAGTAAAATCGACAGAAGACACACTCTGGCCATATGCAACTGGCATAACCGTTTCATCCTCCTGCGCAGTTTTCGCGCTTTGGGAAACTTCCTCCCGCAATACGGCTGCTTCCTGCGCGCTGGCGGCCTCCTTTGCCTGTACAATGATCTTACCCCCAGATACGTTCTTCTCCCTGCCTTTTACCGGGATATCTTTTGACGGTGTATTGCCTGCATCCTGAACAGATTCCACCTCTGTGCTTTCAAAGGCATGGGCGAAGGTTTTGGCCGAAACGAGATTCCGAATGTCAAGGCACAGCCCCTCACCCAGCCCAAACTGCATGACCGCCGACTCAAAATTATATTGGTTTGTATAAATGTCCTTATGCAGACCGCAGCATAAAATAAGGAACAGGGCCGCTCCATAACAGGCAGCTCCCCCGGCAAGATGTGCCAGGAAAAAATAAACGCTCTGCCCTGTACGTCTGGGCCTAATGCTCTTTTTTGGCAGCTGCCCTGTTATCTTTTCTCTTAATACAAACCACAGGATAAATGGCAGCAAAAAAAGCGTAATATGACTGATTCCGTCAAAGCAAAAGATCAGCCGCCTGATGTCAGCGCCAAATCCGCCCAGAGCGTCAGTTGCGGCATTCAATATGGTATTTAAGTCATATGCCACCTTAAACTGTCTGTATACCAGAAATTCCACAATAAAAATGAGGGACAAAAACCCCAGACAACACGGCGTCAGAATCTGCACCGCTTTTTTCGGCAACAGAGAAATAACGCCTGAAACAACCAGCCCCGCACAAAGAGAGAATAAAGCCAGAAATACAAATGAGCTCCCGGTGTGCAGCGTTTCCACTGACAGCTTGAAAACAATCTCCGTGTAAAAACACGAAAGAGACAAAAAAACAGCCAGCCGTATAGAACCCCTTTTCCTTTTTATCTTTTGTGAATTCATCATGATTTCCATAACCTCCTGTTACACTGCCATTTTACATGCCAAATGCATCGTTTTTGCATCGTTTTTGCATCATTTTGTAATCATTCTGCAAAAGAAGGTACTGGAAATGAAAAGGGTTTAAATTATCTCATAATCCTGCTGTTCCTGCCACTCCGCCACGCATCTTTTTATGAGAGACGGCGTCATTTCATCAATTCTCCCATCCCCTATCTGCAGCGCGTTGCCGATATATATAATATGATTCAGTGTTCTGGGAATGGAGGCAAATGCAGTGTCAGAGAGCGCATATAATAATTCCGCTCTTTCCAGACGGTAAACTTTTTTCCACAGCTCCTTATCGGTTTCAAACAGCTGTCTTAGCTCCGGCCTTAATTCTTCATTCTGCATATGAATCCGCAGCCTGTATCGAAACATTTCCGACAGCTTACACTCTTTATAGCATTGATATGCAAGAGAGTCCAAGACGCTGATAATGGTATTGTCGCAAACTTCCAGCGTTGCGTTAATACCATTTAGCTTTCTGTTATACTCGTAATACGCCGGACTCTCCCATTCCTTTTCATGCTTATAGCGTATATCGTGATTTACCTCATGCCAGCCTTCTGAAAAGATTGTGCGGATCTGCACCTCAAAGGTTTTGTCAATCCGATAATTCTGCCATAATTCTTTTGGTATTCTCTTGATATAGCCTTCCGCTCCATCCGGTATATCGCAGATCAGGTTCAGCCGCACCGGCTTAAATTCGTCTATGCCGGGAGTGTCTATTGAGCAGTCTTCTTCCCGTACATGAAATAAAGAACCTATCATTTTCTGACAGATGGGAACATCATCCGCGTAGTACAAAATAACTCTGATCCCGATCAGATCCTGTAATTTTTCATCATTCTTTTTATATTTTTCCTCCTTCCTGATCAGTTTCGCACAAAGAGACCCGGCGGCCTTTACCCTGGCAAAAATACGAAAATACATGCCCACTCTTTCCAGTCTCTTTTTAATATGCTCTCTCAGCTCCCTTTCAATCGTAATCCCGCTAAGAAGCGACCTTAACTCCTCTTCCACAATCTCATGCTGCGGCATGCCGTTTTTCGGTGTATGATCCGGCTCCATAAGTACCTCCTGCCTTATCCTTTTATCTTCTGCCCAAAATATGTTCTATCTCTGCCATATGCGCCATATTCAGTCCGTAACATACGTTCAGCTCGCGAATCAGATCTCTTTTCAAAAGCGCGTTAATCGCATTTTGCACATGCATCTGCTCGTTGCTCTTCGTACCACGGAATAGAGCACTATGGCTTCTTCGAAGCTCCGCCCTGTCACTTCCCCGTTTCCAGAACTGTTCCAGCACTAATTTTTCATAATAGTCAACGTTTTCATCACTTTCTACAAATTCATGCTCCGACTGCAGCGCCTCATACCCCTCGCCGCCCAAAAACAGCAGATTGGCGTTCGGCGTTCCCTTCACGTTGACATTATAGAACTGACAGTTTACAAACTTACAGTCCACAAATACCGCCGCCCATATGTTACACCCGTCAAAGGTACAGGTGTCAAACGTGCAGCCCACAAATTTATGGGTTTTCTCAAAAAGGAAATCGCTTTTAAAATAGAAGCTTCTGAAATACCCGCTCTCATAATCGCTGTCAATCTGATGCAGCAGGCACATTTCCGCATTTAATCTGCAAATATTGGAAGCCTGTTTCAAATACCCGCTGATCTTTCCGTAATATTCTTTTCTAATTCCCTCTTCCCGTACCGCAAACGCAGTGGCAGACATGTCGATAAACCGCTCTGACATTTCCTCCACCTCCAAAAAGCCGTCCCTGACCGCATCACCTACCAGAATGCCAAAGATAAATTCATTGATAAAGCCAATCTGATTGCTGTTAGCAGAAATACGGTCCAGCAGATAATTGTGCGACACTCTTCTGATATATTCATCCGCCGTCAGTATGCCTTCTTCGTTCAGATGCTTCTCCCTGTAACGGGCTCTGTAACGAAGCAGATCGTCTTTCAGAATCTCCTGTAATAAATCCTGAATGGATTCTATCGTTTCCGACGTTATATCGTATCGGGCAAACTCCGCCGCAAGCTGTTTCATCACCGTATGTAATTCCGCTTCCGTAAATTCCAGATTCTGCCGCTCCAGTTCTCTTGTGAGAAGCAGCCCGAAATATTTATTAAGCACGGTGTCTGAGGTCTGTACCATCTCTTCGAAGACATCCATTTGCGCATTCCTGATGAAAGTCAGCAGCACCGGATTGGACAGCTTCTCTATATCTATTTCTCTCTTTTGCAGCAATGCATATCTGGAAGGCTCAATCCATTCCTTTAAAGAAGGCATCTGTATCTGCATCCGATCCACATGACAATTCTCCCCCAGCCGGGAAAGCACCCAGTCGTCAAATAAGTCGCCGGTAAAAATGGCGCTTCTCCTTGTTGTCAATAAGATCCAAGCCCTGGAATCGTCTCCCAGCAGATCTGCAATCGTCGACAGCATGGTCAGGGAGCTCTCATCAATTTCCTCCTGCGAATCCTGTACCCTTTTTTCTTCCTTCTGATCAATCAATTCATCAAAGCCGTCAATAATAAGGGGCAGCCGCCCGTCTTTCACCTCCCGAAGAACCGTTTCATAGGAAAGCTGTGTAAATTTCTTATCCATCTCGTCATATAAAACATGCCGGAATATTCTGGCTGTCCGATTCTTTGACAATTCTATAAACAACGGTATTCTTTCTTTTCTTTCCTTTAAGAGAACGCTTAATATCTCATATGCCGTACAGGTCTTTCCGTAACCTGCGGCAGCCTCCAGAATTGTCAGTCTCGGCGCCTGCCCTCCAACACTTTTTACTACATTATGAACCAGATCCCCGCATTCTTCTCCTTTGCTGTTTCGGTAACTGCATGGAATATAGATATAATCGTCCAAAAGCTTTTCCGATTTCTTTCTGCAAAACCCTTCGTACTCCATCTGCAGACGCCTTTGAGATTCCTTTATAGAAAAGAACGCGTCAAACAGCTTATCATGGGTTGCCTGAATGCTTTGATAGACAACCTTAACGATACTGTTGTATTCTATTTCTTTGTACTCTTCCTCTATTTCTTCAGCCCGTTTCCGGGACGCCTCGTTATCTTCCAGCAAAACAATTTCCGCATTGTGAAAGTAGCCGACGTGATAACTGTAAACCAGTATATTCTCCGTCTGCTGTTCCAATCGAAAGCCATATAACGCATACAACCTGTTCAGGTTCTCCCTGAGCTCTTCTCTTTTCATGATTCCCCTCCTGATACCACGTAGTGGCGTCGCCTTTTCTTTCAGCAGAGTCATGTCGCAGTCTTCCTTTCCTTATCCGCGACCTTGCCCATGTGTTAATGGTAGCACAAAACAGCCGCTCTTACAATTTCTCTTCCTCAATCTCGTCCAGTAAATCCGCAACGATATTCGGCTCCGCTTGCTGTTCAGCGTCCAATCCGAATTTTTGAAAATGTAAAAATCCAGATAGAGAGGGCGGGGAGCGACAACGGATAACAGAAATAGCCCTGCGGCACATTCCGATAAAAAACAACAAAAGAAAAACCGCAAAGGTTCTGTGACCTCTACGGTTATAGGAGATCCATATTCTGTTAAGCTGCCCTCCGCCAGATCGAGCATGACCTCCTTTGAAATGTTAAATCCCCTGTAATCAAACGTCCCTTCATCACTCTGCACACAGGCATGGCTGTCACCCGGATTGAAAAGCACGATGCTCCCTTCCTTATGGCATATTCCCTGGCCTGGCACGAAAGCACACGCTCCCCTTTCTCTACAAACCCTATGACATAATACTCATGGAAATGGCTTGGAAAAGGCTGCACAATCCTCTCAAAACGGTATGCCTCTATCTTCAATTCATCATCATACACCACTGTCCTTATTTCTTTTTTCATGTGGATTTCCTCCGAATTTAATTTTTGAATTTTGTCATGAGCCATCGAGCAGCCCTTTTCCTTGTTTATCGTTTATCCATTCAGTTTTTACCGCTATACTCATATACAAACACGGGAACTCTGTATACTATCACGGAAATAATGCAACTTTGAAAGCTATGTAGTGCCGAAAGTGGCGGATTTACGGTCTTTCTTTTAGTTTGTATTTACTTCAGCAGCGAAAATTTTGCTGCATAATTCTGTATATTCATCATATGAAATTTCAGCTCCATCCAATGTATATTTTATTCCAGCTTCTGCATTATTTGGGTCAAATTCCTCACCGAAATTCATTTCTGCAGTTAAGTGGTCAGCTCCTTCAAATTTTTCCATATGGTAAAATTCAAATCCTGCACTCGATCTGTTACTGTACATGATCCATACGGCTCCATTATAATAGGTATAAGAAAGAACGAGAGCAGTGCCCTCTCCTGCAGCAAATTCATATACCTTGTCATCACGCGCATCAAGGTATATCCCACCATAAGGTCCGTTAATAATCAGTTCGTTTTCTCCATCATTGTCAAGATCGACTTTCTCTCCAATAGAATATGCATCCCATTCCTGAGAATCCAAATTTAAATCGTTAACAGAAAATGTCGATGCCGAATCTTCAGAGTCAACTGCGTCTGCCAATCCATTGATAAAGGAATCTAAAAGCTCATCTACTGCTGCTTCCGAACCTGTAGCAGCAGCATCCTGCATATTACTTTCCTGCTGATTTGCCGGGAAATCATCTATATTAGGAACATCTGAGGTTTTGTAAAATTTGTATTCACTCAATCCTGCAAAATCAAGCCATTCCTGACCAAAAATGGTTACTACTGCGATATCCTCCCCCAATTTTATGACTCCATTCATCTCCTTTCCACGAGGACCTGTTGCTGTAAATTCCAACCCTTCTTCCGTAATTTTTCCCGCACCATCATAAAAACCCCAGAGCCTGAATAAATCTATCTGAATCTGATAAGTTGCATCATCATTTTTCTTTATTTCTAATGCCGGCTCGTTTACATCATAACTATTATATTCGCCCTCATACTCATATACGTCCGACCCCACCTCTGTTTTCTTTGTGGCATGATATAAAAATTGCGCCTCTTCAAACCCTGCTTCTCCGCAATACACATTGATTTCATCTGTACTATATTCTAAAACATAATAGCTAAAGTTAACTGTATCGTCAGAAAATACCTGTTCGGGATACTTTACATATATCCGATTATTTTCTATAGTTTCTATATTAGATGAATCGGCTAAAAAGCGACAGGAAGATTCCGATTCATAGTCGGAAATATCATATCCATTGGATGATTTTTGAATCATTAACTTACCGGTTCCATAATCCGATAAATATTCATATTCTCCTGTCAGGTTTTCCAATTCTGCCAAATCTGAACCGATAATGTTGTCATTTTGTGTTTTCTGAACTTCACCGGTGCTGCCGCCTGATTCTTCAGTGCTGCTTATTACATTCGTTTGAGCGTCTTGTGAATTCTTTGCCTGTCCACAAGATGAAACTGTTAACAGAGCAGCCCCCATTATCATTGCCATAACCGCTTTTTTCATTACAGATTTTCCATTTAAATGCCAACCCTTAAGTAAAATGCCTTGTACCACTTCTGCTCTCCTCCCGTAATATGATTAACACCATATTTATATCACAGTGAGAAGGAACATAAAATACTTCCTGTATAAACAACACATATTTTGCATAAACGACACAAAATCAATCATCAAACCACATTCTCCATTTAAAAAACTCCTTCTTAAACTCTTTACTGTGAATCCTTCCAATTGCTACCTTTATTCCGTTGCAAAGCGTAACTTCATGACTGTTTACCTTTTCAATATATTTTAAATTGACAATATATGACCGATGTATCTGAAAAAAGCCAAACCGGGATAAGCTTCGTGCGGCTTCAGATATCTGCCCTTCACATAAATGGTCACTGCCATCCAACATGAGATATCTTAGTTTTCTTCCATCTGTCTCAACAAGCAGAAGTTCATTCAAGCTTATCTTTATGCGAATCCCAGCGGTGTCATTACAAAATACTACACGATCCTGAATTTTAGTTTTAAGGAAAAAATCAATCGCTTCATTGATTTCTTCTAAATGCTTTTTATCGATATATCTGAAAGCATTCACTCTATAACCAAATCTGGCTAGCTCTGTGTGTGCTGTTAAAAAACAAACTTTACATTTGTTTCCAAGATTCATCAACTGTTCCGCTATTTCAAAACCATCTTCCTCTTCTGCAAGTTCAATATCCAAAAACAGCAAATCTGCATCTGCATTTTTCATAAAATCTTTTCCACTGTCATATGAATTGATTTGTGATGAAATATTCTTATCCCTACAATATTTTTCGATAATAGTCTGTATCTTATCTCTCCATACCGCTTCATCTTCTACAATACCTATTTTCATTCCCTTTTCTCCCTTGGTATAGCAATACTGATTTGAAACAACACTTCTCTGTTTTCCACTATAGATTCCATATAACATTCACCATGATACTTTTCAACAGTTGCAACAATATTTTTCATGCCAAAACCATGATTTTCCTTATCCTTTTTAAATGTCATAAAAAAGTCTGTTTTTGTATTGATTCTTTTGGCTGCACTGTTACTTACAACAATAAAAATTTCTTCCTTATGTTCTACAAGTTCAACACGTATTCTGGGAACATCTGCTTTTATCGCCGCTTCAAAAGCATTTTGCAATATATTTCCCAACAATGTAGTAATATCGAACATCTCAAGAGGCATTTTTTCGCTCAGCTTTCCCAAAACAGCAAACTCTATATTTTCCTTTGCCGCCAAATAAGAATAGTAATTAACAATAATATCGAGAAAACTATCTCCCGTATGAATCTTTAAATCAAACACATCCTGAATATTCCAGATAGTATCTATGTACTCTTTGGCTTCTTCTGTCTTTTTTTCATTTATTAACTCTCTGACAACACCAATATGATTTACCAAATCATGCTTAAAACGCCGTAAAGCTACCGACTGCTGTAACTGATAATCGTACTGCTGCTTTTGCATATACATAAAAGACTGCAATTCCCTGCTCTGCCTGTCTGATAATATATTTTTGATGGCAAGATTAAGCGTAAGAAAAATGGAATAAAGTGTCCCTGCTATGCTGATAAAAAATACTACATAGGCATCTAAACCATACCTTGCATGATTTTCGTCAAAGAAATAAAAAACATAATCATAGAACATCTGGAAAATACTGCCCTGTATTAAAAGTGCAAACTTATACTTAAATTCTATATCACCCAAATATATGTCGTTTTTCTTAAAAAGCCGCAAATATATCAGAAGATACACCAAAAACGAAAGCAGATAGGCAGATTCCATCCACCATGTTATACCCGTTCCGTCAACCCCTCCGCCTATTAAAACAACCTGTATCAGCATGACGCTGAACGTATCTATGATTCCTGTGAAATACATAAGGGCAGCGCTCAGTATAAACAAATGCCACAATCTATCCTCAAAAAATAAACATATGGAAAGCACGCTCCACAATATATAGATAATCGGAGAATTTGTGTCAAAATAAAGATTATAAGCCCCTGCAGACAACATAGTCAAAACCGATGCGCCAATAAAAAACTTGTTTTTTCTTGGATTTAACCTGAATCCAAAATGAATTATAAAAAGATATATGAAATAGTTTGATATATTGTCTACAATATAAATCATGATAACCTCACTGTTGTTTCCTGATTATTCCGACTAAATCCCATTCCTGTTAAGGCCCGATCATCTACTGAATTATAGCATAGAAATTTTTGAAAATGAATTGGACTCTGCTTTTTCCGCAAGTAGTTCCATCGTACAAATCAGGGCAGCCGCCTGAAACAATTTATAATCTGCAGACATGAAGCGCATGGTAAGGTAGCGGGCTCGTATCCATCAGAGTTTGCGGATTATACCATCTTTACGGTTAACTGTCACTCCGGAAAACTTTCCACAGTTCTGATTTCCTACCAGTGCAAAAGTAATCTCTGCACCTTCCGGAATCTCATTAGCCGCATTATGAACATGATAGCTGTTCGCCCTTCCAAGTTCACATTTCTATTGCGGAAGATAGCGCTGCATGATAGGGCAGAAGTATCGGCTCCACGCAATGTCTCCCAATAGTCAGATACGAAATTCGACAGACCGAGTTCCCAGAAGCCAATATTAAGTTTGAAAAACAGAATAGCATATGCTATATTGTGTAAAAAGGAGCTGAGGAATATGCGTATTTTATTAGCTGAGGATGAAGCTGACTTAAACCAGATTATCACTCGGAAACTTACCTCGGATGGCTATTCTGTTGACAGCTGTTACAACGGCAGCGAGGCCATAAATTTTCTGGAAATGGCGGACTATGATGCAG
Source organism: Lachnospiraceae bacterium (assembly GCA_009774175.1). GTDB lineage: Bacteria > Bacillota > Clostridia > Lachnospirales > Lachnospiraceae > UBA3282. The sequence goes on along the minus strand of VSNG01000013.1, from coordinate 9,490 downwards.
TGATTCTGGATATCATGATGCCAAAGATAGATGGATTCGGAGTTCTGCGTCATATAAGAAATACGGGAAAATCTGCACCTGTGCTGTTTCTGACAGCAAAGGATTCTGTTGCGGACAGAGTTAAAGGACTTGACAGCGGAGCTGACGACTATTTAATTAAACCGTTCTCTTTAGAAGAACTTACCGCACGCATCCGAGCAATGACAAGGAAAAAATTCAACATAACTGCCAACATACTTCAGGTTGGGGATTTGACACTGGATACGGGCTCTCATACTGTAAAAAGAGGAGAAAATGAAATCATGCTTTCCGCAAAAGAGTATAACCTCCTGGAATATCTTATGCTGAACAAAGGGATTGTACTGTCAAGGGAAAAAATTGAAAATCATATCTGGAATTTTGAATATGAAGGTGGAACAAATGTTGTGGACGTTTATATCAGCTATCTCCGAAAAAAAATCGATGGGATCTGTCGGGACAAACTCATTCATACGGTAAGGGGATACGGATATATGATAGAGAAAAAAGTATGAAGAATCTATCAATCAGAGTAAAAATAACCGCATGGTTCTCAGGTATTATGGCATTTATTGTTGCCGTAACGTTTGGCATTATTTTCTGGGTGAGCAACTCAGTCACCCTGAAGAGCATACAGGATAATTTAATTGAAATCGTAGAATTAAATGTGGACGAAATTGAATTTTACGAGGAAAAAAATTATAGGAAAGAGCTTCACGGCGACCAGTATATTGAATATTCGGACGGATATCTGGAAATAGATGATGATTTTATGGATCAGGTGAATGGGATTTATTCTTCCCTTTATCAGGAAACAGGAAAGCTGTTGTATGGGGAAAATCCGTCTGTCAGGGCAGGTATGGAAATCCCTTTTTCGGACGGCATTGTCAAGAAAGTAACATGTGACAGGACTGTCTATTATGTATACGACCGTTTGCTCTTCGGTTATGGCATTGACGGGCTATGGCTGAGAGGAATGGTTTCCCGGAATCAGGGTACACAGCAGCTTCAGTGGCTTGTCCGGCTTTCCATAATTGCACTTCCTGCTCTTTTGCTTCTGGCCGTCATAGGCGGCTACTGGATTGCCGGAAGGGCATTAAAGCCGATACACCAAATTACTCAGACGGCGGCCCGGATTAGTCAGGGACAGGATTTAGATAAACGGATTCATCTGGGCGGTGGAACGGATGAGCTTCACCAGCTTGCAGATGTGCTGGACAACATGATAAATCGTTTGGATCAGGCGTTTAAATCAGAACAACAATTTACTTCCGATGCTTCCCATGAACTCAGAACGCCTATGTCTGTAATTATGGCACAGTGTGAATACATACTGGAGAATACGAGAACACCGGAGGAATATGAGACGGCTTTGAAGGTGATTCAGCGACAGGGAAGAAAAATGTCGAAGCTGATTGAAGATATGCTTTGTGTTGCGCGCCTTGAGCAGAATACGGACAGTTATCCTAGAGAAATGCTTGATTTCAGCGCACTTGTTGAAGATATCTGTATAGATATGGCACTCCTGAAAAGCAAACATATTGTGCTTGACCGGGAGATTGAACCGGGTATATTTTTGATGGGAAATGCCATGCTGCTCACAAGAATGGTTACAAACCTGATAAGCAACGGTTACCGATATGGAAAGCAGAATGGCAGGATTTCCATTCGGTTAAAATATAGCAACGGCATTCTGTTGTCTGTAGAGGACAATGGAATAGGGATTCCCGTTGAACAGCAAGGAATGATTTTTAGGCGTTTCTATCGGGTAGAATCTGCCCGGTTCAGTGAGGGCGCAGGCCTTGGACTTGCCATGGTGGAGGATATAGTAAAATATCACGGAGGAACTGTAGAAGTTGTTTCTGCCGTAGGGGAAGGAAGCAAATTTACCGTAAAGTTTCCCGTATAATTTTCTGATTCTAACGTTTTTCTAATCTTTTTCTATTATACTGATCTAAAAATAGGAAAGCGAGGATAAATGATATGAAAAAATTATTCAGTACACCAAAGAAGGCAATAATTTTAGTGATTTGTATAGTGGTTGTTATTATAGCCGCCAGTGTAACAGCATTTAAAAGTACTCTGATTACCAATGCAGAGGCAAAGATTGTCGCTCTCAAGGATGCCGGTTTGAGCGAAGCAGAAGCATCCGCTCTGCGCACGCGGCTCGAATTTGATGACGGACGTTTTCAATATGAAGTTGATTTCTACAACAACGGTACAGAGTATGAGTATTTAATTCAGGCTAAGAATGGAGAGATTATCGCAAGAGACATTGATGGTACAGAAAACGGGAATAAGGATATGCAGGATATAGGAAATCAGTTTGCTGCAGACGGAAACAGTTCTGTACAACCGCAGAAAGATGCAGAGAATCAGCCTGCTGCAAACGGAAACAGCACTGCACAGCCACAGGAAGATTCTCTTAATGAGGCGAAAGCTGCAGCGCTCAAGGATGCAGGCCTGTCTGAATCAGATGTCACATTTAAAAAGACCGAGCTTTATAATAGCCATGGAACACAGGTATATGACATTGAATTTTATACTTCTGATACAAAATACGATTATGAAATGGATGTTTCCAACGGAACGGTGCTTGAAAAGAATATTGAACAATTTCAGATCCAGACGAACCCAACAGACAGTGCCATAAACAGCTCCGGCAATGATTATATTGGAGTCGACCGCGCGAAAGAAATTGCACTAAACCACGCCCAGATGAACGAATCAGATGTACAGTTTGCAAAAGCAAAGCTGGAGAATGATGATGGTGGAGTGGAATATGAAATTGAATTCTATTCCGGCAAAACAGAGTACGAGTATACTATTGATGCAGTTTCCGGGAATATTATCGAGTACGATGTGGACTATGATTGAACAGGAAGTGTACAGCCCCGGAGCCGCCGCTTCAAGTCCGCATTTTCACCGCCCGCAAATATGCTCTGTTCCTTTTTCAAGAACCATCTGCACATGTTCATCCACTAAAGTATAAAAGATCATAAATTACTAACACATGAATCCTGCTCCATTAAAAGAAGCAGGATTCGTATACGGGTAGGGTTCCCCAGCGCCTTGAAAAATTCCGTTAATATATACAAATCACTTTCCTTCAATTCTTTGGAAAAATGACTATCCTGATATTCGGCCAAAGGAACCCCTCCTTCCTTACAGTTTTTTCACAAACAGGCAGCGGATCGCATTCAGTACTGCAAGAATCATAACACCTACATCCGCAAAAATCGCCAGATACATATTCGCAATGCCCACAGCCCCTAACGCAAGGCAGGCAAACTTTACAACAAGCGCCATCACAATATTCTGATATACAATCCGCAGACACTTTCTTGAAATCTTGATGGCTTTTGCAATCTTAATCGGGTCATCATCCATCAGTACAATATCCGCCGCTTCGATTGCCGCATCGGAGCCCATTGCTCCCATAGCGATACCAATATCCGCCCTGGAAAGTACCGGCGCATCATTGATACCGTCACCCACAAAGGCCAGCTTTGCCTTGCCCAGCTTCACCCGCAGAAGTTCCTCCACTTTATCCACCTTATCTGCCGGCAGAAGTTCACTGTAAACCTCGTCAATCCCAAGAGAGGAAGCGACCTGATTTGCCACTTTCTTTGCATCGCCCGTCAGCATGACAGTTTTATCTACGCCTGCTTTCTTTAATTCCGCAATCGCCGCTTTAGAATGGGGTTTGATAATATCGGAAATTACGATATGTCCCGCATATTTCCCACCCACTGCCATGTGGATGATTGTCCCGGTCTGGTGGCAGTCCTGATACGGGATATTCAGGTGTTTCATCAGTTTATCGTTTCCGGCTGCAATCTCCATGCCGTCTACTTTCGCAGTCACGCCATTTCCGCTGATTTCCTGTATATCTGATACACGGGTTCTGTCAATCTCTTTCCCATATGCCCGCTGTAAGCTCTTGCTGATGGGGTGGGAAGAAGCGCTCTCTGCAAGAGCCGCATACTCCAGCAGTTTTTCATTCTCTATGGTAGAATGGTGAATCCCGTTTACTTCAAAGACACCTTTTGTCATGGTTCCCGTTTTGTCAAAAACAACATACTTTGTCTGGGAGAGGATTTCCAGATAGTTGGAACCTTTCACCAGCACGCCCTCCTTGCTTGCGCCTCCGATTCCCGCAAAGAAACTCAATGGAATACTGATTACAAGCGCACAAGGGCAGCTGATAACGAGGAATGTCAATGCCCGGTAAATCCAGACGCCCCAGTCCGCAGACAATCCCATAAAAAGCATACGGCAGGCAGGGGGAAGGAACGCCAGCGCCAAAGCCGCATAGCAGACGGCAGGCGTATATATTTTTGCAAACTTCGAGATAAAATCTTCTGACTTTGATTTGCGGGAGCTTGCATTTTCCACTAAATCCAAAATCTTGGAAACCGTGGATTCCCCAAACTCTTTTGTTGTCTGTATCTTTAATACTCCTGTCATGCTGATACATCCGCTGATTACTTCATCGCCAACCTTTGCCTCTCTGGGCAGACTTTCCCCGGTCAATGCGCTGGTATTCAGACTGGAAGCTCCCTCAACGATAATCCCGTCAATCGGCACTTTCTCTCCCGGCTGGACAACAATCACGCTGCCAATCCCTACTTCATCCGGGTCTACCTGCTCTAACTTTCCATTTTTCTCTACATTCGCATAATCGGGTCGAATATCCATCAGGTTGCTGATATTGCGGCGGCTCTTTCCAACCGCATACCCCTGGAACCACTCCCCAATCTGGTAAAACAGCATAACGGCGATGGCTTCCAGATATTCGCCATTCTCATAAATAGCCAGCGCCATTGCCCCGATCGTAGCCACTGCCATCAGAAAACTCTCGTCAAATACCTGGCGGTTTTTAATGCCCTTTACAGCTTTCCTCAGAATGTCATATCCGATAATCAGATAGTCAACCAGATAGCATCCAAAACGAAGCCATCTTCCTGCGGACGGAAATAAATAACTGTCAGCCTTATCAAACATCTCTGCTGAAACAAACTGGAGCGCCAGTAAAATTCCGGCGCTAATCAAAATACGGATCATCATAACCCGTTGCTTTCTTGTCATGCCATCTTTTCGGCTGCCGACAAAAATAAGAAGTACAGCAGCCATTATAATAACAACTGTCAGCAATATGCTGATTACTAATTCCTGCATAGTAAAATCTCCTTTCAAAATATGCTTAATTGTTTAATTGTAATTGTTAAAAATGACACCCCTAAACTGCAGCGGTGCATTTTAAGGGTGTCATTCCATCACTGGCTGCTGCCGCTTACAGGAAAATCTCGCAGTCCGGCTCCACTTTCTTGCAGGCATCCAGCACATTCTTCATAACATCCTTCGGCTCCTGCCCCTCGTCAAATTCCACGATCATCTTCTGCGTCATGAAATTGACCGTTGCGCTCTGTACTCCTGCTGTTTTACGGGCCGCATCCTCCATCAGGTTTGCACAGTTTGCACAGTCTACCTCGATCTTGTAAGTCTTCTTCATTGGAAAATTCCTCCTTGTTGTTTTTAAATTCAGCAATTAAGTACTTGTTTAATTATTATGGTTGCAGTATAATACAGCGAAAGGCACACGTCAATATCCCCAAAGCATTCCTTCCTAAACGGGCGAAAAGTATTTCCGTTTGGGCGAAATGCAAATAAAAGAAAGGATAACAATATGGATAATTTGAAATTACCACACCAACATGGAGAAGGACCGCAGACCGCACTAATCCAGAAACAATTAGACCGTGTAGACTATTTCCAAACCGTAGCAGAAGTTTTCAAACAGCTTGGCGATACCACCAGAATCCGGATTTTCTGGCTCCTATGCCACCAGGAGGAATGTGTCCTCAATATTTCAGGCATGCTCCATATGTCAAGCCCGGCAGTTTCACATCATCTCAGACCATTGAAAAACAGCGGTCTGATCATTTGCCGGCGTGAAGGAAAGGAAGTATATTATCGAGCCGCAGATACAGAACAGGGGCGTTTGCTGCATCAAATGATTGAGCAGGTCATGGAAATCACCTGCCCTAAATTGTGAGGTCTGTCTTATGAATGAGGAATTAAGAGAAATACAAAAAAATGTGGAGAAATTACATCAAGAGGTATCACAAACTTTTATTCCGCTTTATCCCGGCATAGGGTTATGTTATCTTACTTTTTCAACCGATTCTTTTTCTGTGCAGCATAAAGCTCTATCACACATCATTCAGATTAACTACTGCAAGGCCGGACAGATGATGTGGGAGATGAAAAGCGGAAACCGAATTTATTTGAATCCGGGAGATTTCTCCCTACATACCATGAAAGCCTGTACGGATTCCGTACTTACCTTTCCAAACGGTACGTATCAGGGACTTGGCATCTATATTGATCTGCAGGAAGCCTCTGACACTCCTCCAGAATTGTTAAAAAACTTTGGTATTTTTGAAACCATATTACCCGAAAAATTCTGCCAAGATGACAGACCTGTCTTTCTTGCTGGAAATGAACGGACAGAAAGTATTTTTTCTGCATTTTATAACCAGCCTGAAACGCTTATGTTTCCATACCAAAAGATCAAGATTTTGGAATTGCTGCTTTACCTTGCCAAAATGGAGTTTACGCCCCAAAGCAAACTGGCTGAATATCAATTCGAGCTGACCGAAACGATCCGGGAAATCCATGACCAGCTTTTGCAGCACATGGAGCAGAGAATTACCATAGAGGAACTCTCAAGACAATATCTCATCAATCCAACAACTTTGAAAAGCGCTTTTAAGTCAGTCTATGGAACCTCCATTGCGGCACATATCAAGGAACACCGAATGCGACAGGCTGCAAAACTGTTAAAAGAAACGAATAAGAACATAGCTGAAATCGCACAGGCTGTCGGCTATGACAGCCAGAGCAAATTTACTGCGGCATTTAAAACATATTTTGAAGTCCTACCGAAAGAGTACCGTAAAGCTTCTTCCGGATAATCTGTCTGACATATACCCTGCTCCATTCCCTCTTTTATTAAACCTGTAATGAGCGGATTGATACCAGATAGCAGGGCCTTCTCCATTTTCTGGTGCATGAGTCATTCTGCGGCTTATGCATCTGCTTCAAAAGTTCCTGTCCAAAATTGCCATCGCTCACATTAAGCGAAAGCATCATCATAGTAAGACGCTGTAGCACAGGTACACTTGATACTAGCACTGAGAAAATAATTTGTCAATTTATCCGGCTGAAAATTGATAAACCTTTGTATAAATGAAAAATCAATGGACAGAACCCACCCGTCTGATATAACTGCAGATCATGTCTGCTGCTGCCTCCTCGCCCACCGATGCGTCAATGCACAGTTCATAGCCGTGGGGATTGCCCCACTCCTGTCCGGAAATGCTTTTATAATATGCGCTCCTTGCGGCATCCGACCTTGCAATGCTCTTTTTCGCAGCCTCCGGGCTGTCCCCGTACATTTCCATTACCTTTTTCTCCCGGTAGCTTTCCGGTGCATAGATAAAAATACGGGCCACATTCGGATAATAACGCAGCACATAGTCCGCCGAGCGTCCTATGATGACGCAGGAGCCCGCATCTGCAATATGGCGGATGGCTTTTTCCTGCGCCGCGACAGCGCGCTTTACCGGGTCGGCTGTGAGGTACAGCTCCCGCATAACGGCATTTTCATCGGAATTGATGCCGGAAATAAATTCCTGCGCCAAGCCGCTTTCCTGAGCGGCAACGGCCACCAGCTCTTTATAATAGCAGGGAATATCCAGTTTTTCTGCCACGATCTGTCCAATCCTCTTTCCGGCGGAGCCATGCTCCCTGGCAATCGTGATAACCGTTCCCTGACGGGACGGCCGGATCGCCGCAACAGCAGGCTCCTTCTCTTCCTTCTCCTGGTCCAATTCCTTCCACACCCGTACCATGACTACCGCCGTAGCTAAAATGGCAAGCACATCCGCAGCCGGGGCTGCCCAGAAAATACCGGTAACACCCAGGAAAACAGGGATCAAAAGGGAAAAAACAATCAGCAGCACATCCCGCAGGACAGACAACGGTGCGGCTGCCTTTGCCTTACCGATAGACTGCAGGAAGATGGCGCAAACCTTCTGTGCACAGGTGACAAGGATAAGGGAAAGATAAATCCGCAGGCAGAGTACCGCAAAATCAAAATAAACGGGGTCATCCGCCGAGCCGAACATTCGGATAAACACACCAGAAAAGCCGTTGCAGCTGCACTCTGTAACGTATTCATCCTTATGTTCCTCCGCTTCCTTCCGCCACAAGCGCCTTCAAGGACACGCAGACTGTCGGCCGTGAAACGCCGATCGCCCTTGCAATATCCGCCCCGTGCACATCCTTATTTTGGGAAAGGATATAGATTGTTTTTAGATAATCCTCCACCGTTTTTTTCTGTTGCAAGCCTGCACCTCCTTCTGCCCTGTTTTCTCTATGTCAAAATTATTTTCTTTCTTCCATGTTATTATGTTGCAGTTCAGCCTTGCCAACCTGTCCCAGAATCCTTTATTGTCTTTCATAATTTTCCCCATTTCTGCCCGGCTTTTTGCGCATCTCAAATTTTAATTTTCAATCTTCTCCCGTCTTGCAAACAGTCCCTTTTTCTCATACGGCGCCCAGTTCACGCTCATTACATCATACCCTGCCTCCGCAATGACTTTGCGAAGCGCCGATTCGGGTATCTCCCTCTCCGCCAGGATGACGGTTTCTTTCCTTGTGTGCGAACTGGTCACTTTCTTTATCGGAAAGGCGTTACGCACCGCCTCATTGATATGCGCCTCACACATACCACACGCCATCCCGTCAATTCCCGCCGTGATCTTTACCATAAAACATTCCTCTCTTCCCTCTTGGGTTAGTAAAGTCTAACCCTTACTTTTCAAAAATGCGGCGCACCTGCCAGTGGCCGCTGATAACTTAATAAAATTTGATAACACCCTTTTTACCGTCAGACCTTGCGCCGCCCTCCCTAAAGTGTTAGGATGATAATTAACGACATTAGAAATTTCATTTTCGGCCTTGCAGAAGCTACCGTATATGGATTCTGCAAAAAGCGGAAACAGAAATTTGTTATGTCGTTTACTATAGCTCACGGACGGGATTCCGTTCCGGAAAGGAGTACAGTGATACCATGAGTTATATCCGGCACAAAGCCGAGGAATCCCTTGAGGACTACCTCGAAACAATACTGATTTTGAGCAGCCGCCTCTCTGTGGTACGCTCCATCGACGTGGCAACCGAACTAAATTTTTCAAAGCCGAGCGTAAGCGTCGCCGTGAAAAACCTGAAAAACCGCGGATACATCACCGTTTCAGAAGAAGGGTTTCTCAGTCTGACAAAAGACGGACGAAAAATCGCGGAAAGCGTCTATGAACGCCACACCCTGCTGACGGACTGGCTGGTCCATCTCGGCGTTGACCCCGTAATCGCGGCGGGCGATGCCTGCAAAATGGAGCATGAC